>NZ_JBIUVW010000064.1:0-21914 GCF_044743155.1 Pseudomonas sp. NPDC087697 | reverse complement strand
AGACGTAACAACCCGATATCCCATGATGCTTCCTTAAATCGACGCTCCTACATCATGGTCCAAAAATATTCGACCACAACAGCCTTGCTCCTACAGATTTTACGCCGCTCCTGTAGGAGCAAGGCTTGCCCGCGATGAGGTCAGATCAGGCAGCCGACTCCTCACAGAACACCACTGCTATTCGCGGGGCCGAAAATCGCGTTAACTGCACGACACCCAAGGCAGCTCTCGGTCAAGGATGATTGTGAACTCCGACCCCACGCCCCACCAATCCAGCCGCAACGCCCGACTGATCATCGCTGTGCGCCTGGTCTCGGACTTCGGCGCCTTCCTCAATATGGTGGCGCTGGCCACTTATGTTTACCTGCTCAGCAACAGCGCCATGAGCGTCGGGATCTTTCTCGCCAGTCGGGTGGCCGGTGGGATTTTTGCCAGTTTGATCGGCACGACGTTTTATCGCCGTTGGGTCGGGCGCTTACCGCTGATAGCCTTTGATCTGCTGCGTGCCGGGCTGTTAGGCCTATTGCTGGTGCTGCCTGTATCGCAGCAAGCGCTGCTATTACCGGTGATCGCTTTCGGTCTGGGGTTTGGCAACTCGATGTTCGCCATCGGCCTCAACAGTCAGTTGCCGCACATGATCGCTGGGGAGCAACTGCTCAAGACCAATGCCTGGATCACTTCGGCTTCGTCCGCGGCGATGGTTGGCGGGAGTCTGGTTTCCGGGCTGTTGGTGGCAGGTTTCGGTTTTGAGACGGTGTTTGCGCTGAACGTGGTCACTTATCTGGTGGCGGCGCTATTCATTGTGCCGTTGCGGTTTTCCAGACCTGCACCCAGTATCGAGCCAACCCACAAGCGTGGCGAATGGACCGCGCTGCGCCAAGGCCTGCGCAGCTCACCGATCATCGCCGCGATGCTCGCGTTGGCGATGGCCGACACCCTCGGCAGTGCCGCGCACAACGTGGGTTTCCCGATCATTTCCAAACTGCTGACGCCTGAATCGGCCAGCACCACCCTGGGCCTGATGTTGGCGGTGTGGGCGTGCGGCAAGTTGATCGGGGCGCGGCTGGCCAGCCGCTTGCCGGGGTCGGAGAACTCAAACCTGGAGCGACGGTTTTTCTTTGGCGTGTTGCTGATGTCCAGCGGCTTCATTCTGATGTTCCAGCAACAGAGCCTCTACGGCTTGCTGCTGTTTGCGTTGCCGGCGGGAGTGGGCGACGGGTTTTCTGAAGTCGGGCTGATGTCGCGCTTGCAGCGTGAACCGGACAGCTTGCGCCTGCCGATTTTCAGCTTTCTGACCCTGCTGCAAATGACCGGGTTCGGCGTCGGCATGTTGATTGCCGCGCCGTTCTATAACGTGTGGGCGCCCGGCGCGGTAGTGCTGCTGTTTCATGGGATTCCCCTCGGCACCCTGTTGGTGCTGAAGGTACTGGCGATCAGGGGCGGGCGGGCTCGGCGCAGCAGCCCGACGCCAGCTCCTTGAGAATCGGGCAGTCCGGACGGTGATCGCCCTGACAATGCTCCACCAGATCCTCCAAGGTGTCTCGCAACTGGCCGAGCTCGCGGATTTTCTGGTTCAGCTCATCGATGTGCTGGCGAGCCAGTGCCTTGACGTCGGCGCTGGCCCGTTGACGGTCCTGCCAGAGGGTCAGCAGTTTGCCAACCTCCTCCAGAGAAAACCCGAGATCGCGTGAACGCTTGATGAACGCCAGGCTGTGCAGGTCGTCGTCACCATAGATGCGGTAGCCGCTGTCGGTACGATGCGCTGCCTTGAGCAGGCCGATCGATTCGTAATAACGAATCATCTTGGCGCTCAGGCCGCTGTGTCTGGCTGCTTGGCCGATGTTCATTCAACGTCCTCCAGGTCTTTCGGCTTCCAGGTTTTGAGCAGTAAAGCATTACTTACCACGCTGACGCTGGACAAGGCCATCGCCGCGCCGGCCAGAACCGGGTTGAGCAAGCCGAACGCTGCCAGCGGAATCCCGATCAGGTTGTAGACGAAGGCCCAGAACAGATTCTGGCGGATCTTCGCGTAGGTCTTGCGGCTGATCTCCAGCGCCGCCGGCACCAAGCGAGGGTCGCCGCGCATCAAGGTGATCCCGGCCGCGTGCATCGCAACGTCGGTGCCGCCGCCCATGGCGATGCCGATATCCGCCGCCGCCAGCGCCGGAGCGTCGTTGATGCCGTCGCCAACCATCGCCACCACACCGGTTTTCTTCAGTTCAGTGACGGTCGAAGCTTTTTCGGCGGGCAGCACTTCGGCGTGAACGTTGCTGATGCCCAACGCCTCGGCGACCACCCGGGCACTGCCACGGTTGTCGCCGGTCAGCAGGTGGCTGCCGATGTGTTGCCCGTTGAGTGCTTTGATGGTTTGCAACGCGCCGGGCTTGAGGGTATCGCCGAAGGCGAACAGGCCGAGCACCCGCGGCTCCGGGCTATGTTCGATCAGCCAGGACAACGTTCGACCCTCGGCTTCCCAGGCGTTGGCGGAGTCGGCCAAGGGGCCGGCGTTCAAGCCGGTTTCTTCCAGCAGACGGCGATTACCCAACGCCAACTGACGACCCTCAAGCGTGCCGGCAATGCCACGACCGGTCAGTGATTGGCTGGCGCTGACATCGGCCACCGGCAAGCCGCGCTCGGCGCAGGCGTCCAGCACGGCTTTGGCCAGTGGGTGTTCGCTGCCACGTTGCAGGGCACCGGCCTGTTGCAGCAGGGTCGCTTCGTTACCATCGATGGCGCGCAAGTGAGCGATACGTGGCGTGCCGGAAGTCAGCGTGCCGGTCTTGTCGAAAACTACCACGCTGACTTCATGGGCGCGCTCCAGTGCTTCGGCGTCCTTGATCAGAATCCCGTGACGCGCGGCCACGCCGGTGCCAGCCATGATCGCGGTCGGTGTTGCCAGGCCGAGTGCGCAAGGGCAGGCGATCACCAGTACCGCGACCGCGTTGATCACCGCCGTTTCCAGCGGCACGCCATACAGCCACCAGCCGATCAAGGTTGCCAGCGCTAAAAGCAACACGACGGGTACGAACACCTGGCTGACTTTATCCACAAGCTTTTGAATCGGCGCCTTGCCGGCCTGGGCATCTTCCACCAGACGGATGATTCGCGCCAACACGGTTTCCGCGCCAAGGGCCTGGGTCCGAACCAGCAGCCGACCTTCGCCGTTGATCGCACCGCCAGTGACCTTGTCGCCGGGTTGTTTCGGGACTGGCAGGCTTTCGCCGCTGATCAATGCTTCATCGGCGTGGCTCTGACCTTCGACCACTTCACCATCCACCGGGAAGCGTTCGCCGGGTTTGACTAGCACCAGATCGCCGAGGCGCAACGCGCTGATGGCGACGTCCTGTTCGCGGCCGTCGATCACCTGAATCGCCCGCTCCGGACGCAAGGCTTCGAGAGCACGGATGGCGCTGGCGGTCTGGCGTTTGGCGCGGCTTTCCAGGTACTTCCCCAGCAACACCAGCGCGATCACCACCGCCGAAGCTTCGAAATAAAGATGCGGCATGCTGCCGGCGCTGACGGTGGCCCACAGGTAAATGCTCAAGCCATAACCGGCGCTGGTGCCCAGGGCCACCAGTAAGTCCATGTTGCCGGCGCCCGCTCTAACGGCCTTCCACGCGGCGACATAAAAGCGTGCACCGAAGATGAATTGCACCGGGGTCGCCAACGCAAACTGTGCCCAGGCCGGGAGCATCCAGTGCAGGCCGAACGGCTGCACCAGCATCGGCAGCACCAGCGGCAAGGCCAGAACGATAGCCATCAGCAAGCTCCAGCGTTCGTGGTGCAGACGTTGTTGCTGATCGTTGTTAGTGGATTGTTCGGCTTGCCAAACGCTGGCGGTATAACCGGCCTTACTGACAGCGCCGATCAATACTTGAGGGGCGATCTGACCGAGCAGTTCGAGGTGCGCGCGTTCGTTGGCCAGGTTGACGCTGACGCTTTTCACCCCGGCGACTTTATTCAGGGCACGTTCGACCCGACCGGCACACGACGCACAGGTCATACCGCCGATGCTCAATTCGAGGCTTTGTGCCGGCACGTTGTATCCGGCTTGCTGCACCGCTTCCATCAGCGCCGGCAAGCTGTCGCGAGGGGCCTGGACGCGAGCTTGCTCGGTGGCGAGGTTGACGCTGACGCTGCTGGCACCAACAACTTTACTCAACGCACGCTCGACACGTCCGGCGCAGCTGGCGCAGGTCATACCGGATATCGGCAGATCGAAGGTGGTGGAATCGGACATCGGTCTTACTCCCTGTAGAAATGACCTACAGGATCAACCTTGCCATGCTGGCAAGGTCAAGCGCCATGTAGGAGCAAGGCTTGCCCGCGATGAACGATGACGCGGTTGACCTGAATCACCGCGTTGCCCGCATCGCGGGCAAGCCTTGCTCCTACGGAACCGCGGGGGGATCAATACCCCAGCGCGGCGGGCTTGAGGTAGATACCTTGCTGGTTCATGGCGATACGGAATTTCTGGATGGCACCGGCGCGCAACGTGATGTTCTGCGAGCCGGGGGCCAGCATTCCGGCGTTGCAGCCTGGCGCCTGGCCGGGCAGCAGTTTGAGCCGCAAGGAGTAGTTACCCGACGGCAAGTTGAACGAGGTGCTTTGTTCCTGGAACAGCCGCGCCGACAACTGATCCTGGATGTACACGCCAATCTCGCACGAGGTCGCGACTTCCAGGCGCTCGCGAGAAATGATCAGCACACCGTAGTCTTCGGCACTGGCCGAGGGCGCGGCGGCGAAAAGACTGAGCATGCTGAATAGGCTGAAAGCTGACCAGCGCATGGCTGCATCTCCTGCTTTTGAGTCATTGATGGCGCAGCTTGGCCGAGCGCGACGATGATTGCCAGCCCGGCAGATCACTTCAGAACTTGACCTTGCCACGGTGGCAAGCTCAAGACTGGCTTCAACCTCATCAAAGGAGCTGCCTCATGCAAGTATTCAACGTTCAGGGAATGTCGTGCGGTCACTGTGTTCGGGCCATTACCCAAGCGCTGCAAGCCAAGGATCCGGCGGCCAATGTTCGGGTAGACCTCGCAGCGAAGGAAGTCGGCGTCGAGAGCGGTGAGCTGTCGGCTGATCAAGTCATCAACCTGATCAGCGAAGAAGGTTATGAAGTGACGCTGGCCTGAACCTTTTTAATAGTTAGCGACCTATCGGAATGTTCAAGGCGTCCAAGCGCGGCTAGACTGTCGGGCTGCCGACTGACGCATAACTGGACGCCTGATGAACCTCCGTACCATTCTGATTCTTGGCGCCCTGAGCGCTTTCGGGCCGCTGGCAATTGATTTCTATCTGCCTGCCTTTCCGGCCATGGCGGTGGCTTTCGGCACTGATGAAAAACACGTTCAGCTGACCCTGGCAGCCTATTTCCTCGGGCTGTCGATTGGCCAATTGGCTTACGGCCCGGTGGCCGATCGCTTCGGCAGACGCATTCCATTGCTGGTGGGCGTCAGCCTGTTCACTCTGGCATCGCTGGTGTGCGCGTTTGCGCCGAGCCTTGAGTGGTTGATCGTTGCACGTTTCGTTCAGGCTCTGGGCGGCTGCGCCGGGATGGTGATTTCCCGTGCGGTGGTCAGTGACAAGTGCGACGCGGTGGGGTCGGCGAAAGTCTTTTCCCAGCTGATGCTGGTGATGGGCCTGGCACCGATTCTTGCTCCAATGCTCGGCGGTCTGCTGGTCAATCTGCATGGCTGGCAGTCGATCTTTATCGCCTTGACGGTGTTCAGTGCAGTGTCGGCCCTGGCGGTTGCAGTGGGCCTGCCGGAAAGCTTGCCGGCGAACCAGCCGCGTCAGCCACTGTCAGGTTCTCTGCGCCAGTACGGTCGACTGCTCTCTGACAGGATTTTCCTCGGCCATGCCTTGACCGGTGGCATCGCCATCGCCGGGATGTTTGCCTACATCGCTGGTTCGCCTTTCGTGTTCATCAAGCTTTACGGTGTCCCGGCCGAGCACTTCGGCTGGCTGTTCGGCACCAATGCGGCGGGCTTCATTCTGGTGGCTCAGCTCAACGCGCGACTGCTCTCCAAACGCGGCCCAGCCTTTTTGCTGGCGCGCACCGTATGGATTTATCTGGCGGCGGGCCTGACATTGCTTGCGGTCAGTTCACTGCATACCGAGCATTTGTGGCCGTTGTTGATCCCACTGTTTATTTGCATTGCAAGCTTGGGTTGCATCATCCCCAATGCATCGGCGTGCGCCATGAGCGGTCAGGGCGCGCGGGCAGGCAGTGCCTCGGCAATGCTCGGTTGCTTGCAGTTCAGTGTTGCCGCAGGGGCGGCGGCGTTGGTGGGCGTGCTGCATGACGGCACGGCGATGCCGATGGCGATGGTCATCAGCCTGTGCGGAATTTTGGTGGTGAGCGTCGCGATGCTCACCCGTCGGCTGCAAATTGCCCGGGCAGCGCAAGCTGTGGCTTGAGTCAGCCGGCCGCGCGTTGCTGGCGTTCGGGGAGGTAATGAGGAGCTTGCAATCGGGCCTCGAGGGTCGAGGTAAAAGCACGGGCTTCGGCTTCGCTGCGGAAGTTCACCGCGTGGTTGTCCAGGCGGACCTGCCACTGGGACTTTGCCAATTCTTTTATCAGGATCTTCATTACTGACTTCCTCACGTAAAAAATTGCGCTGCGGGAGGCTCGATTGTAGACCTGAATTCGATCAAGTTCGTGACGTGGATCAATTCCTCAGACTGACGGTGTAGTCCGTTTTTGATACAGCAAAAGGAACACACCGTCATCTAAAATCCTAGAAGCCTTCGAGGACGATCTTGCCCTTGGACTTGCCGCTTTCCAGCAGTTCATGGGCACGGCGCAAGTTGGCCGCGTTGATCGTGCCGAAGTGTTCACCGACCGTGGTTTTCAACGTGCCCGCGTCGATCAGCTCGGCTACCCGGTTCAGCAGCTTGTGCTGTTCGAGCATGTCTGCGGTTTCGAACAGCGAGCGGGTGTACATGAATTCCCAGTGCAGCGACAGGCTCTTGCGTTTGAGCCTGGTGACATCCAGCGCCTTGGGATCATCGATCAGCGCGAGTTTGCCTTGGGGCGCGAGGGCTTCGACCAGTTGCTCGAAGTGCTGATCGGTTTCGGTCAGGCTGGCAACGTGCGTCACCTGAGAGTGGCCTGCGCGCTTGAGTGCTTCGCTCAGCGGTTGGCTGTGATCGATCACCAGGTCCGCGCCCAGTTCGCGCACCCAGCTTTGGGTCTGCGGGCGAGAGGCGGTGCCGATGACTTTCAGTGCGGTGAGCTGGCTGGCCAGTTGAGTCAGGATCGAGCCCACACCACCGGCGGCGCCGACGATCAGCAGGCTTTGACCTTGATCGGTTTTGCCTTCGCGCACTTGCAGGCGTTCGAACAGCAGTTCCCACGCGGTGATCGCGGTCAGTGGTAGCGCGGCGGCTTCGGCGAAGCTCAGGGATTTTGGCATATGGCCGACAATGCGCTCGTCCACCACATGCAGTTCGCTGTTGCCGCCTGCGCGAGCGATGGAGCCTGCGTAGTAAACCTTGTCACCAGCCTTGAACAGGCTGACGTCGCTGCCGACCGCTTTGACCACACCGGCTACATCCCAGCCCAGGACTTTTGCCGCGCCCTCTTCAGGCGAGACATTCTGGCGAACCTTGGTGTCCACCGGATTGACCGAGATGGCTTTGACTTCAACCAGCAAATCCCGTTTGCCTGCAACCGGCTCGGGCAGTTCGATATCTTGCAGCGATTCTGGATCGTTGATAGGCAGCGAATGGTAGTAGGCAATGGCTTTCATTTGGGATTCCTCAAGAGTCATTCGATGGCACGGATAATTGGCTATTTCTCTGGAAGATAAAACCCGCTAAAAGAGCAGTCTCTTTCAATATTTTTTTGATAATGCGGGTGGGTTGATGCTGCGTTTCGATGACTTGCAGTTGTTCGTGCGTGCTGCGGACCTGGGCAGTCTGTCTGCGGCGGCGCGGGTGATGGATATGTCGGCGGCGGTGGCCAGTGCCGCGTTGAAGCGGATCGAACAGCAATTGGGGGCGCGATTGCTGGCGCGTTCGACACGTAGTCTGCGGCTGACCGCTGAGGGTGAAGGTTTCCTGGAATATGCCCGTGCGGCGCTGAGCAATCTTGATGAAGGGCGACGTTTGCTGGCCAGCGGACAGGACCAGGTCAGCGGGGTGTTGCAGCTGTCGGCACCGTCGGACTTCGGCCGCAATTTGCTGCTGCCGTGGCTGGATGAGTTCCAGCGCGAGCATCCGAAACTCACGGTGCGCCTGTTGTTGGGGGATCGGATTGCCGACTTGTTCCGCCAGCCGGTGGACATTGCCCTGCGCTATGGAGAGCCGGAAGACTCAAGCCTGGTGGCGCTGCCGATTGCCCCGGACAACCGTCGGGTGTTGTGTGCTGCACCGGGATATCTCGCACGGCATGGCGAGCCGCGCCAGCTGGAGCAACTGGCCCAGCACAATTGCCTGTTGTTCATGCTGGGCAGCCGGGTTCACGACCACTGGAGTTTTCATGACGGCAAACGGGAGGTGAGCCTGACCGTCAGCGGTGATCGCTTCAGTGATGATGCGGACGTGGTGCGTCTGTGGGCGGTGGCCGGAGCCGGCATTGCCTACAAGTCCTGGCTGGATGTGGCCGGCGATGTTTTGGCCGGACGCTTGAAAGTGCTGATGCCGGAGCTGCTCTGCGAGCGCGCACCGCTGAATTTGCTGTGCGCCCATCGCGCTCAATTGAGTAAGCCGGTGAACCTGCTGCGTGAACTGCTCAAGTCGCGATGTGCCGAATTGTCGGGACAATTACCCACAATGTTCGTTGCGGGCGAGTAGTCGCACGCAAATAGGGAAAATTCTGGCAGGAACTATCACCTCCAAAAGCTTCCGGCGGGCAGGAACCGAAGATCATCACGCTTATACTAACCCCCGCCTGGTGTCGCACCGTTGTCAGTGATGTTGCGCAACCTCGTTCAAAGCGGTTCGCCGCCGCGCGGATCGTCGTTGAGCCCGGTTGGGGTTTTCGAAGAGGTTTGTCGCATCCGTTGGTTACACCGCCCGGCTTTTGGCGGTTTTCACGCCTTGGCCGGCAGCACATTACTGGTCAAGATGTCCCAGAGCAGTAGACAAATGATTCAACAGGGAGTGAATACATGGAACATGCACCTTGCATCAGTCAGATAGCCACGTTGCTGGCAGACCCGAAGCGTAGCGCGATGATGTGGGCATTGATGGACGGTACTGCACGGCAATCCGAGGAGTTGGCATTGCTGGCTGGCTGGCTTGTCGCCGTCTTCGGCCAATGCGCACCTGGGGCGTTTGACCAGCGGTGGACTGTTGAAAGTCGAGGAGCGTGGGCGCAAGCGGTTTTTCCGGCTTGCGGCTCCCGAAATCGGTGCGGCGGTTGAAGCGCTGGCCAGCGCCACTCTGGCCAGCTTGCCAGGCAAGGTTCCAGAGTTGCTCAAGCGCACCGGCCCATCGACGAAAGCGCGAACGGCGCCTTCGTCATTGTTGCGGGCCAGGCTCTGTGAAGACCATCTGGGGGGAAGCCTGGCGGCTGATCTGTATCAGCGGATGCTGGATGCTGGCTGGATCGAACAGTTGGACAAGCGCGTCATCGTGACCCACAAAGGCGCCAATCAGTTGGCGATCCACGGCGTATTCATTCAGGCGTTGGCCCACAGCACTTCCCGCGTAGCCTGCGCCTGCCCTGACTGGAGCGAGCACCGACCGCACCTGGGCGGCACGCTGGGGGCGGCGGTATTGCAGCTATTCATGCAGTCCGGCTGGTTGAATCTGCCCAGCGACACGCGTGTTCTGCAGATCACCACGGCCGGCCAGCGTGAAATCGATCTGTTCGCCAAAGAAGTCGAGTTGGAAATGGCCCTTTAGCAACGCTTGCGGCGTCTGTGGCCAGAGGTTTCAGACGTCGCTCAGAGCTGTGGCCAGGTCGTATCCAGCAATAGCCACCCCAGGCGATCCCGCACACTCGATTCGGGGATTATCGAATTGGGGGCATACGGCATGGAAACGCAAGGCTATAGCGCGGCAGAACGTCTGGAACGACTACCCATCAGCGGTTATCACCGGATCATTTTCATCATCATTGCCCTGGCGTTTTTCTTCGATTCCATGGACCTGGCAATGATGACCTTCCTCTTGGGCTCGATCAAAGCCGAGTTCGGCTTGAGCACGGCGCAGGCCGGGTTGCTGGCCAGTTCGAGTTTCTTCGGCATGGTGCTCGGCGCGTCATTGTCCGGCATGCTCGCTGACCGCTTCGGGCGCAAACCGGTGTTCCAGTGGAGCATCGTGTTGTGGGGCATCGCCAGTTACCTCTGTTCTACGGCGCAAACCGTCGAGATGCTGACGCTGTTTCGAATTCTTCTGGGGGTCGGCATGGGCATGGAGTTTCCGATTGCCCAATCGATGTTGTCCGAACTGGTCCCGGCCAATCGGCGCGGGCGTTATATCGCGTTGATGGACGGCTTCTGGCCGCTGGGATTTGTCGCGGCGGGCGTGCTGTCTTACTTCCTGTTACCGGTGATTGGCTGGCGCGACATCTTCCTGGTGCTGGCGGTGCCGGCAGTGTTTGTCCTGGCGATCCGCTTCTTCATTCCCGAGTCACCGCGCTGGCTGGAACAGGCCGGGCATCACGCTGCAGCGGACAAGGTTTTGCAGCGCATTGAAGATAAGGTGCGTGGCTCGCTGGGTCGTTCCGACCTGCCTGAGCCCATTCGTTTACCGAGGATCGAGAGTCGCCCGGGCCACTTCCTTTCGGCCTTGAATGAAATCTGGTCACCGTTGTACCGTCAACGCACGATGATGATCTGGAGTGTCTGGTTTTTTGCCTTACTTGGCTTCTATGGCCTGACTTCCTGGCTCAGCGCGTTGCTGCAACAGTCAGGGTTTGCCGTGACCCAGTCGGTGTACTACACGGTGCTGATTTCCCTCGGCGGGATCCCCGGGTTTCTCATGGCGGCCTGGCTGGTGGAGCGCTGGGGACGCAAACCGGTGTGCATCATCACCTTGCTCGGTGGTGGGGTGATGGCATTTCTGTATGGGCAGAGCGCGGTGTTTGGCGGCAACGTCAGCCTGTTGATCAGCTCGGGCCTGTTGATGCAGTTCTTCCTGTTCGGCATGTGGGCCGTGCTCTACACCTACACCCCGGAGCTCTACCCCACGTCGGCGCGCGCCACCGGTTCCGGGTTTGCCTCGGCGATTGGCCGGGTGGGCTCATTGCTCGGGCCATTGGTCACCGGACTGGTATTCCCGATAACCGGGCAGGGCGGAGTGTTCGCGTTGGGGGCGATGTGTTTCGCGATTGCCGCGGGCGTGGTCTGGTTGTTCGGGATGGAGACGCGGGGCAAGACGCTGGAGGAGTTGAGCGAGGTCGCGCAAGTCGGTTAAACACCGATTCAATGTGGGAGCGAGCTTGCTCGCGATGGCGGACTGACATTCAACATTGATATTGAATGTTATGGCCTCATCGCGAGCAAACGGAACGCCGCCCGGCTGCTCCCACATTGGTTTTGCGGTGAATCTTAGGGTTTGACCAGCCTGGCATCCAGGCTGTTTTGGGCCAGGCGCTTGGCCTGATCCTGGGTCATGCCCAAATGGGTATACAGCGCATGGAAGTTCTCGGTGACATAACCGCCGAAGTACGCCGGGTCGTCCGAGTTCACTGTGACCTTCACCCCACGCTCAAGCATCTCGAGGATGTTGTGCTGGGACATGTGATCGAACACGCGAAGTTTGGTGTTGGA
The DNA here is from genome assembly GCF_044743155.1 of Pseudomonas sp. NPDC087697. Lineage (NCBI taxonomy): Bacteria > Pseudomonadati > Pseudomonadota > Gammaproteobacteria > Pseudomonadales > Pseudomonadaceae > Pseudomonas > Pseudomonas sp. NPDC087697. The sequence continues at coordinate 10,185 of NZ_JBIUVW010000064.1, read as the reverse complement.
CAGCGGGCAAACGGTCAACGGGATCTGCTCGTCGATGATCCGCTGCATCAGGCGTTCGTCTTCGATGGCGCGTACGCCATGGTCGATACGCTGGATTTTCAGCAGGTCGATGGCCTCCCAAATGTACTCCGGCGGGCCTTCTTCACCGGCATGAGCAACGGTCAGGAAACCTTCGTGACGAGCGCGATCGAACACGCGCTGGAACTTGCTCGGCGGGTGACCCATCTCTGAGCTGTCCAGGCCGACGGCGACAAACGCATCACGGAACGGCAGCGCCTGGTCGAGGGTTTTCTGGGCTTCGTCTTCGCTCAAGTGGCGCAGGAAACTGAGGATCAAACCGCTGGTGATGCCCAATTGCTGCTCACCATCTTTCAATGCGCTGGCGATACCGTTGAGCACCACTTCGAACGGCACGCCACGGTCGGTATGGGTTTGCGGATCGAAGAACGGTTCGGTGTGAATCACGTTCTGCGCCTTGCAACGCAACAGGTAGGCCCAGGTCAGGTCGTAGAAATCCTGGGACGTGCGCAACACATCGGCGCCCTGGTAATACAGGTCCAGGAACTCTTGCAGGTTGTTGAAGGCGTAAGCCTTGCGCAGGGTTTCGACATCGCTCCACGGCAGGGCGATCTTGTTGCGTTCGGCCAGGGCGAACAGCAACTCAGGCTCCAGCGAGCCTTCCAGGTGCAGGTGCAGTTCAGCCTTGGGCAGGGCGTTCAGCCAGTCGTACATATTCTTTTCTCATCAGGTGCAGATGGCGAGCATTCTACAGATGCCCGTAGAAACAATGAGCAAAACCTGACCAGCCGGTTCATCAAACCACCTCCTGTTCCTGACGATAAGCGTAGGTGTCGGCATACGTGGGCAAGGGCTAGCTCTTGCCCACGATGGCGTCAGGTCAGACGCCGCTGATCAACTGCCGTGCCGCCTGACTGTGATCGGCAATCAAACCTTTCAGATCCAGCCCTTCGACTTGCCCATCGATCACTCGCCATTTACCGCCGACCATCACCCGATCCGCACGGTCTGCGCCACACAGCAGCAGTGCCGAGATCGGGTCATGGCTGCCGGAGAAGCGCAGCTCATCGAGTTTGAACAACGCCAGATCCGCTTGCTTGCCCACCGCCAGTTCGCCGATATCGCTACGGCCCAACAGTTTCGCCGAACCTTGGGTGGCCCAGCCCAGCACCAGTTCCGGAGTGATTTTCTCTGCGCCATAACGCAGCCGTTGCAGGTACAGCGCCTGGCGGGTTTCGAGGATCATGTTCGAAGCATCGTTGGAGGCCGAACCGTCGACACCCAGCCCCAGCGGTGCACCGGCAGCCGTCAGCTCCAAAGTTGGGCAAATGCCCGATGCCAGGCGCATGTTCGAACTTGGGCAATGGCAAATGCCGGTGCCCGCCGCGCCGAGGCGGGCGATTTCGTCGGGGTTGAAGTGAATGCCATGCGCGAGCCAGGTGCGCGGGCCGAGCCAGCCGACGCTGTCCAGATAATCCACGGTGCGCAGGCCGAAGCGTTGCAGGCAGAAGTCTTCTTCGTCGAGGGTTTCGGCCAGGTGGGTGTGCAGGCGCACGTCGAGCTTGTTCGCCAGTTCGGCGCTGGCCGACATGATTTCCGGCGTGACCGAGAACGGCGAGCAGGGTGCCAGGGCGATCTGGATTTGCGCACCGTCGCCACGTTCGTGGTACTCGGCGATCAGGCGCTGGCTGTCGGCGAGAATCACTTCGCCTTGCTGCACGGTTTGCTGGGGCGGCAGGCCGCCATCCTTTTCGCCGAGGCTCATCGAGCCACGGGTCAACATGGCGCGCATGCCGAGCTCGCGGACGCTTTCGACCTGCACGTCGATGGCGTTTTCCAGCCCCTCGGGAAACAGGTAATGGTGGTCGGCAGCGGTGGTGCAACCCGACAGCAGCAATTCAGCCAAGGCCACCTTGGTCGCCAGCGCGAGTTTTTCAGGGGTCAGTCGAGCCCAGACCGGGTAGAGGGTTTTCAGCCAGGGGAACAGCGGCTGATTGACCACCGGCGCCCAGGCGCGGGTGAGGGTTTGATAGAAGTGATGGTGGGTGTTGATCAGCCCCGGCAGGATCACATGCTCGCGGGCATCGAAGACTTGTCCACAGGGCGTCGCGGGTTGTTGATCGACACCGAGCACTTCGACGATCAAACCGTCTTGCAGCACCAGGCCGCCACGGGCATCGAGGCCGTTGGCAGTGAAGATCGCGAGGGGATTTTTTAACCAGATACGGGTCGCAGGCATTTGCCGGCTCCTCTGAAAGTTGGGTTCAGGTTCGCCAGCTCAGTGTTGCCCTGTCTGCTGATCCAGGGTCGCCGCGGGGGCGAAGTGCGCAGTTTACTCAGGTTGTACGCCACAGATCCAGTGTGGGAGCGGGCTTGCTCGCGAAGGCGGACTGACGGTCAACTTTGATGCTGAATGTGATGGCCTCTTCGCGAGCAAGCCCGCTCCCACATGGGGTTATGGTGTTTACCAGGGAATGGTCTCGCCCCGGTAGTTCACAAAATGATGCCCACCCTTGCCGGCGTAAGCGTTCACCTGATCGACCAGCCCACGGGTGCTGGTGTCGACATCGATATCCGCGCCTTCACCGCCCATGTCGGTTTTCACCCAGCCCGGATGCAGCGACAGCACGGTAAGTGTCTGTTCGCCCAACTGCGTGACGAAGCTGTTGGTCATCGAATTCAGCGCCGCTTTGCTGGCCTTGTACAGCGCCAGTTCTGGCGCGTCGGGCATGGTTACGCTGCCGAGCACCGAACTCATGAACGCCAATACGCCGCTGCCTTCGCGAATCTGACCGACGAAGCGCTGGGCCAGATTGATTGGCGCCACGGCGTTGGTGAAGAACAACTGGCCCACCTCGGCCAGCGTTGCGCCGCCAGGTGTCTGCACCTCCGGGCCTTTAACCCCGGCGTTGACGAACAACAGGTCGAACACCTGGCCTTTGAGTCGTTGGCTGAGGGCGATCACTGCTTGTTGATCATCCATGTCGAGTTTCTCAATCTGCACCTTGCCCAGTGCCTGCAACGCCTCGGCGTTCTGCGGGTTACGCACTGTGGCGGTGACTTGCCAGCCGTCGGCCAGCAGGGTTTTCACCAGCCCCAGGCCCAGGCCGCGAGAGGCGCCGATGATCAGTGCGGTTTTTACCGTAGACATGAGTGGCTTCCTTGTAAAAAGAGGGTCATGGATTCAATGGACAACGTTGTCCGAGTCGTTGTTGCAACTCGTGGCGTAACTCACCGAGCTCGGCGATCCGGGTTTCGATCAGGTTCAGTTTGTCTTGCAGCAGTTGGCTGACGGCGCTCGAAGGGTCGGGTGCCTGCCACAGCGAGGAGACGCTGCTGCCGATCTCGCCAAGGGTAAAACCCAGGCGTTGTGCAGTCTTGATGTAGAGCACCAGTTGCACCATTTCCTCGGGATAGTCGCGATAGCCGTTGGCGCTGCGTTGAGCGGCGATCAATCCGCGCTGCTCGTAGAAACGCAAGGTATCGCGGCTGACGGCACTGGCCAGGGCTAGTTCACCGATGCGCATTTTCTCGACTCATGGGAGGCTTGACCCTGGAGCATACTCCAGGCTTTAGCCTGTTTGCTCCTCGAATCATTGGAGCCGTATTCATGTGGACCTCTTCGCAATACCGAAACCTGGTGCGCAGCAGCGCCTGGTATGACCTGATCGTCACCGCCGCATTTGTCACGCCCTGGACGTTTACCGCGCTGCACGGTTTGCTGCAAAGCCTCAGCCAGAACTTGAACCTGTCGGGCGAACTGCCGCCGTTCGAACCCATGCACGTGCTGATGGCGAATTTGATGGGCTCGATCGTGTGTGTTTGGTCGGTGCTGCGCATCCGCGATCCGCAGCAGGTGTATGGCCGGTATGACGCGGCAGGACGATTCCTGTTTGCCGCGTGGCAGGTGTATGCACTGGTCCATGGCGTGACTTCGCTGCTGGCGGTTTTCCTGTTCTTTGAATTGGCGTGGGGTGTTGCGCAGGTGTTGCCTGTGCGGCAGTCATCGCGAGCAGACTTGACTGAATCGCCAACCCCAACCCCAACCCTTGGGCGATCCAATGCAGAAGTTTGATTCGCGATCAGGCACCACTTCGGAGCGAGGTGCGGGATCGAGCTCAGATTTGGCTCTCGGTAATCTGGTTAAAAAATGATCATCGGGCTGCGGACTATGCCGGCTATGCGACTGCGCCAGCCATGAACGGGTTATCCACAGGTTGTTCCACAGTATTTGTGCGCAAGCCCAAAGCCCGGGCATAAGCACTAAGAGGCTTTGTTCTAATGGTGCTAAACCGCTCTAACTGATTGTTTTGCGGTGAAATTGGAGGCGTGGATGAGCAATTGGGCGAAAAATGATCAATGGGCGCAAAGCCACGTAGCAGAAGGGGTACAGCGCTGTGTACTCAGGTTATCCACAGTCGGGTGCACAGCGGTTGTGGGCAAGTGTCGGGAATGTTGGCATGGCGCCAATGCCCCAAAAGATCGCAGCCTTCGGCAGTTCCTACAGAGGAACTCGTGATCATCAGCACGTTTGTTCGCGGCGACCCGTAGGAGCCGCCGCAGGCTGCGATCTTTTGATCTTGCCTTTTACCGCAGCAACAAAATCCGCCCGCGACTCAAATCCGCCAGTTGACGCTGCAAGGTATCGATCTGCGTCTCACCGACGGCCAGTTGCAACTCCACACCATTGGCCGTAAAAGTTTCTTCCACCACCACCCCGCCCAATTCCGCCACCCGCAGTTTGACCAGCGCCAGTTCGCTGAAGCCGCAGGCACAACTGATCGGCACCCGGCTGATCAGTGCGATCCGTTCGGCACCTTGCAGGCATTTATTGGCGCTGCCGCCATAGGCCCGTGCGAGACCGCCGGTGCCCAGCTGAATGCCGCCGTACCAGCGAATCACCACGACCGCGATCTGATCGCAATCCTGCGCTTCGATCGCCGCGAGTATCGGTCGGCCAGCAGTGCCGCCTGGTTCGCCGTCGTCACTGCTGCGGTACTGGTCGGCGAGTTTCCAGGCCCAGCAATTGTGTGAAGCGTTCAGGTCGCTGTGCTGCTCGATAAACGCCTGCGCCTCGGCAGCACTGGTGATCGGTGCTGCGAGGGCGATAAAGCGGCTTTTACGAATTTCTTCGCGGTATTCGCAAAGGCCGGCGAGGGTAAAGGGCATGGCTGAACGTCTTAGATGGCTGGAGTGAGGCCGCAGCCTTTAAGAATGATACGGATCAGGTTATCGCCGGCATCTTCCATGTCCTGTTTGGTCAGCTTGGTGCGACCGCTCACGCGGCAGATTTGAGTCGCGAAGTCGGCGTAATGCTGAGTGCTGCCCCACAGCAGGAAGATCAGGTTCACCGGGTCTATGGGGTCCATCTTGCCGGCGTCGATCCAGGCTTGAAACACATTCGCGCGGCCCTGGAACCAGGCGCGGTAATCCTGGTTGAAGTACTCGGTCAGGCATTCACCGCCGCTGATGACTTCCATGGCGAACACCCGCGAGGCTTGCGGCTGGCGGCGGGAAAATTCCATCTTGGCGCGTATGTAACGGGTCAGCGCTTCGGCCGGATCGTCGTCGGCCGTCAGGGTGTTGAAGGTGCTGTCCCACAACTGAATGATGTTGCTCAACACGGCAACGTACAGTCCGAGCTTGTTGGTGAAGTAGTAATGCAGATTGGCCTTGGGCAGCCCGGCATTTTGCGCGATGGTGTTCATGCTGGTGCCCTTGAAGCCGTGACGAGCGAATTCGACTTCGGCGGCTTTGAGGATCGTCTCTTCGTTCTTCTGACGAATACGGCTGGCGGGTTTGCCGGGATGAGCACCTGCGTGGGCTGGGATTTCAAAGGTCATGGACGTTTCCGGGCTGGTCAATGGGTGCGCCTGTGCGTTGATAGCGCACCCACAGGAATCCGACAAGCCTTGTTGCCATAAAAGCCTTAAAACGGGGGCTTTCAGGGTTTTCAGCGGGTCGCCGCCAGGCTCTCCAGGAAACTTTCCAGCACCAAATGTGGGCGACGCCCCTTGCGTGTGACTGACGCCAGGCTCAGGTCATAAAAGCGTGCGCCGGGTTTGAGCGCGCGCAAGCGACCTTGCTGCACCCACAGGCTTGCGTAATGGTCTGGCAGGTAACCGATGTAGCGCCCGGTCAGAATCAGAAACGCCATGCCTTCGCGGTCCGAAGCGCTGGCGGTGCAATTGAGGGCCTGGTAATGCGCCTGGATCTCAGCCGGTAAACGGAAGGTCGGGGCGATCGCGTCCTGGCTATTGAGGCGTTCATCGTCCAGCTGTTTATCGTCGACATAAAACAGCGGATGACCGACCGCGCAGTAGAGCAGCGAGCGTTCGCTGTACAGCGGCTGATACTCCAGGCCCGACAAGGCGCTGGCCTGTGGCACCACACCGACATGCAAGCGCCCGTCGAGCACGCCTTGTTCGACTTCATTGGGCGCGATCATGCGAATCTGAATCTGCACGTCCGGCCCACGCTCTTTCAACTGCGCCAGTGCGTGGGTGATGCGCATGTGGGGCAGGGTGACGAGGTTGTCGGTCAGGCCAATGGTCAACTCGCCGCGCAGGTGTTGGTGCAGCCCATTGACCTCGGTGCGGAAACTTTCCAGCGCACTTAATAGCTGCAATGCGGATTGATAGACCTCGCGGCCCTCTTCGGTCAGCGAGAACCCGGCACGACCACGTTGGCACAGGCGCAGGCCAAGTCGTTGTTCGAGATCGCTCATTTGCTGGCTGATGGCCGAGCGTCCAATACCGAGCACACTTTCCGCTGCGGAGAAGCCGCCGCATTCGACCACGCTGCGAAAGATCCGCAACAGGCGGATATCAAAATCACTGACTTGCGCCAGTGGATCGGGTCGACGGCTGCTCATGCTTCTTACTCGAAAGTTTAGTTATGGTCTGACTGAAGGTTAGAAAAGTTGGATTTCACCGACTTTATCCTCGTGGCAACTTAGCTGCAAGAACGCTTTTCATCTCCACGCCGCTTATTGCCCTGCGAGGTTTTGCTCATGAACTTGTCTGAAAACGCTCCGGTCTCCCTGGCCAGCCAACTCAAGCTCGATGCTCACTGGATGCCGTACACCGCCAACCGCAATTTCCAGCGTGACCCGCGCCTGATCGTCGCCGCTGAAGGCAGTTACCTGATCGACGACAAGGGCCGCAAAATCTATGACTCGCTGTCCGGTCTGTGGACCTGCGGCGCCGGGCATACCCGCAAGGAAATCCAGGAAGCGGTGGCCAAACAGTTGGGCACCCTCGATTACTCGCCGGGCTTCCAGTACGGTCACCCACTGTCGTTCCAGCTCGCCGAGAAAATCACCGAGCTGACTCCGGGTAATCTGAATCATGTGTTCTTCACCGACTCAGGTTCCGAGTGCGCCGATACGGCGGTGAAGATGGTCCGCGCTTACTGGCGTCTGAAAGGTCAGTCGACCAAAACCAAAATGATCGGTCGTGCCCGTGGCTACCACGGCGTGAACATCGCCGGCACCAGCCTGGGCGGCGTTAACGGCAACCGTAAGCTTTTTGGTCAGGCGATGATGGACGTCGACCACCTGCCGCACACCCTGCTGGCCAGCAATGCCTATTCCCGTGGCATGCCGAAAGAGGGCGGTATCGCCCTGGCCGATGAGCTGCTCAAACTGATCGAGCTGCACGACGCGTCGAACATCGCAGCGGTGTTCGTCGAGCCAATGGCCGGTTCCGCCGGTGTACTGGTGCCGCCGCAGGGTTACCTCAAGCGTCTGCGCGAAATCTGCGACCAGCACAACATCCTGCTGGTGTTCGACGAAGTCATCACCGGCTTCGGTCGTACCGGTTCGATGTTCGGTGCTGACAGCTTCGGCGTGACCCCGGACCTGATGTGCATCGCCAAGCAAGTTACCAACGGTGCCATCCCGATGGGTGCGGTGATTGCGAGTTCGGAGATCTACCAGACCTTCATGAACCAGGCGACGCCGGAATACGCGGTGGAATTTCCGCACGGTTACACCTATTCCGCGCACCCGGTGGCCTGCGCTGCTGGCCTGGCAGCACTCGACCTGCTGCAAAAGGAAAACCTGGTGCAGAGCGTGGCCGAAGTCGCGCCGCATTTCGAGAATGCCCTGCACGGTCTGAAAGGGTCGAAGAACGTTATTGATATCCGTAACTATGGTTTGGCCGGTGCGATCCAGATCGCTGCGCGCGACGGCGATGCCATCGTCCGTCCGTTCGAGGCAGGCATGGCGCTGTGGAAGGCTGGCTTCTATGTGCGCTTCGGCGGCGACACCTTGCAGTTCGGCCCAACCTTCAACAGCAAGCCGCAGGATCTCGATCGTCTGTTCGATGCTGTCGGCGAAGTGCTGAACAAGATCGACTGATTCCTCCCTCTATATAAGAACAAACAACGGGCGCGCAGCGATGCGCGTCTGTGGACAACTTTTCAGGAGCCCCGCATGAGCCTCATCCCGCATTTGATCAATGGTGAACTGGTGACCGAAGACGGTCGCACAGCCGACGTATATAACCCGTCCACTGGCCAGGCGATCCACAAGTTGCCATTGGCCAGCCGTGAAACCATTCAAAAAGCCATAGACTCGGCCAAGGCCGCATTTCCGGCCTGGCGCAACACGCCACCGGCAAAACGCGCTCAGGTGATGTTTCGCTTCAAGCAATTGCTGGAGCAGAACGAAGCACGTATCGCTCAATTGATCAGCGAAGAACACGGCAAGACGTTGGAAGACGCCGCAGGTGAATTGAAGCGCGGTATCGAGAACGTTGAGTTCGCCTGTGCGGCACCGGAAATCCTCAAGGGCGAGTACAGCCGCAACGTCGGCCCGAACATCGATGCCTGGTCGGACTTCCAGCCGTTGGGCGTAGTGGCCGGTATCACTCCGTTCAACTTCCCGGCGATGGTGCCGCTGTGGATGTATCCGCTGGCGATCGTCTGCGGCAACTGCTTCATCCTCAAACCGTCCGAGCGTGATCCAAGTTCGACGTTGCTGATCGCTCAACTCCTGCTCGAAGCTGGCCTGCCGAAAGGCGTGCTAAGCGTGGTTCATGGCGATAAGGCTGCGGTCGATGCGTTGATCGAAGCACCTGAAGTCAAAGCACTGAGCTTCGTTGGCTCGACACCGATTGCTGAATACATCTATGCCGAAGGCACCAAGCGCGGCAAACGTGTCCAGGCATTGGGCGGGGCGAAGAACCACGCGGTGCTGATGCCGGATGCCGATCTGGATAACGCAGTCAGCGCTCTGATGGGCGCGGCTTACGGTTCCTGCGGCGAGCGTTGCATGGCGATCTCGGTAGCCGTGTGTGTCGGCGATCAGGTGGCGGATGCGCTGGTGGCCAAACTGGTTCCGCAAATCAAGGCGCTGAAAATCGGTGCCGGTACTTCCTGTGGTCTGGACATGGGGCCACTGGTTTCCGGTCAGGCCCGTGACAAAGTCAGTGGCTATATAGAAGACGGCGTTTCTTCCGGTGCTTCACTGGTCGTCGATGGTCGTGGTCTGAGCGTGGCCGGTCATGAGGAAGGCTTCTTCCTGGGTGGCTGCCTGTTCGATAACGTCACGCCAGAGATGCGCATCTATAAAGAAGAGATCTTCGGGCCGGTGCTGTGCGTCGTCCGGGTCAACAGCCTGGAAGAGGCGATGCAACTGATCAACGATCACGAGTACGGTAACGGCACTTGCATCTTTACCCGTGACGGGGAAGCGGCGCGGTTGTTCTGCGACGAGATCGAAGTCGGCATGGTTGGGGTCAACGTTCCGCTACCGGTTCCAGTGGCGTATCACAGCTTTGGCGGCTGGAAGCGTTCGCTGTTCGGTGATCTGCATGCTTATGGCCCGGATGGTGTGCGTTTTTACACCCGTCGCAAGGCGATTACCCAGCGTTGGCCACAGCGCGCGAGCCATGAAGCCTCGCAGTTCGCATTCCCTAGTTTGTAAGTAGAAGGGCAGAAGGCCGGTTCCCTTGTTTAAAGAGGGGGACCGGCCTTCGTGTTTTCGGGTCTTTTTGACCGATATGACAGAATTGTGAAAATAGGTGTTGACGGCAGATTCTGGAAGTCTATAATTCGCCCCACTTCCGGCGCAGTCGAAACGGAAAACTCCTTGGTAAACAAAGAGTTATGCGGTTTTCGGCAGCGGTTGCGCTTCAGTTCATCGAAGCCCGAAGGAGTTGG
>NZ_JBIUVW010000063.1:0-25149 GCF_044743155.1 Pseudomonas sp. NPDC087697 | reverse complement strand
AGGGCATCCTGACCGTGCGTGGGCGCCAAAGCGTGAGAAAGGCCCTGGATTTGAAGGTGAAAGCCTCATCCAGCGTTTTTACACACTCTGGGCCGCATCCGGACGAAGCGGTCGTTGAATCAGGCAACGTAGTCTTCCAGTCAAAACGTGGGTCCAGGATTTGCGAGGACTTCGTCCTCGAACGCAGCCTCGCAGGCTCGCAGGCTCGGCAGCTGCTACGAGAGATAGAACCGCCGCCTATTCCTGTGCACTGACCACCCGATTACGCCCACGGTGCTTGGCCTGATACAGCGCTTTGTCGGCGGCGTACATCAGGTTTTCCAGGCTTTCACCCGGTTGCCCCGTAGAGGTGCTGAGGCCGATGCTGACGGTGACCGGTGACTCGTCGCCTTCGAACGGCGGCAGTTGCTCGACTGCCGCACGGATATTTTCGGCAATCCGCAGTGCACCGGCGGTGTCTGTCTCGGCCAGCACCACGGAAAACTCCTCACCCCCATACCGCGCGGCGAGATCGGACGGGCGACGGAGGTTTTCGCTGATGACCTTGGCGAGTACGCGCAATGCATCGTCGCCGCCCTGATGGCCGTGGCGGTCGTTGAACGACTTGAAGTGATCGGCATCGATCATCAGCACCGACAGCGGCTTGCCCGAACGCTGAGCACGGGACCATTCGCGGTTCAGCGCCTGGTCGAGCGTCCGGCGGTTGGCCACGCCAGTGAGGGCATCGATGGCTGCCTGTTGCGCCAGTTCCTGCTCGGCGTGATGGCGCAGGCGCAACTCGCGGCACAGCAGCAAGGTCAGCCACATCAGGCCGATACACAGCACACCGGTGGCACCACTGATAACGTATGCGGTGCGTTTCCAGGAGGCGAAGACTTCGTCCATGGAGAGCGCGACGATTACCGTCAACGGCAGGTTGCCGACGCGCGAGAAGGTGTACAGACGGTCCTGGTGGTCCATGCTCGAGATGCTGACGAAGTTGCCACTGCCTCCACGCATGATGCGTATGACGTTGGGCTGACTGCCGAAATTCTTGCCAATGCTGTCGTCCGTCAGCATGGGTTTTTGCGCCAGCAGAATGCCGTCCTTGTCGAGCACATTGAGGGTGCTGTCGACGCCGATGTCCAGGCTGTTGAACAGCTCATCAAAGTACGCCAGGCGCATCGAGGCGACGGCAACGCCGAGAAACTCCCCGTTGGGCGAAGAGATGCGCCGGCTGAAGCTGATGCGCCACTGATCGCTGTCAATACAGTCGCAACGGGGTTTGAACGGGCGACTGATAAACATCCCGGTGTCGCTGTTGAAAACGTGGGCCTGGAAGTAGTCGCGGTCAGCGAAATTGCCCGGCTTGGGCTGAATCAGCGACGAATCGGCGATCACCTCGCCATGCTTGTCGAGCAACAGGACGTCGCCCTTGAAACGTGCTGTGCTGGATCGGTCGAACAGCACGAGGTGGCGGATCTGGGCGGAAACCTTTTGCAGGTCGTCGCGTTGGGCGGCAGCGATCAACCCTTGCAGTGACAGGTCATAGAGTTCGACGTTGCGCAGCACATCGGCATCGATCAGTTGCACGATGTTGGTTGCGCCGCGAGTGGCCGCCTGCATGGCATTGGCGTGTTCGCGGATCAGCAGGAAGGTGACGATGGAGATGATCGCGATGACGGTCAGCGAGCTGCCGAGAATCAGCATGAATTCCGGTCGACGGGTTTTTCCCGTTATGTGGGTGTGCGTGCGGCTTGCACTCATGATTCTGATTTCTGCAGAGGGACATCATTAGCGTAGTTCCCGAACGGGCCGGGCAGCATTGCAGATATCAGTTCGTTGATCTCAGTGCATGTATAGATCCCGGACATAAAAAAGGCCAGTGCAGGTGCTGGCCTTTTTGTGAATTTTGACACACAACAAAAAAAAGCCGCTGATAGCAGCGGCTTTGAAGACAACTTCTCAAGGGAAAGAGCCCTGAGCAGTGTCGAGGGAAACTGAGGTGTGTTACGGATCAGCTATCTTTTTCAACCTGTGGTTGAGCCTGGTTAGCTGATGTTTGCTGAGATTGCGCAGGGTTTTGTGCTTTTGCAGTCAGTTCGGCCTGAGCCTTTTCAAAGGCTTCGGCGCGTGTGGCATTGTGTGCGACGAATGTCTGTGACTCTTCAGCCATGGCGAAGGGCGACAGGAACAAGGACGACAAAACGAAAGCGCTGGCAATACCCATACTGTTGGACATCTTGAAGACCTTCTTGCTTGGCAAGTGCTGTTTGGTGCGGCAAAAGTAAAGGTCTTCGGCGTCGTGAAAAAGAGCGGATTGCAGAAAGGACTGTTGCATCACGAGCAATAGTAGGAGCTGCCGAAGGCTGCGATCTTTTGGCGCCTGTACGATCGCTTAAGATCAAAAGATCGCAGCCTGCGGCAGCTCCTACGCCGGTTTTGTTCACAATCCGATTATCAGGTGTGCGCTGAACTGCAGGCGGGGGAATCAAACCGGCAAATAGATCCCGAACGTATTGATTCCGTTATCACTGCGCACAAACACATCGCCGCCGTGCATCAGCGCAATTGCCTTGACGATGGCCAGTCCCAGGCCATGGTTGGCGCCGCTGTTGCTGCGTGAGGCATCGACCCGGTAGAACCGCTCGAACAAGCGCGGCAGGTGTTCGCTGGCGATCGGCTCACCGGGGTTGGCGACACCGATGCACACCTGGTGTTCCTGAACATCGATCTGCACCTGAATGATCTGGCCGGGGGCGGTGTGTTGCACGGCGTTGTTCAGCAGGTTGATCAGCGCCCGGCGCAGGTGTGCGATCTCGATCTTCACTTGGGCATCGCCGCTGACCTGAACCTTGACGTGCGCGTCTTCGAGGATGAAGTCCAGGTAGTCCAGGGTGGTGGCGACTTCGCCCGCCAGCGAGGTGGAGGTCAGTTTGGTGGCCTTGCTGCCCTGGTCGGCGCTGGCCAGAAACAGCATGTCATTGATGATCGAGCGCAGCCGTTCGAGTTCTTCAAGGTTTGATTGCAGCACTTCGAAGTAGTGTTCCACCGAGCGCCCGCGCGTCAGGGCAACCTGGGTCTGGCCGATCAGGTTGGTCAGCGGCGAGCGCAGTTCGTGGGCGACGTCGGCGTTGAACGATTCGAGTCGCGTATAAGCCTGCTCGACCCGCTCCAGCGTCGAGTTGAACGAGCTGACGAACTGATTGAGTTCCGGCGGCAGCGGCGACAGTTGCAGCCGTGCGGACAGCAACGGCGGCGTCAGTCGTTGGGCTTCTTGAGACAGCTTGATCAAGGGCTTGAGGCCGATCCGCGCCACCCAGTAACCGAACACCGAGGCCAGCAGCACGCCGATGATTGCCAGGCTGATCAAGGCAATCAGCAAGTGATGCTGGGTTTCATAGAAGGTTTGTGTGTCGATGCCGATCATGAAGCGCAGCGGTGGGCGCTGGTCTTTGGCCGGAAACTGGCTGACCAGCACTTTCAACGGATAGGGTTGGTCCGGCAGCTGCAAGTCGCGCCTGCCTGTCGGGCCTTCAGCGAAGGCACGGATCTTTGGAGTGATGTTGCCGTATTCGTAGTTGGCGTCGCCGCTGATGATCCAGAAACTGATGCGCTTGTCTTCTTCGCCGAGCAGCTTGAGTTTGTTATTGATCTTCAGCCAATGCTCCGGCGTGCCAAAGCGGCCGACCGTGGATTCGAGCACGCTGTAACGTGCATCCAGCTCGGCTTCCGGCAACAGCGCCAGGCCCTTTTCGACCTGTTGATACAACGCCCAGCCGATCAACAGAAACACCAGCGCCGCCACCAGCGTGAACATGCCGCTCAGGCGCAGGGCAATCGAGTTACGAGGCACTGCGGCTCTCCAGCACATAACCCATACCGCGAATGGTGTGCAGCAGTTTCTCTTCGAACGGCCCGTCGATCTTGGCGCGCAGGCGTTTGATCGCGACTTCGACGACGTTGGCGTCACTGTCGAAATTGATGTCCCAGACCATCTCGGCAATCGCGGTTTTCGAGAGGATTTCGCCCTGACGCCGGGCCAGCACACTGAGCAGCGAGAACTCCTTGGCGGTCAGGTCCAGTCGCGTACCGGCACGGGTTGCCTTGCGGCTGATCAAATCAATCCACAGGTCGGCGATGGTTACTTGTACCGGCTCATGACCGCCGCTGCGGCGGGTCAGCGCTTGCAGCCGCGCCACCAGTTCGAGAAACGAAAAGGGTTTGCCGAGGTAATCGTCAGCACCATCGCGCAGGCCTTTGATCCGGTCTTCCACACGCTCGCGGGCGGTGAGCATGATCACCGGGGTCTGTTTGCGTGCACGCAGGGCGCGCAGCACGCCATAGCCGTCGAGACCCGGCAGCATCACGTCGAGGATGATCACGGCGTAATCGTTTTCGAGCGCGAGGTGCAGGCCTTCGACCCCGTCCGGGGCCCGGTCCACGGTGTAACCCTGTTCGGTCAGGCCGCGGTACAGGTAGTCCGCGGTTTTCTCTTCGTCTTCGATAATCAGAACGCGCATGACCCGCCTCAGTGTGTGGTCGCCAGCGCAGGCGCTGGTGTGGAGCGATGGAACACCCGCTCAAGCCATAAGTATATGACTGGCGTGGTAAACAGCGTCAGCGCCTGGCTGACCAGCAAGCCGCCCACCACCGCGATCCCCAGCGGTTGGCGCAGTTCGGCGCCGGTGCCATAACCGAGCATCAGCGGCAGAGCGCCGAGCAGGGCGGCGAGGGTGGTCATCATGATCGGCCGGAACCGCGTGAGACATGCATCAAAAATCGCTTCTTCCGGGGACAGCCCGCGATTGCGCTGGGCGTCGAGGGCGAAGTCGATCATCAGGATGCCGTTTTTCTTGACGATACCGATCAGCAGCACCAGGCCGATCAGCGCCATGATCGAGAAGTCCTGGCCGAGGATCCACAGCAAAATCAAGGCGCCAAGGCCGGCGGAAGGCAAGGTCGAGATGATCGTCAGCGGGTGCACGAAACTCTCATAGAGCACGCCAAGAATGATGTACACCGCCACCAGCGCCGCCAGAATCAGCCACGGCTGGCTGGCCAGAGAACTCTGGAACGCCTGGGCCGCGCCCTGGAAATTGCCGTTGACCGAGGCCGGCATGCCGATGTCATTTTTTGCCTGATTGAGCAAAATCACCGCATCGCCCAGTGCCACGCCGGGAGCGAGGTTGAACGACAGGTTGGCGGCCGGGAACATGCCGTCGTGGGCGATGGACAATGGGCCAATGGTCGGCGCATCGAAACGGGCCAGCGCCGACAACGGCACCATCTCGCCACTCAGCGGCGAGCGCAGGTAGAAATAGGCCAGGCTTTCGGCCTTGCCGCGTTGGCGGGTGTCGAGTTCGAGGATCACATTGTACTGGTTGATTTCGGTCTGGAACTCATTGACCTGACGTTGGCCGAAGGCGTCGTAGAGCGCTTCGTCGACATCGCTGGCGGTCAGCCCGAAACGCGCGGCGGCGGCACGGTCGATGTTGATGTGGGTGATGCTGCCGCCCAGTTGCAGGTCATTGGAAACGTCGCGGAACGCCGCAATGCCGCGCAGTTTTTCCGTCAGGCGTTGGGTCCAGAGGTTCAGCGTCGGGCCGTCGTTGCTCTTGAGCACGTATTGATACTGAGCGCGGCTTGGGCCGGAGCTGAGGTTGATGTCTTGCCCGGCACGCAGGTACAGCACGATGCCCGGAATCTTCATCAGTTGCGGACGAACCCGGTCGATGAACGCACTGGCGGACACATCGCGGTCACCGCGTTTTTTCAAGGAAATCCAGAAGCGTCCGTTGGCGATGGTCTGGTTGCTGCCTGATACGCCGACCGAATGGGAGAAGGTCTGCACCGCAGGGTCGGCAGCGACGATTTCGGCCAGGGCCTGGTGTTTTTTGACCATCTCCGGAAACGACACGTCGGCCGCGGCTTCCGTGGTGCCGAGGATAAAACCGGTGTCCTGGATCGGGAAGAAACCTTTGGGGATAAACACGTAGCCGGCAATCGCCATGCACAGTGTCAGACTAAAGATCCCTAACATCAGTTTCTGATGCTCCAGGGCGCGCCGCAGCGCACGTTCATACAGCGAGAGCAGGCGCTCACCGAAACCCGGTTTGGCGTTGGCATCATGCATCGGCGCACGCATGAACAGGGCGGCCATAGTCGGCGCCAGCGTTAACGAAACCACCACCGAAATCATGATGGTCGAGGTGGCAGTCAGGGCGAATTCCTTGAACAACCGGCCGACCACCCCGCCCATGAACAGCAGCGGAATGAACGCCGCCACCAGCGAGACGCTGATCGAGACCACGGTAAAACCGATTTCGCCGGCACCCTTGATTGCCGCCTCGCGCATGCTGTCGACGGCCTCCAGGTGGCGGTGGATGTTCTCCACCACCACAATCGCATCGTCGACCACAAAACCCACGGAAATGACGATCGCCACCAGGGTCAGGTTGTTCAGGCTGAAGCCCATGATGTACATCAACGCGATACTGGCGATCAGCGAAACCCCGAGCACGCTTGCGACGATCAGCGTCGCCGACCACTGGCGCAGGAACAACGCCATCACCGCAATCACCAACAGAATCGCGATCAGCAGGGTGACTTCCACTTCGTGCAGCGAAGCGCGGATGGTCTGGGTCCGGTCGATCAGCACACTGACCTGTAACGACGCCGGGAGCATCGCTTCAAGGCCCGGCAACGCAGCCTGAATCCGGTCCACGGTGTCGACGATATTGGCCCCCGGTTGCCGCAGGATCACCAGGTTGACCCCCGGCCGATCGACGGACCAGGCCTGGACGTAGGCGTCTTCCGGGCCACTGACCACCTTGGCGACATCCTTGAGCTGAACCGGCGCACCGTTCTTGTAGGAGACGATGAGTTGGCCGTACTCGTCGGGATGGAACAGTTGATCGTTGGTCGACAGCGTGGAAATGCTCGACTCACCGTACAGCGCACCTTTGGCCAGGTTGAGACTGGTTTTCTGAATGGCCAGGCGCACATCGGCCAGGGTCAGGCCGATGGCGGCGAGTTTGTCGGCGGAGGCCTGGACCCGAATCGCCGGGCGTTGCAGACCGCTGATGTAGATCTGGCCGACGCCGTCGATCTGGCTCAGTTGCCGCGCCAGCAGGGTTTCGGCGTAGTCGCTGAGTTCGGTGCCGGGCATTTGCGTCGAACTGACGCTGAGGATCAGCACCGGGCTGTCAGACGGGTTGACCTTGCGCCAGGTCGGCAGCGTCGGCATGTCCTTGGGCAGTTTGCCGGCGGCGGTGTTGATTGCGGCCTGAACTTCCTGCGCTGCGGTATCAATGCTTTTATTGAGGGTGAATTGCAGGGTCAGGTTGGTCGAACCCAAGGCACTGCTGGAGGTCATCTGGGTCATGCCGGGGATGGCGCTGAATTGCACCTCCAGGGGCGTCGCCACCGACGAGGCCATGGTGTCGGGGCTGGCGCCGGGCAACTGGGCGGCGACCTGAATGGTCGGAAACTCGGCCTCTGGCAAAGGAGCGATGGGCAGGCGCGGGAAGGCGATCAACCCGAGCAGCACCAGTGCGAAGGTCAGCAGTGCCGTGGCGACCGGGTGGTCGATGCACCAGGCGGAAATGCCGCCATGGACCTTCATGGTTGTTGCTCCGCTGTAGTGCTTTGTGTGAGCGCTGGCGGCTCACGGAGAATCTGCACGCTGGCACCGGGCTTGAGCCGCGACTGGCCATCGCTGACCAGCACATCACCGGCCTGTACACCCTTGATGATGTTCAGTCCACTGTCTTGATAGACCATCTGCACCGGAACGGATTCGACCGTGTCGCCGCTGACCCGGTAAACGAAATACTGATCCAGCCCACGCTGGACCACGGACGGCGGCACCACCAGGGCATTCTTGTCGAGCGCGGTCTGGATCTTGATGGTCACCAGTTGCCCTGGCCAGAGCTTTTGCCCGGCATTGTTGAATTCGGCTTTGGCGCGAATGGTCCCGGTGTTGGCATTGATCTGGTTGTCGATGAGCGTCAGGTGGCCTTCGCCGAGCAAGTCGCCGGTCTGGCCGCTGGTGTCGGCGCCGATGTAGGCATTCACGTCGGCGGGTGGATTCGCGCTGATCAGCCGTTGCAGTGTCGGCAGCATTTGCTGCGGCAGGGAAAACTCGACGGCAATCGGGTCGATCTGGGTGACCGAGAACAGTCCTTGGGTATCGCTCATGCGCAGGAAGTTACCTTCATCCACGGTGCGAATACCGACGCGGCCAGTCACCGGCGAGCGAATCTGTGTGTACGAGAGCTGCACTTGCGCCGCATCAATAGCCGCCTGATTGCGCTGCGCTGTGGCTTTCAACTGATTGACCAGGGCCTGTTGCTGGTCGTAGGTCTGCCTGGACACACCGTCATCGATGCTGAGCAGCTTGTAGCGCTTGAGATTGACCTCGGCCACCTGCAATTGCGCCTGGTTTTCACCCAGTTGCGCACGGGCCTGATCGAGGCTGGCGCGGATCGAACGATCGTCGATAGTGGCGAGCAGGTCGCCGGCTTTCACCAACTGACCTTCCTTGACCAGCAGCCTGGTGAGGATGCCGTCGATCTGCGGACGGATAACCACGCTGTGCAACGACAGCACCGAACCAATCCCGCTGACATAACGCGGTACATTGCGTTCGGCGACGCTGACCACCCGCACCGGAATCGCGGTGGGTGCCGAGAGTTTGCTCGTCGCGGGTTTGATCACAACCCCGATGGCCACGACTGCGACCGTCGTCAGCAGAGCGGCGATCAGCAGTTTTTTTCCTGGAATGGGCATGAGCATCAAGCGCCGGGGCATAAGGGCAGTTACAAGTTATAAGCTTCAAGCGGCAAGTTAAAACCAAGCCCCTTGGCTTGTTGTTGGTAGCTGTTCTTTTATAACCCTTGGAAAGGGTCAGCACCATGACCGCTAACTGACAGGGAGGACAGCTTCAAGCCGCAAGCGGCAAGCTAAAGCAGACGCGCTTGAGGCTTACAGCTTGAAGCTTGAAGCTTGAAGCTTGAAGCTTGCAACTGCTCTTCCCGCTATACTGCCGGCCTTTCGCGGCCCACTCATCGGGCCCGACTCAATGTAACACCCGGAGCATTCATGACTTCCCCGATACAAGCGCCTGCTGCTGACGAACAGGCTGACCTGCCAGACAGCGTCGACTCCAGCGCCGACAGCGAAACCAAAGCCGCAATCCCGGCCTTCAAGTTCCCGTTCAAACCGGGCGAGCTGGCAGCGGCCAAAAACGCCAATCAGCCGTGGTACAAGAACGGCGCCAGGAATGGCCACACCAAGACCCCGGGCGCAGCGCCTCCTGGCACCCGTCGTTCGATGGGTAAACGCTGACAGTCAGGCGTTTTTGGCTGGAAACAATTCTCTCTGTCACTGAGATAGTTCCCACAAGGATAAGCGATCTGTCCTCTGGGACGTCGGTGGTCACTCGTTGAAGATTCATGCCCGCGTAATGTGTGTCGTTTGACCCATTGCCAGATGACATTGCCCGCACTGAAGGGGCAGGCATCGCGGATTCCCATGATTGCTTGATGAAGGCCACCGAAATGTCTCTGGTAAAAACCGTAACTTTGCTCTCTCTGATGGCTCTGACCACCGGTTGCGTGTCGTCCGCGGTCGACCCTCAGATCCGCTTCGGCGTCGAAGCCCTGGTTCCTCCGTTCGAGAGTCGCAACGAGAAAGGCGAGTTGGTGGGGCTGAACATCGAGTTGGGCAACGCGCTGTGTGCCGAACTCAAGTCCCGCTGTGTCTGGATCGATCAAGCCTACGCCACCAATATCGACGCGCTTGAAGCCAAGCGCTTTGATGCGATCATGCCGATGACTGCCACGCCTTTGCGTCGGGAACGGGTCGACTTTACCGAAGACCTGTACCCCCTGAATAACCGCCTGGTGGCGCGCAAAAACTCGGGCCTGCAACCTGATCCGCAATCGCTCAAAGGCAAGCGGGTCGGCGTACTGGCGGGTACCAGTCGTGAGGCGTTCGCCAAGACTCGTTGGGCTGCGGCGGGCGTGACGGTGCGCAGTTTCGATTTCAACGACCAATTGGTTACCAGTCTGTTGGCCGGTGAGATCGACGCCACCCTGCAAGACTCCATTGAAATCACCCACGCGCTGTTAAGCCAACCCCAGGGGCAAGATTTCGATTTTGTCGGCCCGACCCTCAAGGACCCTTTGCTGGGCAGTGGCGTGGCCATCGCCGTGCGCAAAAACGACACAGCGTTGCGCGATAACCTGAACGGTGCCCTTGAGCGCATCAAGCAAAACGGCCAATACCAGACCATTACCCAGCGCTTTCTGCCGCCTGCAGCACCCGATTCGCCACGCTATTTTCCTAACGAAGAAGGCCTGCCATTCTCCGATGCGGTGCAAGTTGGCCAGACCATCTATCTGTCCGGCGTGCTCGGTCTGGGGGCTGACGGCGAACTGGTCAAGGGCGGCATCGTTCCGCAGATGACCCAGGCTATGGAGAATCTGCGCGACGCATTGCAACGTAGTGGTTCGTCCCAGGCTCACGTAGCCAAATGCACGGTCATCCTCGCCGACATCAAGGATTTCGCCGCCATGAATACGGTTTATAGGCAGTACTTCCCGGCGGATCGATTGCCGGCTCGCACGTCGTTCGCTGCCGGGAAGCTGCTATTGGACGCACGAGTGGAAGTTGAATGTCTGGCGGTCACTGCGCGTTAGCCCTCCATAAACATGCCCTATGCGGTAATGTCCGGGGCCTCGGCTGGCTTGTCGTCTCAGGCCGCGCGCAACGAGATAAACGCATAGTTCAGCGGTTCTGCCGTGGCCACTTGTGCCCCGGCGGCCTGCACTTGCTCCGCGAAGTCGTTGCTCGACACATGGAACTGCCATTCACCGGCCGAACCTGGCAACGGCTCTGCCTGAACCTGATCAATCGCCGAAGCAAACGCCGCCATGTCCGGCAAGTACGCGGTAAACCCGTCACCCTTGAGGGCCGTGGTGTGCATCCCCAAACGTGCGCAAATCGCTTCCTTGGTCTGAACATCGTCGCGGTCGGCCTGACGCGAGCGTTGGATCAGACCGGCCAACGCCTGATCAACCAACTGACCGCCGACGATCAACTCAGGGCCTTGCTCCCACGATTCGGGCGGGCAATCCTTGGCGGTTGGTGTCAGGGGAATGTGCGGATTGATTTCCATCGGGTAGATGCGGCACACCAAAGGCCGGCGTTCGTAGATGCGGCAGAGGTTGTCTTCGTCAAGATTCCGGCAGGGGCCGGCGTTGTACGCGGCGAAGGTGATCGCTACATGGGCGTGGGTTGCGCCACTGGGCACCACCACCGAACGGCGTTCGGCGTGCTCGCGTTGCAAGACTGGAAGGCCCAGACCATTGCCGAGAAAACCTTCCACCAGCACGATCACGGTACCGCCATCAGCCGCCCACATCCGGGCCTCGGCGAGGGTCAGAGGCACATGGTGGTCGCTGCAGCACTTGCCGCAACCTACGCAGGAAAACGTCGTATTCATAGGGCGACCAGTCACATTCCAGAGGCGTCAGCGATGACGAAAAACCACCGCGAGGGACTGTGTCAAAGCAAGTTATGCGCCATTCACTGGGCCTTGGGCGCTTGTTGACCAAGGGCTGAATCTGCATGATGGTTTGATGTTGGTTGTGCGGACCTCATCGCGAGCAGGCTCGCTCCCACAGTGGTTTTCGTTGTACACAGAATTTGCGTTCCATGAGATCAAATGTGGGAGCGAGCTTGCTCGCGATAGCGGTCTCAGTCCGGAACGAGCTCCCGGCGTACCACGCGCATTCCGGCGCTTTCATATAATCGCAGGGCTCGAGGGTTATCCTCCAGGACCTTCAGGTCAACAAAGCCTTCGCGCCGCTGTTGAAACACGCTGAATGCATGCAACAACAGCGCCCGTCCCAAACCTTGGCCCTGAGCGCGCGGATGCACCACCAGGTGCTTGATGTAGGCGCTGGTCCAGCACTGGGCGACGCCGACAATGCCTTGGGCATCCGAGGCGATGAAACACAGCGCCGGGTCATATTCCGCATCGCTTTCAAAGCGCTCGCGCCAAACCTGGAGCGCCGGTACTCGACCGCCGCCTTGCTGATAACCCAGTTCCATCGCCTCATGAACGGCGTTGGCCAATGGCGGGTGATAGAGGCTCAGCTGGATGCCATCCGGCCAGACGACTGGCGGCAACACCCCGGCGAGGTCGCGCCGAAGCAGCAGGCAATACTCCTCAGCCAAGGCTCAATTACCTTGCTCTTGTTGCGCGACGGCTTTTGCGGCCGTGATCAGGCATTTGGTCAGTTCTGGCGACGAGAACTTGGTCAGCACCGCGTTCGCCCCGGCAAGACGGGCCTTTTCGCTGTTCATCGCGCTGTCCAGCGAGGTGTGCAGCAGGATGTAGAGGTGAGAAAAGTCCGGGGTTTCACGCAGGGTTCGGGTAAAGGCGTAACCGTCCATCTCCGACATTTCGATGTCCGAGACAATCAGGTTGATCTGCTGCGCGGTGCCTTGCAGGTCCAGCAGACAGTCGATGGCTTCCCTGGCGCTGCGTGCGGTGTGGCATTGCAGGCCGAGGTTACGCAGGGTATGCACCGATTGTTGCAGTGCCACCTGGCTGTCATCGACCACCAGAATGCGTGCGTTGCCCAGCACTTCGGCGTCTTCCATGCTCAGCTCGGTCGGGGCCGTTTCGATCTGCGCCGGGGCGATGCCGTGGATGACTTTCTCGATGTCGAGTACTTGCACCAGCGTGCCGTCAACCGAGGTCACGCCGGTGATGTACGAGCGCACGCCCCCGGAGCCGTAGGGTGGCGGGCGGATGTCGGTGGTCAGGCAATGGACGATCTTGCTCACCGCCTGAACGTGCAGACCCTGCTTGGAGCGGCTGACGTCGGTGACGATCAGGCAGCCGCCGTCCGGGTCCACCAGCGGCCGTTCGCCGATCGCCCGGCTCAGGTCGATAACCGACAACGAGGCGCCGCGCAGGGTGGCGATGCCTTTGACGTGAGGGTGCGACTCCGGCAGCTTGGTCAGCGGCGGACAGGGAATGATTTCGCTGACTTTCAGCAGGTTGATCGCCATCAGCTTGCCGCTGCGCAAGGTAAACAGCAGAAGCGAAAGTGAATCTGCGCGGGCTTTGTTGGAAGACATAAAAACCTTCTGTGGAAAAGGTGATGGGCGATTTGGGACCGCCAGCAACTATTGATATCGGGTTATCGACGCAAGCGAGGCAGGCTTTAGGACTGATCCCGGTTTCCTGATCGGCGTAACTCCCGTAGCAGCTGCCGAAGGCTGCGTTCGAGGACGGAGTCCTCGCCAAACCGGGCACCGCGTTGTATCTGTTGCACCGCGCACCCAGGTTTTACGACGGCTTCGCCGCCGAACGCAGCCTTCGGCAGCTGCTACAGGGGGGGCGTTATTTCATTTCATCCCCAATCTTTTGGCCATCCGCCCAAGGTTCGCCCGGTCCAAGCCTAGCTCACGGGCGGCGCTGGCCCAGTTGTTTTGATGGCGCTCAAGACAAGCGGTGATCAGTTGGCGTTGATAGTTTTCGGTGGCCTGGCGCAGGTCGCCGAACACCTCGGTCACGGGCGCCGGGTCAATGACTGCTGACGCTGGGGCGGTTTCGAGGGTGTCGTGAGGCAAGTCCAGATCCGCCGCGCTCAGGCTGAGAATCTTCGGCCGTTCCCGTGAGTTGCCCAGCGCTTTCAGCGCGCTGCGGCCAATCAAGTGTTCAAGTTCGCGGACGTTGCCCGGCCAACTGTAGGCCAGCAGTGACGCTTGTGCGTCGCTGCTCAGGCGCAGGCTGTTAAGGCCCATCCGCGAGCGGTTCTGTTCAAGAAAGTAACCGCTGAGCAACAACACATCTCGACCGCGATCACGCAGCGCTGGCACCAGCAGCGGGTAGACACTGAGGCGATGGTAGAAGTCGGCGCGGTAGCGGCCACTGCGCACCTCGAAGGCCAGGTCCCGGTTGGTCGCGGCGATCAGGCGCACGTCGACCTGATGCTCCTTGTCCGAACCCAGGCGTTGCAACTGACCGCTTTGCAGCACACGGAGCAATTTGGCCTGGACCGTCAGCGACAACTCGCCCACTTCATCGAGAAACAACGTGCCGCCGTTGGCCAGTTCGAATTTACCGCGCCGGTCGTTCATCGCCCCGGTGAACGCGCCGCGCACATGGCCGAACAGCTCGCTTTCCACCAGGGTGTCGGGCAGCGCGGCGCAGTTGAGGCTGATGATCGGTTTGTCGGCGCGCGCTGACGCGGCGTGGATCGCCTGGGCCACCAGCTCTTTACCGACCCCGGTTTCGCCGGTGATCAGTACCGTCAGGTCGCTGCCGCCGACCAGGTTGATCTCTGCCACCAAGCGCTTGTGCGCTTTGCTCTGGCCGATCATTTCACGGTTCTGCTGGCCGCTGGCCTGGCGATAAACCTCGGCGCGCTGGTGCTCGTCTTCCGCGCGATTGGCCAGCCGTTCGATACGCTCGGCGGCGTTGACCGTGGCGGCGGCGAGGCTGGCAAAGGCTTGCAAGGCGTCCAGTTCGATTGGTTCGAAGCGCTCCGGGTCCAGCGCGTCGAGGGTCAGCAAGCCCCACGCACGCTCATCGATAAACAGCGGGCAGCCCATGCAGTCGTGAACTTCCAGGTGATCGCCGTGGCCGTCGACCAAACCGTCATAGGGATCGGGCAAGGTGCTGTCGCTGGGGAAGCGCGTCGGCTCCGGGCTGCTGAGCAGCGCTTCAAAACGCGGGTGTTCGCTGACCTTGAAGCGCCGGCCCAGGGTGTCAGTGCTCAGGCCGTCCACCGCCAATGGCACCAGCCATTCACCGTCGAGCCGCAGCAGGGCGGCGGCGTCGCAGGGGAGCAGGGCGCGCATGGCTTCGAGCAGGCGCCGGTAGCGCTCGCCTTCGGGCAGTTCGCGGGAAAGGTCGGAGACCAGCGGAAGCAACGCTGTGAGCAGAGATTTTGCAGTCATATTGACTCCATGTAGTCTAGGTGACTATAAAGCTGCTCGTGTCGTTATGACTACATGTTTATTAAGCTATTGTTTTATATGAATTTAATTGTTGGCATGGAAACTGATGCGCACTGGATAGAAAGCTATAAACCCAGTCGTTCAGGAGTACCCCCTTAATGCTTAGCGCTCAAGACCGTGCCATCGTCAAATCCACCGTACCGCTGCTGGAAAGTGGCGGCGAAGCCCTGATCACTCACTTCTACCGCATGATGCTCTCCGAGTACCCAGAGGTTCGTCCGCTGTTCAACCAGGCGCACCAGGCCAGCGGCGACCAGCCTCGGGCCTTGGCTCGCGGGGTGTTGATGTATGCGCGGCACATCGATCAGCTCGACCAGTTGGGCGACCTGGTGGCGAAGATCATCAACAAGCACGTTGCCTTGCAAATCCTTCCAGAGCATTACCCGATTGTTGGCGCTTGCCTGCTGCGGGCTATCTCGGAAGTGCTCGGTGACGAGATTGCCACGCCAGAAGTGATGAGCGCCTGGGGCGCGGCCTACAACCAGTTGGCTGACATCCTGATCGGCGCCGAAACCGCGATCTACGACCAGAAAGCCGCAGCTGTCGGCGGCTGGCGCGGGGCGCGGGAATTCACACTGGCCAAGCGTGTGGAAGAGAGCGCGGAAATCACTTCGTTCTACTTTGAACCGGCGGACAAAGGGCCGATTCTCGCGGCGGAACCGGGTCAGTACATCGGCATGAAACTGATCCTCGACGGCGAAGAGATTCGTCGCAACTATTCGTTGTCGTCTCTGGGCGACAACGGTCAGTACCGCATCAGCGTCAAACGCGAAGAGGGCGGCCGTGCCTCGAATTATCTGCACGACCAGTTCCCCGTCGGCGCCAGCATCCTGCTGTTCCCGCCAGCGGGCGAGTTCACCCTGACCGCCAGCGACAAACCGCTGGTGCTGATCAGCGGCGGCGTCGGTATCACGCCAACCCTGGCGATGCTTGAAGCTGCGCTGACCACCGAGCGTCCGGTGCACTTTATCCACTGTGCGCGTAACGGTGGCGTGCATGCCTTCCGCGACTGGATCGACGGCCTGGCTGAGCGTCACCCGCAACTCAAGCGCTTCTACTGCTACGCCGAAGATGACGGCGTGAGCCCGGCGGCGCACAAAGTCGGGCTGTTGAGTCAGGAGCAGTTGGCGGACTGGTTGCCGCAAGAGCGCGACCTGGATGCTTACTTCCTCGGCCCGAAAGGTTTCATGGCCGCGGTCAAGCGTCACCTCAAGGCCTTGGGTGTGCCAGAGAAACAGAGCCGCTACGAGTTCTTCGGCCCGGCTGCTGCGCTGGAGTAACGCAGACCGAGTTGCCCTCATCGCGAGCAAGCTCGCTCCCACACGAGCGCGCGTTGTGCACATATCATGTGTACGACGCAGTTCCAATGTGGGAGCGAGCTTGCTCGCGATAGCGTCATCTGCTTCGTCACAGATCCATCTGTTTAATCCGCTGTTAATAAGCCTGCCGTTAATTCCCACCTGTTAATCCACCCCAGTGGTCAGCGTGTAAACTTGCGTTCAATTGATACACGAGAGGTCCACTGCGGTCGGTGGGTCTGTTGAACACAACTAGCACTTTTGGCAAAGGAAACGGGAATGAATGAGGAAATGATGCGGCTGGGACGTGAGCGGCGCTTTCTGGTGCTGCTGGGCGTCATCTGTCTGGCGTTGATCGGCGGCGCGCTGTACATGCAAGTGGTGCTGGGTGAGGCGCCATGCCCGCTGTGCATCCTGCAACGTTATGCGCTGTTGCTGATCGCGATCAGCGCCTTTATCGGAGCGGCCATGCGCACCCGCCGCAGCATCACTGTGTTTGAAACACTGGTGGTGATCTTCGCCCTCGCCGGCGCCGCAACCGCCGGGCATCACGTCTATACGCAGTTCTACCCGGCGGTCAGCTGCGGCATCGATGTGCTGCAACCGATTGTCGACGGCTTGCCGCTGGCGAAGATCTTCCCGCTGGGCTTCCAGGTCGACGGCTTCTGCGAGACACCGTACCCGCCGATCCTCGGCCTGTCGCTGGCACAGTGGGCGCTGGTGGCCTTCGTGTTGACTGTCGTGCTGGTGCCGCTGCTCATTTCGCGTAACCGCAAACACCTGAACTGAGGCTTCTCGCCGCAGCCAAAGGCTTTGAATAAAGCGCCCCGGACCTCGAAAAGAGGCCGGGGCGCTTTGCGTTTCAGCGGGTCTGTCAAAGGATCGTGACGCGTGACAAAGAAGGGCGTGGCACGCGTGCGACATGTTGTCACAGCCAGGGTGTCGCAACTCATTTCATAGACGATTGTCGTCGCTGAAACTGACAAGGAATTTACCTCACTGACGGGCCTCTCCGGAAGCCAGCAAATGCGTTGCAGCAGGCAGTTTTAACAGGCTCGGACGAATGGCCAAAGGCCTTGTGACAAGGGGGCTTGCGCTAGGTCGGCGATGCTTGGATAGGGGTTGAAGCTGTCTGAACTGTGGACAGTAGAGCGGGTTTTTTGGGGGTTGTTGTTGAGAATTAGTCTCGATATCGTGGATAATCTTTGCTGATTTCGTTAATGATTGTTGCGGTATCCGATAAAAATTATTTCGAGTTGAGACATGGTTTATACAACGTTACATATCTACAATCGCCCGCACTGAAATTCCGGGCGCGGCGTTCTCCTTGGCACAAGGGGCGGTCGTGGGGCTGTAACGGGCTTCATTCGACGCCAGGTGTCGGCGCCTTCCAACTATCCGCACCAAATGGAATTGGTCTGTAACAAGGCCTTTGACCACGAATTCGAATAAGAACTCACCGCTAGCCCAGGATGTGTCGACCAGCGTTTAGCGCGCGACGGGCAAGCCCTTATTCAATCCAAGAAAAATGCCAACCCTTGGCAGGGTGAAGTGTTGGCGATCAAAACCCAACTGCATTGCGCAAGCTGCTTTAGAGGTCGTGAGATGAGTAAAAACAGGTACCCCAGACTACTAGGCTTATTGCCGCTGCTCGGCACGCTGTTGCTGGGAGGCTGCAACATGACCTTGCTCGATCCCAAGGGCCAGGTCGGCCTGGACGAGCGAAACCTGATCATCACCGCAACGCTGCTGATGCTGTTGGTCGTGGTTCCGGTCATCGTCATGACCTTCCTGTTCGCCTGGAAATACCGCGCTTCCAACACGGATGCCATCTACACACCGAAATGGTCGCACTCCACCAAGATTGAAATCGCGGTGTGGGCTGTTCCAGTGCTGATCATCATTGCCCTGGGTTATGTCACCTACAAGTCGACCCACGCCCTGGACCCTTACCGTCCGCTGGAATCCGACGTCAAGCCGATCACCATTCAAGTGGTCGCGATGGACTGGAAGTGGCTGTTCATCTACCCGGAACAAGGCATCGCCACCGTCAACAAGATGGTGTTCCCGGCCAACACGCCGGTTAACTTCAAAATCACCTCCGACACCGTGATGAACTCGTTCTTCATTCCGGGCCTGGGCGGTCAGATCTACGCGATGGCGGGCATGGAGACCAAGTTGCACCTGATCGCCAATCAGAATGCCGAGCTTGACGGTATCTCCGCCAACTACAGCGGTGCTGGCTTCACTGGCATGAAATTCAAAGCAATCGCCACCTCTCAGGCGGATTTCGATGCCTGGGTCAGTGATGTCAAGAAGGCACCTAAACAGCTTGAAAAAGCTGAATACGAAGCCCTTTCCAAACCAAGCCAGAACAACCCGGTTGAACTCTACTCCTCGTACGCGCCGAACCTGTTCCAGACCATCATCGACAAGTATGAAGGCATGAAACCGGGCAAGCCGATGCACCACGAGAAGGACGAGAAAGAAGTGGCCGGTATGGAAGGGATGGACATGAGTTCGCATTCAGCTGCCGGGGCAGAGGAGTAAACGATGTTTGGTAAATTAAGTTGGGAAGCGGTCCCGTTCCACGAGCCGATTGTGATGGTGACCATCGCCATGATCGCGCTCGGTGGTCTGGCGGTATTTGCTGCAATCACTTACTTCAAGAAGTGGACCTATTTGTGGACCGAGTGGCTGACGTCGGTCGACCACAAGAAAATCGGCGTGATGTACATCGTCGTGGCCATGATCATGCTGCTGCGTGGTTTTGCCGACGCCGTCATGATGCGCTCCCAGTTGGCCCTGGCCACTGAGGGTTCGCCTGGCTACCTGCCACCTGAACACTATGACCAGATCTTCACCGCTCACGGTGTGATCATGATCATCTTCATGGCGATGCCATTCTTCACCGGCCTGATGAACCTTGCAGTGCCGCTGCAGATCGGCGCCCGTGACGTTGCCTACCCGTTCCTGAACTCCCTGAGCTTCTGGCTGCTGGTCTCCGGCGTCGTGCTGGTGAACGTGTCCCTGGGTGTCGGCGAGTTCGCCCGTACCGGTTGGGTTGCGTATCCACCGCTGTCGGAACTGGGCTACAGCCCGGGCGTGGGTGTGGACTACTACATCTGGGCACTCCAGCTATCGGGTCTGGGGACGACGCTGACGGGGGTCAACTTCCTGGCCACCGTGCTGAAAATGCGTACCCCGGGCATGAAAATGATGGACATGCCGATCTTCACCTGGACCTGCACCTGGGCCAACGTACTGATCGTCGCTTCCTTCCCGATCCTGACCGCTACTCTGGCTTTGCTGACGCTTGACCGTTACATGGATTTCCACATTTTCACCAATGAACTTGGTGGCAATCCGATGATGTACGTCAACCTGTTCTGGGCCTGGGGTCACCCCGAGGTTTACATTCTGATTCTGCCGGCGTTCGGGATCTTCTCCGAAGTCATCTCGGCCTTCTCCGGCAAGAAACTGTTCGGCCACCACTCGATGATCTACGCCAGCGGCGCGATCTCGATCCTGGGCTTCATGGTCTGGCTGCACCACTTCTTCACCATGGGTTCGGGTGCCAACGTCAACGCCTTCTTCGGTCTGGCGACGATGCTGATTTCGATCCCGACGGGGGTGAAGCTATTCAACTGGCTGTTCACCATTTACCAGGGTCGTCTGCGTATCACCAGCCAGGTGCTGTGGACGCTGGGCTTTATGGTGACCTTCGCCATCGGCGGCATGACCGGCGTACTGCTGGCCATCCCGGGTGCTGACTTCGTGCTGCACAACAGCCTGTTCGTGATCGCGCACTTCCACAACGTGATCATCGGCGGCGCCGTGTTCGGTTACATCGCCGGTTTCGGCTTCTACTTCCCTAAAGCGTTCGGCTTCAAGCTGCACGAAGGTTGGGGCAAGGCTGCGTTCTGGTTCTGGATCTCGGGCTTCTTCGTCGCGTTCATGCCGCTCTATGTACTGGGCTTCATGGGCATGACCCGTCGTCTGAACAGCACCACCAACCCTGAGTGGACGCCGTACCTGCACGTTGCAATGGTCGGTGCGGTGTTGATCGCCTTCGGTATCGCCTGCCAGCTGATCCAGCTCTACGTGAGTATTCGTGATCGCAAGCTGCCACAGAACATGTGCGAAGCCGGCGACCCGTGGAATGCCCACACGCTGGAATGGTCGACCTCGTCGCCACCACCGTTCTACAACTTCGCTGTACTGCCGAAAGCTGACTGCATCGACCCGTTCACCGAGGCCAAGGAAAATGGTACTGCGTACCAGGCTCCAGCCCGTTACGAGCCGATCCACATGCCAAACAACACCGCGACCGGTCTGGTCATGGGTGCTCTGTTGACCGTGTTCGGTTTCGCGATGATCTGGCACATCTGGTGGATGGCCATCTTTGGTCTGGCTGGCACCGTGATCTATTTCGTGATCCACGCTGCCCGTGATGATCAAGGCTACATGGTGCCGGTCGACGTGATCGAGCGCATTGAAGCCGAGCAGCACAAGCGTCTGGTTGCGGCCAAAGCGATTCCGGCCACCGCCACCCGTGTTGAAACCTCGTTGGAACAGGCTTAAACCATGTCGAACTTAGTGACCAATGTTGGACACGCCCATGGTCATGACCATGGGCACGATGACCACCACCACGACTCGGGCGAGATGACCGTATTCGGTTTCTGGCTCTACCTGATGACCGACTGCATTCTGTTTGCGTCGATCTTCGCGGTGTACGCGGTACTGGTAAACAACGTAGCCGGTGGCCCGTCGGGCCACGACATCTTCGAACTGCCGTACGTGCTGGGCGAAACTGCCTGCCTGCTGTTCAGTTCGATCACCTACGGCTTCGCCATGCTGGCGTTGTTCAAAGGCAAGAAGACTCAAGTGCTGGGCTGGTTGGCGATTACCTTCCTGTTCGGTCTGGGCTTCATCGGCATGGAAATCAACGAGTTCCACTCGCTGATCTCCGAAGGCTTCGGTCCGAACCGCAGCGGCTTCCTGTCCGGGTTCTTCACCCTGGTCGGCACCCACGGTCTGCACGTGACCAGCGGTCTGATCTGGATGGCGATCATGATGTATCAGGTCAACAAGCATGGCCTGACGTCGACCAACAAAACCCGTTTGAGCTGCCTGAGCCTGTTCTGGCACTTCCTGGACGTTGTGTGGATCTGCGTATTCACCGTTGTTTACCTGATGGGGACTCTGTAATGGCTAACGCAGCTCACTCACATAATGGCCACGATAGCCACGACGACAGCCACGGCAGCGTCAAGTCCTACGCCATCGGCTTCATCCTGTCGGTGATCCTGACCGTCATTCCGTTCGGCCTGGTGATGTACCCATCGCTGCCGAAAGCCATGACCTTGTGGATCGTGCTGGCCTTCGCAGTGATCCAGGTGCTGGTGCACCTGGTCTACTTCCTCCACCTGGACCGCTCTGCCGCCCAGCGTAACAACGTGATTGCGTTTGTCTTCGCAGCGTTGGTTATTGTCCTGTTGGTCGGTCTGTCGCTGTGGATCATGTACAGCATCCATTCCGTCATGATGGCGCACTGAGGAAAGTCCGGATGTCCTTAAAGCACTTTATCCAAATCACCAAACCGGGGATCATTTTCGGTAACGTGCTTTCTGTGGCAGGCGGGTTTTTCCTGGCCTCGAAAGGGCATGTCGATCTGGCCATTTTCCTGGCTGCGATGATCGGCACGTCCCTGGTGGTCGCGTCGGGTTGCGTGTTCAACAACTGCATCGACCGTGACATCGACCTGAAGATGGAGCGCACCAAGAACCGCGTGCTGGTGCAGGGCCTGATCTCCCTGAAACTGGCACTGGTTTATGCGACTGTCCTGGGTGTCGTCGGCGTTGCGTTGTTGTACCGCGTGGCCAATCCGTTGGCGGCATTGTTCGCGGTGATCGGTTTTGTCATCTACGTCGGCTTCTACAGTCTGTACCTCAAGCGCAAGTCGGTTCACGGCACGCTGGTGGGCAGTTTGTCGGGGGCGATGCCGCCGGTGATTGGCTATGTCGCGGTCAGCAATAGCTTCGACATGGCGGCGCTGACGCTGCTGGTGATGTTCAGTTTGTGGCAGATGCCGCATTCCTATGCGATCGCGATTTTCCG
Organism: Pseudomonas sp. NPDC087697; assembly: GCF_044743155.1. NCBI lineage: Bacteria > Pseudomonadati > Pseudomonadota > Gammaproteobacteria > Pseudomonadales > Pseudomonadaceae > Pseudomonas > Pseudomonas sp. NPDC087697. The sequence continues at coordinate 2,701 of NZ_JBIUVW010000063.1, read as the reverse complement.
CTTCAACGATTACCTGGCGGCATCGATTCCGGTGTTGCCGGTGAAGCGCGGGATTCAGGTAGCCAAGAAGCACATCCTGCTTTATATCCTGGCGTTCCTGGTGGCGACCTTGATGCTGACGTTCAGCGGTTACGCTGGCATGAGTTATCTCGCTGTCGCGGCGGCCATGGGCATGTATTGGTTGTACATGGCGTGGACCGGTTACAAGGCGGTGGATGACACTGTTTGGGCACGTAAGCTGTTTGTGTTTTCGATTTTCACCATCACGGCGTTGAGCGTGATGATGTCGCTGGACTTCAAGGTGCCGAGCGAGTTGTTGCTGACTTACGCGCCTTAAGGTTTTTGCGGTTGTACAAAAAGCCCCGCCTTCGAGAGAAGCGCGGGGTTTTTTATTGGGCGTGTCCTTGTGGGGCTGTGCTCCCCCGCGATGGCGGCCTGACAGCCGGCCTATCTCTTGCGGATGTACACCAATCAAAATTGTGGGAGCTGGCTTGCCTGCGAAGGCGGCCTGACAGCCGGCCTATCTCTTGCAGATGTAAACAGTTCAACTGTGGGAGCGAGCCTGCTCGCGATAGCGGCCTGGCAGCCTACTAATCTCTTGCAGGTGTACATATCCATTTCTGCGGTAACGGCCACTTAGGGTTCCGCCCTTACGGCGTGTCACTTTTGCAGACGCCCAAAAGTAACCAAAACGCTTCGCCCCAAGCGTCCAGCACCTCGCCTAGGCTCGGCGTTCCCTCGCTCCGGCGTCCATCAGGGGGCATCGCCTCCGGTCTGCTTCGCGACGACCTCCTCTCGATGTGTCCGGCTGCGCCGTACGGCGCTACGCGCCAACCCCCTGATGAACGCCTCCACTCGGCCTCCCGAAGGGGCGGGCAGGTCAAGATCAAAAGCTGCAGGCGAGCTAACGCTCGGCCTGTTGAGTGGTGGGAGTTTTTGGCGCTGCTGTGTTTTGCTCGTTCTAGATTCCGGGCCGACAGGGAAGGATCTGGTCATTTAGGAAAACGGAGTAGGGTATTTGGGAAACATCCTAACGCCAGCGCTTGCTTTGCTCTGTACGGTCCATTTTGGCCAGCCACGGGCGAACGATCATCATTGGGGTCGACGACATCGGCAGGGTATTCGTCTTCGGTGGCATTAGCGGGGGCTGCATGGAAAAACGTGACCTTTTTAAAGAGTTGATACAGGGCGTGGATGAGATGGCGGCTCAACGTGAAGGCAAGATCACGCTGCGCGACAATGCGGTTGAGGACACGTCGATCACAGATGTGAATACGCAAGAAATCGTAGCGTTGCTGGCGATGTAGCTTACGTTCCCAAGCGACAAAATATGGCATCGTGGGGCAAAGGAATAAGAGGGCAAGGACGTGCAGGATTTTCAGCGATCTCTATTATTTTCAGTCGTGTTGTCGATCACCTTTGGGCCGATTGCCTTGATTATATTAAGGCAGTCCATCTTGCATGGACGATTAAGCGCAATTCCGAGCGCGTTCGGTGCAGCCCTGGCGGATGCTGTGTACGCAGCCGTGGCGTTGATGGGCGTAGCGCTGGTCAAAACATTTGTGTTGGGGTACTTGGATCTACTGACAATCGCCTCGATCACCTACCTCTTCTACCTCGGGGTAAGGATCGCTGCATACTCTGATTCGACAGTGAACGTCACACGCCAATCAGGTTTTTTCTCTGTGTTTGCATTAACACTGACCAATCCGTTGACCATTGTGGCAATCACCTCTTATGTCATCGCTAATCACTCAGACGAAGCGACTGTTAGCGTACCTCTTTCACTGGCCGGCTTTTTCATCGGTAGTCTTGCCTGTCAGATGGTGTATGTATTTGGGGGTGATGCTATTGGAAGGGCATTGTCTGGAAGAAAAAACATTCGATTATTGAACTGGTGTAGTGGCCTTTGTCTGATCGCATTCTCTTTATGGAAACTACAAGACTACATAGGAAGTTATGAACAGCTATAGCTAGAAATAAATAGCGAGATGTTCTTCTTAAGTCTCAACTGCTGCGTTGAAATCGCCCCGCCTTCAAAGGAAGCACGGGGCTTTTTCTATTCAGTTGCGGTTGTTACCCGACGCACCCAGCACCTTCACCACGTCATCAATCACCGCTTTACTCATCTCCTGCAAATAATGCGACGCCCAGGCATAACGGTCCTTGCCGCGTTCCATCGCCGCGTCTTCGGCCAGCAGTTTGGAGAGGTGGAGCAAGTCGGAAACGTGGGACAGGGCTTCGAGGATCGGGACGCCGCTGTTGACGCGAAATAGCGCTTGGTCGGAGTGGATGGAGAAGGGTGTGAAGCCGGCGGTTTTCAGGTCTTGGGGGGCGGGGGATGAGAGCTGACCAGCAGAAGTTTGGGATGGATCGATGGCGCGCATAGGGAGAACTCCGATAAGTGCCTACATCTTGTTCGAGTTCTCAGGCCCGGTCGCTGAATGGGCAGCGACGGTTTCAGGCTAGCGGGCATGGTGAGGGGGCGCAATCGTAGCCATGTGCTTGCTTATGTAAGATTTTGTGTGGGAACTGCCAGACACCGCAGCCCCCGTAGGAGCTGGCGAAGCCTGCGATCTTTTGATGTTTTCAAACGCGCTGAACATCAAGGTCAAAAGATCGCAGCCTGCGGCAGCTCCTTGTATCTCGACTATCGCTCCGTCAGGAGCGATAGTTCTCGACTGATCATCGAGGGAGGGAC
>NZ_JBIUVW010000062.1:0-25715 GCF_044743155.1 Pseudomonas sp. NPDC087697 | reverse complement strand
ATCATGTGCAGGTCATGCAGCCTGGCCGGATCGGCCTTGGCCAGGGAACGGGAAAGAAAGTCCGCCTGTTTCTGGTTGTTGCCCTCCAGCACCACACGGTCGCCAGGCAGAATCAAGGCTTCCAGCGCCGCGACGATCTTGTCGGTGGGCAACACCACACCATCGGCGAGACCTCGCACCTGCTCAAGGCGCCGCAGTTTTTCACTGCGTCGCCGCGTCCAGCGCGAGTCGGGGGATATTGTTGTTGTCATGCTCACTCCACGGGTTCGCTTTCGTAGAGTTACCTTAGAAGCTAATGGGTAGAGGCATCAATCAAGATGAGCGGTAAACTGTTACGATCAGGGTAATGTTTTCCCTGCTTTCATTGGACGATCTGTCTGTTCAATCCTTTCAGCCGTGCCTCAATTGCCAAACTCGCGTCCCAACTCCGTCGTCAGCCACTGGATAAACCACTCCACATCCGCCGACAGTTCAGCCGATGGCGTCAGCACGCGGTAGCTTTCCAGCTGCACCTGATCCTCAAGCGCACGCACCAGGGTGCCGGCCTTGAGTTCCTCGCGCACCAGCACTTCATTAGCCAGCGCGATGCCTTGCCCGCTTTCAGCCACCGACAATGCGTGGTCGTTGTTGACGTACAGCACGTCCGAGTTGAGGTGAACATCCTGGCCGTTAGCGGCGAACCACATGTTCCACCACTCGCCGTCGTCGAAGTGAATCAGGTTGTGTTTCAACAGATCGGTGAGACAGGTAATCGGCTCGATGCTGGCCAGGTAGCCCGGCGTACAGATGGGAAACACCCGCGGACAGATCAGGGTGGCCCGGGAATGGGCGTACTGCCCATCAAGGCCATAGACGATCCCCAGGTCAGCAGTCTTGCCGTCCACATCGGTGAACGTCGAGTTGGGTTCGATGGCGAATTTCAGTCCCGGACGAAGACGCCGCGCGGCTTCCAGCCTTGGAGTCAACCAGCGCTTGGCGAATCCTGGCACTACCATTATTCGCAGCCATCGTTCGGAGTCCCTGGGTTGCAACTCCCTCCCCGCCTCGATGATCAGCTGCAACGCTGAAGCGATCTTGCGGTGGTACTTCTCGCCAGCACTGGTCAGCGTGACGCCACGCGAGGTGCGCTCAAACAGCTGGGCTCCCAGCCACTCCTCCAGCAGTTTCACATGTCGACCAATGGCTGGCTGAGTCACGTGCAGCGCCTTCGAGGCTTCGACGTAACTGCCCAACCGGGCGGCTGCATCAAAGGCACGCACCGCGTTCAACGGTGGCAAACGGTGGTCAGGCATGGCTCGGGACGCCTCCTGCTATTAAATTATTTAACAGCTGCTATGTTAAAATTGAAGTTTCGCCCCCGCAACCCCTCACTGATAATCGGCTCACAACAGAACTACAAAAATAGCCCAAGAGCCCGACGAAGCGGCTCGCTACACACCCGAACAGATCTCGATCCTGCCCAAAAAAATAATATCCATGGCCTGACGGCACGGCTGTCTACAGCATACCGGCACAGGCGATGGGGGAATCGGAGGTAACGCATGAATGCCCTGCATTCGCTGCAAACGCTGGCTGTGTCAATTCGCGCTGTACGCAAAGTCTACGGTGATCCACAAAGCGGTCCGGTGGCGCTGAAAAGCATCGATCTGGATATCCGCGACAATGAGTTCTTCACCCTCCTCGGCCCTTCGGGCTGCGGTAAAACCACGCTCCTGCGGATGATCGCCGGGTTCGAATTTCCGACCGAGGGCGAGATCCTGCTCTACGGTGAAAACATCGCCGACCGTCCGCCCTACCAGCGTCCGGTCAATACGGTGTTCCAGCATTACGCGCTGTTTCCGCACATGACCATCGCCGAGAACCTCTCATTCGGCCTTGAGTCCCATCCGATGGGCAAGGTCTTGAGCAAGGTGCAGATCGCCGACCGAGTGCGCGAGATGCTCGCCCTGGTGCAGATGGAACGCTTCGCCACGCGTCGTCCGACACAGCTGTCCGGCGGCCAGCAACAGCGGGTCGCCCTGGCTCGGGCCCTGGCGCCGCATCCCAAAGTGCTGCTGCTCGACGAGCCACTCTCGGCGCTGGACCTCAAACTGCGCCAGGCCATGCGTGAAGAGCTGAAGGCGATTCAGGCCAAGACCGGCATCACCTTTATCTTCGTCACCCACGATCAGGAAGAAGCCCTGACCATGTCCGACCGCATCGCCGTGCTGTCCGAAGGCGAAGTGCAACAGGTCGGCCGCCCGGAGGATATCTACGAGCGTCCGTGCAATCGCTTTGTCGCGGACTTCATCGGCGAGACCAACTTCATCGAAGGCACGGTGACCCAAGTGGAAGCCGGTCTGGCCTGGTTCGCCGGGCCTGCCGGTCACCCGCTCCCCGCTCAACCCTGCAGCGACGTGGCGGTGGGCGCAACGGTGGCGCTCTCAGTGCGCCCCGAGCGCCTGCATCTGTTGCCAGCCGGCACGGACGGTGCCTTGCCGTGCCGGATCGATACGCAAGTCTACCTCGGCACCGACCTGCAATATCAGGTCAGCCTGAGCGACGGTTCGCGTCTTACGGTGCGCACGCCCAACAGCGTCGACCAGAGTCTGCGCTTCGCTGTCGGCAGCCAGGCCGGCCTGTTGTTCGACCGTGGTAGTGCCAGTGTCCTGCTGGATTGAGCACGAGGGTTTGTCATGCACGCTTTACCGATATCCAACAGCCTGGCGCGGCGAAAAGCCTTCGGCAGCTTTCTCGGGGTCACTCCGGCACTGCTCGCCATCGGCCTGTTTCTGATCGTGCCGATCCTGATCGTCATCGGCTATTCGCTGATGGAGGCCAACCCCTATGGCGGGGTGAACAAAGTCTTCAGTAGCGACGCCTACACCTCATTGCTGTTCGAGCGGCAACTGGATGACAGTCTGGCCTTTGCCGACTCCTATCTGATCATTGCCCTGCGCTCGATTGGCATCGCCGGGCTGACGACCGTGATCACCTTGTTGATCGGCTTCCCGGTCGCCGTCTGGTTGGCCATGCAACCGGCTCACCGCCGTGGGCTGCTGATTTTCCTGATCACCGTGCCGTTCTGGGCCAACCTGCTGATTCGCACCTACGCCTGGATTCTGCTGCTGCGCAACACCGGGGTCATCAATAACAGCCTGATGGGGCTCGGTGTTATCGATCAGCCGCTGCAACTGCTCTATACCGACGGCGCGGTGCTGCTGGGCCTGGTTTACACCTACGCGCCGTTCGTGGTGCTGCCGATCTACGCGACCCTGGAAAAGATGGACATCCGCCTGCTGGAAGCGGCGCAAGACCTCTACGCCGGGCGCTGGCGAACGCTGATCAAAGTCGTGCTGCCGATCGCCAAACCGGGGATTTTCGCTGGCGCCATCCTCACGTTCGTACCGTGCCTGGGGGCGATGATTGCCCCGGAGTTGCTCGGTGGCGGGACCAAGATGATGCTCGGCAACCTGATCTTCCGGCAGTTCAGCGATGCACGAAACTGGCCGTTCGGGGCCGCCCTGTCGCTGGTGCTGATGGCGGCGGTGATGCTGGTGTTGACCGTGTATGCCCTGCGCGCCGAGCGCCAGCGCATCGCCAAGGGAGGTGAGTAATGCAGCGTCTATTCAAGCGAACCGGTCTCAGCGTTCAGGACTTTCCGGGCTTTGGCGGTTTCAGTTTTCTGTTCTACCTGTACCTCTACGCGCCGATCGTGGTGCTGGTCGTGTTCTCCTTCAACGCCAACCAATCGGCTACGGTCTGGACCGGTTTGAGCCTCGACTGGTACCGCGCCGCGTTTGCCAATCAGGCCTTGCGCCAGGCGGCCAGCAACAGCCTGCTGATCGCGGTCTGCGCCAGTATGATCGCCACCGCGATTGCCACCCTTGCTGCACTCGGCACCTCCCGAGGCGCGAAGTTCAAAGGCATGCAGCTGTCGATGGGCGCGATCATGCTGCCGCTGGTGTTGCCGGAGATCGTGGTCGGCGTCGCCACCCTGGCGCTGTTTTCCACGGTCGGCCTGTCGCTGGGGTACGGCAACCTGATCATCGCCCATACCGTGTTTTGCATTCCCTTCGCCTACCTGCCGATCCGCGCGCGGCTCAATGACATGGACCTGTCGCTGGAGCAAGCCTCGGCCGACCTTTACGCCGGCCCCTGGCGGACCTTTCGCAAAGTCACGCTGCCGCTGCTGATGCCGGGGATCGTGTCCGGGTTGATGCTGGCCTTCATCGTCTCGCTGGATAACTTCGTGATTTCGATGATGGTCGCCCAGGCCGGCACCACCACCTTGCCGATCTTCATCTTCGGTCTGTTGCGCATGGGCGTGACACCCGACGTCAATGCCGTTTCAACGCTGATCCTCGGCGTCTCGGTGTTGTTCGTCAGCCTCTCTTATCTGCTGGGCAAGAAAAAAACCTGAACCTTCCAAGTACCGTGGGGAAATAGCATGAGCAAGTTGATTACAAGTATCGGCACCTCGTTGTTACTGACTTTGCCACTGACAATGGCCGGCAGCGTTCAGGCCGCGGAAAAACTCAACGTGGTGAGCTGGAGTGGCTACTTCTCGCCAGAGATTCTCGCCAAGTTCCAGAAGCAGACCGGCATTGAAGTCACGGTGGACTCCTACGATTCCAACGAAACCCTGCTGGCCAAGCTCAAACAGGGCGGCGCCGGCTATGACGTGGCGATTCCTTCACACCAGTTTGTTCCGATCCTGATCAAGGAACAGCTGCTGGAGCGCTTCGACCCGGTCAAGGAACCCTATTACGCCCATGTCGTCGACAACCTGAAAAAGCCTACCTGGGACCCGGAAGGTGCGTATTCGGTGCCATTCATCTGGGGCACCACCAGCGTGGTGTTGAACACCGAGCGTTACAAAGGCCCGACCGACAGCTACAAGGTGCTTTATGAGCCGCCAGCCGAGCTGCAAGGGCAGATCAACATGTTCGACTCGGTCAGCGACGTCGTGGACATGGCCAGCCTGTACCTGAACATCCCGCTGTGCAGCGAAGATCCGAAACAGATGCAGCAAGTGATGACCCTGCTCAAGGCGCAGAAGCCGTTCGTCAAAACCTACAGCTCCAAGGCCGGCTCGATCCGCGAGAACCTGGCCTCGGGTGAAATCGACATGTCGACCTTCTGGGGCGGTTCGTCGATGCGTGCGCGGGAGATGAAACCGAGCCTGAAATACCTCTACCCGAAAGAAGGTGTGCTGGCCTGGGTCGACAACATGGTCATCCCCAAGGGCAGCAAGAATCCGGCAAATGCCAAGGCCTTCATCGCCTTCCTCAGCCAGCCTGAAAACGCCGCGATGACCCAGAACTTCCTCAAGCACCAGAGTCCGATCAAGGGCGTGGAACCGTTCCTCGACGCCGGCCTCAAGGACGCGCCGGAACTGCACATCCCAGAGGGCACCCAAGTGGTCTTCAGCAAGACCTGCGGTGAAGGTGCGATCCGCCTGGCCGACCGCTTGTGGACCAACCTGATGCGTTGATCTTTACCGCCCCGCTCGTGCGGCGGGGCGTTTCTCCAGTCGTCTACAAGGCAGCGTCGCAATGACTTCTACTACCATCAGCGAACTGGTCCTGCTGCAGGCCCATGAACTCGCCGACCGCATTCGCCTGCGTCAGGTCTCCTGCCGGGAAGTGATGCAGGCTTACCTGAGCCACATCGAACGCTTCAACCCGCTGGTCAATGCGCTGATCAGCCTGCAAGCGCCGGAAGACCTTCTGGCCCAGGCCGACAAGCGTGATGCCGAACTGGCAAGCGGCCTGTACCGTGGCTGGATGCACGGTCTGCCACACGCCATCAAGGACCTGTCGCTGACCCGTGGCATTCGCACCACCTTCGGCTCACCGCTGTACCAGGATTTTGTGCCCGAACGCGACGGCATCATGTGCGAGCGGATCAAGGCTGCCGGGGCAATCATTATCGGCAAGACCAACACCCCGGAATTCGGCCTCGGTTCGCAAACCTACAACCCGCTGTTCGGCGCCACCGGCTGTGCCTACGACCCAAGCAAAACCGCCGGCGGCAGCAGTGGCGGTGCCGCCTCGGCGCTGGCCATGCACCTGGTGCCGGTAGCCGACGGCAGCGACATGATGGGTTCGCTGCGCAATCCGGCGGCGTTCAACAATGTCTTCGGTTTTCGCCCATCCCAGGGCCGGGTGCCCTTCGACGACAGTGCCGACTTGTTCATCGACCAACTCGGCTACGAAGGCCCGATGGGTCGCAGCGTCCGCGATGCCGCGTTGCTGTTGTCGGTCCAGGCCGGCGCCGATGCCCGGGCGCCATTGTCTATCGCCGAATCCGGTGCCGCCTTCGCAGCCCCGCTGGAACGCGATTTCAGCGGCACACGCCTGGGCTGGCTCGGGGATCTCAACGGCTATCTGCCGATGGAAAAAGGCATTCTCGAGCTTTGTCAAAAAGCCTTCACCGACTTCGAAGCCGTAGGCTGCAGCATCGAGCCCGCCGCTATCGACTTCGCCCCTGAACAGCTCTGGGACAGCTGGCGCACGTTGCGGCACTGGATGGTCGCCGGCTCCCTCGGCGGCGCCTACGCCAACGCGAGTCAGCGCGCACAGCTAAAGGAGGAAGCGTGCTGGGAAGTGGAAAACGGACTCAAGCTCTCTGCCAGCGACGTGTTCGCCGCCTCGGTGGCCCGCAGTCACTGGTACCGCGCCATCAGCAGACTGTTCGAACGCTTCGACTATCTGCTGCTGCCCACCGCCCAGGTCTTTCCGTTCGACAAAAACCTCCCATGGCCAACCCGCATCGAAGGCGTGAACATGGACACCTATCACCGCTGGATGGAGGTGGTGATTCCCGGCACCCTCTCCGGTTGCCCAGTGGCGAACGTGCAAGTGGGGTTCAACCGGAGCGGCCTGCCCATGGGTTTGCAAATCATCGGCAGGCACCAGGCTGACTTCGCGGTGCTGCAAATGGCCCATGCCTACGAACAGGCGAGCCGTTGGTTCGAACGCTGCCCTTCACCACTATTAGGGTCCGTTGACGCTTGGCGATGACCGCGGCGGCGGCCCATTGGGTTGCGCGCCAACGTCATTGCTCGGGGGCGACCACTCGAAACTTGATGTTGATCTCGTTGGAAATGACCCCGAAGTCGGCCCACTCCCCTTCACCGATCTTGAAGTCGGCGCGCTTGAGAATGAACTCGCCATCGAATACGCCGATGGCGCTCTGCGGTTTCAAGGTGATTTGCGCACCGACCTCGCGAGTAAGGCCCTTGAGCGTGAGCTTGCCCTTCACCTCGTAGCGGTTGTTACCGAGCGCCGTCACGCTGCTCGATACAAACTTCGCTTGCGGATAAGTTGCCGTGTTGAACCAGGCAGGCTTTTGCAACTCGCTGTTGGCGTCACTGTTACCGGCGTCGATGCTGGCGAGCTGGATGGTCAGCCCGGCGTGGGCAGCCGAGGGGTTCGTCGAATCAAAATCGATGGTGGCCTCGAACTTGCCGAACGTGCCGTATACCCTCGCTCCCATCTGGTTATAGGTGAAGCTGATCTGGCTGGCGCTCGCGTTCACTTTCTTGTATTCGACAGCGTCGGCGCAGGTCAGCGTGCCGAGTGCAAGGACGGCAGCCAATGCGGTAACGCGCGGGAATCGATAGTTCATAAGGTTATCCGGTCAGGCTAGTGCTTTGACGGCAGTATGCGCGTCAGCACGTCGTCGCGATCAATGAAGTGGTGCTTGAGCGCCGCGCCGGTATGGACGATCACCAGCGCCAGCAAGATGAAGTTAAGCACCTCGTGCAGATCCTTGAGTCGGTCGCCCAGCGCGGCGTCCTTGGCCAGCAGATCCGGCAACGGCAAGACACCCAACCATGACGTCTGAAAGCCCAGTGCCGAACTCATCAGCCAGCCGCTGAGCGGAATAGCAAGCATCAGTGCGTACATCAACCCATGCGAGACATGGGACGCGAATCGCGACAGGGCCGATACCGTCGACGGCAAGGGCGGTGCGGGATGCGCCAGGCGCCAGCCGAGTCGCAGCAGCACCAGGAAAAACAGGGTCACCCCGGCCCACTTGTGCCATGAGTACAGCTTCAGCTTGGTCGGCGAAAGCGCAAGTTCTGGCATGTAGAAACCCAGTGCAAAGGTACCGATCAGCCCAAGCGCCACCAACCAGTGCAGGTAAATCGCCGTGCGGGTGTAACGATCATTCATGAGCGCTCCGTGTCGACCTGCGACGTGACCGGGTGAATACCTCGCTGCCTGACTGCCGGTACATTGTTGATCCTGGCCCGTGCTTGTGTAAATGCTTTGACGGCGGCTCTCGGAATTGGCCTGATTACTGCTTTCCCTGATAAGTAGTTGCACACCAAATCCGCTAATATTTCTATTAACTCGCCTCATCGCTCAGCAGGAAATCACAATGCAACTCGAATGGCTCGAAGACTTTATCGAACTGGCCCGCACTCGCAGCCTGTCTCGTGCCGCAGAGATCCGTTGTGTGACACATCCCGCATTCGGGCGGCGTATTCGGGCGTTGGAGGAATGGGTCGGCACTTCGCTGATCGAGCGCAAGCAACCGCTGTCCTTGACGCCCGGCGGCCTGCTGTTTCTGGAGGCCGCAACGCAATCGGTAGAGTTGCTGGCAGCGGTGCGGGCGCAGTTTCAGGGGGGAAGGTTGAGCCGCGACGAGCCGGTGCGCATTGCGACGGGACGAACCCTGGCCAGTGATTTTTTCCCCGACTGGTACGAGTCTCTGAACCAACAGTTCGGCTGCTTCCCAGTGTCACTGGTGACCAGTGGTGCGCAGGAGGCAATCATGAAGTTGTCTGCCGGTGACGTGGACTTGCTGTTGAGTTTTTCCAGCCCACTGACCCAGGTCCTGATTGATCCAGTGCGTTTCGACTCGTTGGTGCTCGCCAATGAAGAGTTGCTGCCGGTCAGTGCACCGGACGATCATGGCCAACCCATGTTCCATATTTCCGCCAGTAGCAACGCGTTGACAATCCCCTGGCTGGCGTTCTCGCCGACACTCGCACTGCGCGGAGTGCTAGCCCAGCACTTGGCACGACTGCCTCAGCGGTTGGCGTTGCGCATGATTTATCAAGCGGACTCCTACGAGGCTATTCTGGAAATGGCCAAGCGAGGCAATGGCCTCGCCTGGCTGCCACGAATGGTCGCCAAAAGTGCCCTGGCGTCGAGCGAGTTGGTGATCGCGGGCGGTCCTGAGTTTCGGATCAACTTCGACGTGTCCTTGCATCGCCTGCGTTCCAATCAGAGCGAACTGGTGATGAAGATCTGGCAGGGTCTGCTCTTGCGTCATGCGGAGCACGGATCGAATCACGGCAAAAATCCGGCATGACAGCCTGCTCAAAAGTGCACTGATTACGGGCACACGAAAAAAAATTAGCGCCTCGGTAGTACTGAAAAGGTTGTGCTGACGGGCGTGTGCGGAATCAGCTCAAGGATGTGCCGAAACAGCAATTGCCATTACACACCCCTTGATTCAATTTTGACTCCGGGCCGGACAGCCATGAAGGCGCAGATCTTCATCAGGTATCCGGTTGTTTTCACCCATAACAATGACTGCCATCGATGTCATCGAGCCGCGTTGCTGCTCGGTGAATACGATCGACAACCGTGAAACAGACCCGGGACTAACCCATGACCGTTCAATCATCAATCGTGCATTCGGCACATGCTTCCACCCAGCGAGGCCCTTGGAAGGAAATCGTCGCCGCCAGTATCGGCAATGCTCTGGAATTCTATGACTTGCTGATCTATGGCTATTTCGCGGTGGTGATCGGGAAGCTGTTTTTCCCGTCCGACAACGAAACCACTTCACTATTGCTCAGTGTCGGCTCATTCGGCATTTCCTTTTTGATGCGCCCGCTGGGCGCCATCGTGCTGGGCTCATACGCCGACCGGGCGGGGCGCAAGGCCTCGCTGACGATGTCGATCATGATCATGATGCTCGGCACCGCGCTGATCACCTTCACCCCATCCTATGACCAGATCGGCCTGGCCGCGCCGCTTCTGATTATTGTTGCTCGCATGCTGCAAGGCTTCTCCACAGGTGGGGAGTTCGGCGCCGCGACCGCATTCATGGTCGAGCACGCTGATGCCAAACGACGTGGTTTCTTCGCCAGTTGGCAATTGTCGACCCAGGGCCTGGCGACTGTATTGGCGGCCGGGGTAAGTGCTTTGCTCAGCTATTGGTTGTCGGATGTGCAATTGAATGATTGGGGCTGGCGTGTCGCTTTCGGCGTGGGCCTGCTGATTGGGCCGGTGGGTTTTTACATCCGCAGCCAGATCGATGAAACCCCGGACTTCCAGAAAACCGTCGCGAACGTGCAGCATAAAACCCCACTGCGTGATGTGTTGATCAAAGGTCATGTCAGCCTGCTGCTGGCCATCGGGGTGGTCGCTGGTGCGACGGCGTTCAACTATGTGCACAAGCTTTACATGCCGATCTATGCCTTAAAGCAGCTGCACATCGCGGCCACGTCCTCGTACCTTGGAGCGCTGGTGACCGGAGCTACCTTGATGATCATGGCGCCGGTGTTCGGCGGCCTCTCGGATCGCCATGGGCGGTTTCGGGTGCTGACCATCGCGCTGCTGATTACAGGGTTGTCGTCCTACCCGATGTTTCTGCTGCTCAACACCTTTCCCAGCGTATGGGTGCTGCTATTGGTGCAAGCCATCGTTGGTATCTTGATCGCCGCGTGCCTGGGGCCAATCCCGGCGATGCTGGCCGATATATTCCCCACCAGTATTCGTGGTACCGGCCTGGCGCTCAGCTACAACTTTTCGGTCACCCTGTTTGGCGGTTTTGCCCCGCTGATCGTGACCTGGATGATCGATGTCACCGGCAACAAGCTGGCTCCAAGCTTCTATGTCATGGCGACTGCACTGATCAGTGTCATCGCCGTGGTCTGCCTTGGCCGTCGTATGCGCCACAACACCTCGAGCTGACTTTAAGCCGCTCCATTCCTTTCCAGTAAAACCCAACGTATATGCCGCGCCTACGGATTGCACGGCAAGCGGAAGCTATTGTCTGTCGGAGACCGAAATGAAGACCCTTGAACAAGTTCGTGCGTCCCTGAAACCGTACCCGGTGGAGGTTGAATTCCCCGATATCCGCCAATGGAAAACCGGTAACTGTGGGGTCGACTACGTCCACAGCTTCGACAGTGGAATACCAGGGCCGCACGTGATGATCATGGCGCTGACCCATGGCAACGAAGTCAGCGGCGCTATTGCGGTGGACGCGTTCCTGCGAAGTGGCTTGCGCCCTCGCCAGGGCCGTTTGAGCCTGGGCTTCGGCAACGTCGAGGCATACCACCGCTTCGATCCACAGAACATCGACGCGACCCGTTACCTGGACGAAGACATGAACCGGGTCTGGCTACCATCGAAGCTCGACAGTGAGCAGGACTCCATCGAACTGCGCCGGGCCCGTGAGTTGCGCCCCGTCATTGACAGCGTCGACCTGCTGCTTGACATCCACTCGATGCATGAAGAATCCGCGCCGCTGATGATGTGTGGTGCACGCACCAAGGGCCTGGAGTTCGCCGCAACCCTGGGTGTGCCGGCAACGGTAATCGTCGATGCCGGTCACGCCAATGGTCGTCGCATGCGTGATTACAATGATTTCAACGATGCCGCCAGCAAGAAAAACGCGTTGCTGATCGAGACCGGTCAGCATTTTTCGCAACACAGCCGGCAGGTCGCACTGGATGTGGCGGCGCGCTTTCTGATTACCACCCAAGCGGTGCGCGAAGAAGACGTCGCACACTTTCTAAGCACCGAAAAACCCGGGCTTCAGCGCTTTCTCCAGGTCACCGAGCCGGTTGTCGCCAGCAGTATGGATTTCAACTTTGTCGCGGACTTTCGCGGCCTGGAGCTGATCGCGCGCGCTGGAACGGTCATCGCTCGGGATGGCGATCAGGAAATCGTCACGCCTTATGACAACTGCGTGTTGGTCCAGCCGTCGCTCAGGCATCTCGGCCCAGGCGTCACCGTCGTAAGACTGGCCAGGGTGCTCGACATCCCGCACTACCACCAGTCCTCGAAAATTTCGCACTAACCCCCCTGCCCTTGTTACGACTGGAGACGCGTTGAATGAAAAAGATGCCTTGGATCATCATGATGGGCGCTGGCACCGTAAGTCCGTTCATGAGTGGGGGGGTGCAAGCCGCCGGGTTCATCGAGGACAGTAAGGCCAACCTGACCTTGCGTAACTTCTACATCAGTAACGATACCCGCAACAGTACTACGCCGAACATCAAGGAGTGGGCGCAGGGCTTCATGCTCAATTATCAGTCTGGCTTCACCCAAGGCACGGTCGGCTTTGGCGTCGATGCTCTTGGTTTGTTGGGCATGAAACTGGATTCGGGTGGTTCTGTGACCAAGGCCGACCGCGACCGTACTCCGGGTGTATTGGAGCCTCTGGACAACGGCAGCCCGGTAAATGAATACAGTAGCCTCGGGCTGGCGGCCAAGATGAAACTTTCCAAAAGCGAATTTCGCTACGGAACTCTGCAGCCGAAATTGCCGGTCATCTACGCCAACGATGGTCGCTTGCTGCCACAAACTTTTGAGGGCGGCCAGGTCACCAGCAATGAAATCGACAATCTCACGCTGGTCGGCGGTCGTCTGGAACACGCCAAGGGCCGGGCATCCACCGATAATGAGGCGCTGTCGATCGGTGGTGCGGGCAATGTGCGTGGCACCAGCAACCTGCAACGCAGCAACGCCTTCTATTACGCCGGCGGCGATTACCAGGTCAGCAAAAACCTGCTCGCCCAGTACTACTACGGCGAACTCGAGGATTTTTACCAACAACACTTTTTTGGCCTCACCCACACGCTACCGCTGCCGGTGGGCTCGTTCAAATCGGATCTGCGCTATTTCGTCAGTGACTCGAACGGCAAGAACGGCAGTGCTGCTGGCCGCGCCGAGGGTTACACCGGTACCGGCTACTACGGTAACGGAGTGACTCGCGGCGAGGTTGATAACAACATGTTCAGCTCGTTGTTCACCTACAGCCTGGCCGGTCACGCGTTCAGCCTCGGTTACCAAAAATCCTCGGGGGATAGCGCCATGCCGTTCATCAACCAAGGCGATGGTGCCAGCGTTTATCTCAACACCGATCGCCTGGTAGGCAACTTCACTCGTGCCGGCGAACGAACCTGGATCGGCCAGTACGCTTATGACTTTGCCGCCCTCGGAGTGCCGGGGCTGACCAGTACGGTGTCCTACTACAAGGGTGACCAGATCGCTTCGGCGGTCGGCGGACTCAGGGAGTGGGAACGTGACCTGATCGTCGCCTACGTACTGCCCGACGGCCCGCTCAAGGGATTGGGCGTGACCTGGCGCAACGCCACTTATCGCAGCCAAGCGGCGACCGGCACCGCCGATGCCGACCATAACCGATTGATGCTCAGCTATAGCTTGCCGCTGTTCTGATTCCTCTGATTTGAAAACACCCAATGCCTGCGGGGAGCACTCGGCTGCCCGCAGGTTTTACTCGGCTCGTTCGCAGCCGGCTTATCGAGGAGCTGTGTCGATGAAAGGCCTTGGTTTCAGTCACAAAATATTGATCGCCGCCGCCCTGATAGTCATCTTGGTATTCAGTGCGTTCATCTACGTCAGCGACTATCGGCAGCGGCAAACCTTGCGCGGCGATGTTGACGCGAAGTTACAGCAGTTGGGCATGCTGACCGCCCACGATATTCAGGCATGGCTGGAAAGTCGCATGCAGTTGATCCAGACGCTGGGTCAGCGGCTCAATGTTGAGGGGACTGATAAGGCCATCCTCCGCAAGGCCGTCGACTTGCCGGTATATGCAGAAAATTTTCAGCTAATTTCATACGGTGGCAGCGACGGCTCGATGTTTTCATTGCCGGAAAGCGTGCGTGCTGCCGACTACGACCCCAGGGTGCGTAGTTGGTACAAAGCGGCGCAAGACAGGCAACAGACCGTGTTTACCGAACCCTACGTCGCGGCGTCGTCGGGAAAACTGGTGATGACCGTGGCGACACCTGTGAAGTACCAAGACCGTTCCGGTGTGGCGTGTGCCAACCTGTCCCTCGATGCCTTGAGCAAGATGATCAACACCCTGGATTTTGGGGGGCATGGTTACGCCTTCATCGTCAGCGCCGACGGCAAGGTGCTGGTCCATCCAGACAGCCAGTTCATCCTCAAGGACCTCAAGGAGGTCTTCCCACAAAGCACACTTGCGCCCGCTCCGGGCGTCCGCGAAATCCAGACTGGCGGCGGCTCGCAGTTCATCTCCTTCACCCATGTCGATGGAGTGCCTTCGGCCGATTGGTACGTGGTGATGGTCATCGACCAGCAGGCTGCGTTCTCGATGCTGGGTGAATTGCGTACCCTGGCGATCACCGCCACGTTGATAGCGGTTGCCATCATCATCCTGTTGCTCGGCGTGTTGATCCGTTGGCTGATGCGGCCGTTGCACGCAATGGGACGAGCATTGGAAGACATCGCAAATGGCGAAGGCGACCTCACTCAACGCCTGCCGATCAATTCCCGTGATGAATTCGGTGCACTGGCACAGTCGTTCAACCGTTTTTTAGAATTCATTCAAGGATCAATTCGCGACGTGGCGGGCACCAGTGCTCGTCTCAATCAAGTCGCGACGTCGGTGACCAGGGTGTCGAGCACTTCAATGAGCAATTCAGATGAGCAAGCGGCACGTACCGAGAGCGTGGTATCAGCCATCCATCAACTGGGCGCGGCGTCTTCTGAAATCGCCCGCAATGCAGCGATGGCGTCGCAGAGCTCCAGCAAAGCCCGGCAGCTGGTCGACGATGGTCAAAACGTCGTCGAAATGACCATCGAAGCGATCAATCGACTGTCGAGAAATATCGACAAGTCGCGTATCACCATCGAGAACCTCGCAATCCAGACTTCCGACATCGGGCAGATTCTTGAGGTCATCACCAGCATATCGCAACAAACCAATCTGCTGGCGCTGAACGCCGCCATTGAGGCTGCACGCGCCGGGGAGGCAGGCAGAGGCTTTGCCGTGGTCGCCGATGAAGTGCGCAATCTGGCGCACCGCACTCAGGACTCGGCGCAACAAGTGCACACCATGATCGAGCAGCTGCAAGTCGGCGCGCAAGCCGCCGTGGTGACCATGACCGAGAGCCAGCGCGAGAGCGAAACCAGCGTTACGGTAGCCAACCAAGCGGGAGAACGTCTGGGAAGGGTTGCCCAGCGTATCGGCGAAATAGACGCGATGAACCAGTCTGTCGCGGCTGCCACAGAGGAGCAAACGGCGGTGGTGATTTCGATCAATGATGACATAGCGCAGATCGATGCGTTGAACCGTCACGGCGTGGCGAACTTGCATTCGACGTTCGAGGCCTGTGCTGATCTTGAGCGTGAGGCAGTCAGGTTGCAGCACTTGGTGACGCATTTCAAAATATGACGGTTTGCGGCGTCGGGGCCTGACGTATTGCTTAAACGCTCTACCGTGTAGAGCCCCTGGAGCCGCAATTGTGGTTAAAATGCCGCCCCTCTAAATAGCCGGCCCTGCCCGATGAACCCTGACGCCCTCTCCACCCTGCACCTCCATTTGCTGACGGCTCTGGCAGCTGTACCCGACGAAACCCGCCGCCTGTTCCATGGTCGGGGCCGATGCTGGCCGGGGCTGGAACAACTGACCGTCGACTGGATGCAGGGCGTGGTGCTGGTCTCGCTGTTCAAGGAGCCTGACGCGGAGCAGTTGGAGGCATTGAAGCGGCTGCTGATGGACATCACGCAATCGCCTGAGTGGGAGAAATCCGCCGCTCATACGCTACTGCTGCAACACCGCTACCTGCCGCAAAGCACCACCGAATGGCTACTGGGGGAAACGATCGAGGAAATGACGATTACCGAGGGCGGCCTGCGTTATCGCGTGGACCTGGGCCAGAAACAAAACAGCGGCCTGTTTCTCGACATGCGCTACGGCCGCAATTGGGTGCGGGACAACGCTCACGGCAAGCGCGTCTTGAACCTGTTCGCCTACACCTGCGGGTTTTCGGTGGCCGCCATCGAGGGTGGCGCGGAGCATGTGGTCAACCTGGACATGTCCCGCGCAGCCCTGAGCCGTGGCCGCGACAATCACCGGCTGAACGGACATGACCTGAGCAAAGTGAGCTTTCTCGGCCATGACCTGTTCAAGTCCTGGGGCAAGGTGATCAACGGCGGGCCTTACGATCTGGTGATCATTGACCCGCCTTCGTTTCAGAAAGGCAGCTTTCTGCTGACCAAGGATTACCAGCGCGTGTTACGCCGCCTGCCGGAACTGCTCAGCAGCCATGGCGTCGTACTGGCCTGCATGAACGATCCGGCCTTTGGCTCGGATTTCCTCATCGACGGTGTGACCCGCGAAGCCCCGAGCCTGCGTTTCGTACAACGCCTGGAAAACCCACCGGAATTTCCCGATATCGACGCTGAAAGCGGCTTGAAGGCGCTGGTGTTCAGGCAACACGCCGAGGCGATTGCCTGAACTGAATGACCCGACTCAGAGCCCGCTGATGACTTTTGTCCATAAGCGGGTGACCTGGCGCATCACCTTGGGTTGCATGGCCTTCAAGGGGAACAAGGTACTCATGGTTTCCGCTGTCGGATAGATCGCCGGGTCGTTGCGCAAGCCGGGTTCAATCAATGACGTTGCGGCACTGTTGCCGTTCGGATAGTGAATCGCATTGCTGATGTCGGCGATGACGTTGGGCTCCATCAGGTAATTCATGTAGGCATAGCCATTATCCTGATTGGGCGCGTTCTTCGGCATCACCACCATGTCGACGGCCAGGGTCGAGCCTTCCTTCGGAATCGTGTACCCCAGCTCGATGCCGTTCTTCGCTTCATGCGCCGTGGAGGTCGCCTGCGCGATGTCGCCACTGAAACCGATAGCCACGCAAATGTTGCCGTTGGCCAGGTCACTGACGTACTTGGACTGATGGAAATACTGAATGTACGGTTTGATTTTCAGCAGTGCGGTTTCAGCTTTCAGGTAATCCGCCGGGTCCTCGCTGTCATGCTTCAAACCCAGGTAGTTGAGGGTGATCGGCAACATCTGCGTCGAGTTATCGAGGAACGCTACGCCGCATTGGCTGAGTTTCTCGATGTTTTTCGGATCGAACAGCAGGCTCCAGCTTTTGGTGACATCGGTGTTGCCGAAGATCGCCTTGATTTTCTCGACGTTGTAGCCGATCCCGACCGTGACCCACATGTAGGGGAAAGCGTATTGGTTGCCGGGGTCGTTGACCTCCAGGGTTTTCATCAATTGCGGATCGAGGTTCTTCCAGTTCGGTAACTTGCTCTTGTCCAGCTTCTGCAGCGCGCCCGCCTTGATCAATTGAGCCAGAAAGTGGTTCGAGGGGCTGACCACGTCGTAACCGCTGCTACCGGTGATCAACTTGGCCTCCAGCATCTCGTTGCTGTCGATCAAGTCATAGGTCGTCTGGATGCCCGTCTGTTTGGTGAAGTTACTCAAGGTGTCATTGGCGATGTAACTGCTCCAGTTGGAGATACGCACGGTATCTGCCGCAGCCGCCATTGCGCTTGAAGCCGCACAGAGTGCAAGTACGATGTTCTTCAGAGTGTTCATTATTGTTATTCCAGATAAGAAGACGACGTTGACCAGACCTTACGGGTCAGGATTCCGATTGAGCGCGACAGGCCTCGTACCGCAGGCGCACCGAGGCACCGATATCGAAAAAGGGTGTCGGCGGCAGCCAGCCAGGATCAGCCTGACTGAGCACGCTGCTGAGCAATGGCGATTCACTCCCGGAGGCCATCTCCGCCAACAGACGCCCCCACAATGTGCCGCGTGCAACGCCAGAGCCGTTGCAGCCGGCCACGGTGTAAATGCCCCGCTCGACTCTTGCGAAGCGTGGTTCACCAGAGCGGGTAGCGCTCAGATGCCCGGTCCAGGTGAACTGAAGATGTTGCTCGGTGATCCACGGAAATCGACGTTGCAAGCCACGCAAGTGGGTTTGCCGACGCGCACTGAGCGATGAACCGGCAAGGTCGCGATAGCGATACTCCACGGTGTTGCGAATCAGCAGCCTGCGATCGGCGGTCAGTCGCAACGTCGCGCCGGCCGGCCGGGTCGACAGCACACCCCACTGTGCCGGACTGCCCATCTGGCGGTACTCGTCGTCGGTCAGCGGGCGGCTCAGCGACGCACTGAGTTCAAGGGGGAACACGGCCCGGTCAGTCAAACCGATACGTGGCAAAAACGGCCCGACGCAGATCAGTACCTGACTGGCTTCAACACTGCCTTGGGTCGATGACGCGCGGACATTGCCATTGGCCAAACGCTCCAGCCCGGTGATGTCGGTGTACTCGTACACAGAGACATTATCGGCCAGGGTGTCACGCAAGCCCTTGGCATATTTCGCCGGCTGCAGCAGGGCGTTACCACCGCGACACCAAATCCCCGCATGATAAAAATCCGTTCCCAGGCAGCGACTCAAGTCTTGCCCCTGCAAAAACTGCGCATCGGCCCCCACGTCACGCAGGGTCTGCACCTTCAGCGCCGCCTCTTCGAGCTTGTCCGGATCGTGTACCGCGAAGAAATAACCCTGATCATGCAGGTCACACTCAATACCCAGGCTACTCACACGCTGCCGCACTTCTTCGTTGGCCGCGCGACTGATCTGCGTACTGTGCTGGTAATAGGCATTGTCCGGCCGACCGAGCAGTTCGTCACCGGCAGGATTTTCATGGGCGACCACGAACCCGGAGTTTCTCGCCGACGCCCCCTGTGCGGCACGTTGACGATCGACAATGACGATCCGTGCTTGAGGATGCAGTTCGGCCAGGGTGTGCGCGGCCGACAGCCCAGTGAATCCGCCACCAATGATCAACCAGTCGGCTTTCTGCGGGCCCTGCAAGCAGGGTTGTGCCGCAGACTCTCCGGCCTGGACGATCCAGCCACACGTATTTTCAGTCATCTATTCACCTCACACAGCACGGATCTGTTGAACGCTGTCGTCATGAACAAATAGCATGCTTAAATGCTTTCAATCCGACCGTCATGACCTGAATTTATGGTGATCTCGATGCGCAATCCAACGCTATTAATGCATTCATCTATTCGGTTTTCGCATGGATAAAGTCTTTCGCGTGCCCTCATTGCAGGCCCTTCAAGCCTTTGCCGAAGTGGCTGAGTCCTGCAACTTCACCACAGCTGCAGCAAAGTTGTGCCTGACCCAGAGCGCGGTCAGTCGAAAGATTCAGCAACTGGAGAGTCACTACGGCGTACCGCTGCTGGTTCGCAGCAGTCGAAGCGTCACGCTGACGGCCGAAGGCAAGGAAGTCCTGGAAACCGCGCTCAGGATGATCGGCGAATTACAGGCCCTCGAAAAACGCCTGGCGCCCAGGGACACGCCCTTTCGCATCCGCATTCACGTATCGCTCGCCGTGCGCTGGTTGCTACCTCGACTGACCGACTTTTATGCACGAAACCCCGATCTGTCCCTGTCGATAGAAACCGTGGCAACCGAACGGGTCGACCCCTCAGGCGATTGCGACGCCTGCATCCTCTACTTGCTGCAACCGCCAGCCGATCAGGCGTACCACGTCCTGTTCGAAGAGTTCCTGGTCCCGGTCTGCGCGCCGGTGTCAGTCAATGGAAAGCCACCCCCGGCCTCAGTGGACGAACTCTCCAACTACCCGCTGATCCATGGTTCAACGGGTCAACAGGAGTGGGCAGCCTGGTTGAAAGTACATGACGGGGGGCTGTCCAAAGACTGCAAACACATCACCTTCAATCTGGACGAACTGGCCCTGGATGCCGCCGCGCGCGGCCTGGGAATTGCCATGACCGACCGAACGCTCGCGCAGGAATTGATAAACCGCGGTGACCTGATCATTCCATTCGGCCCCGCCTTGAAAACCTCGGGCGCTTATACCTTGTGGCTACAACCCACCAGCGCCTTGCACCCGGCCCGACAAGCCGTATTGGACTGGTTTGCCCAGCAATCGGCCTCCTGAATTTGGCTGGCCTGATTGAGAACACCACTTGGCTATAGTTGAGGTGTGATGATCGTTGTGATGGGGCCGCAGGTGAGCTAATCGGGGGCTGTCCCTAATGCCGATCAGTTAAGCCGATACTGAACCTGTGGCGAGGGAGCTTGCTCCCGCTGGGGCGCGAAGCGGCCCCTCTTTTCACAAAAGAAGGGGACTGCTACGCAGTCCAGCGGGAGCAAGCTCCCTCGCCACAGGGAAGCGTCCATCCTTAACTGACTGGCATTAGGGCCGTCCCCGGCTTACGTTTTCGGGATATCCGGGAGGATGCCATGGCCGCTGTTACCGATACGCTGAAGCTGTTTCTCGCCGGCGACGTCATGACTGCTCGCGGTATCGACGCAGTGCTGCCGCATCCTGGCGATCCGCGGCTTTACGAAGCGTACGTCAAGAATGCCGACGATTACGTCCGGCTGGCAGAAAGACTCAATGGCTCGATTCCCCGCCCGGTCGATTTCACCTATGTCTGGGGCGCTGCGCTGGATGAGTTCGAACTTCGCCAGCCACACGCACGCATCATCAATCTGGAAACTGCGGTATCCCGCCGAGGACGACCGGAGCCAAAGGGCATCAATTACCGCATGAGCCCGGAGAACTTCCCGGCCATCAGCGCAGCCGATATCGACTGCTGCATGCTGGCCAACAACCATGTGCTGGACTGGGGGGCAGCCGGCCTGGCCGATACGCTGGATACCCTGTCGAGCAACGGTATGTGCAGCGCCGGCGCCGGACACAACCGGCAATCTGCCGAAGCGCCCGCCGTGCTGCCGCAGCCTGGCGGGCGGCGCTTGCTGGTGTTTGGCCTCGGCGCACCCGACAGCGGTATTCCGCCGGACTGGGCCGCCACGGACAGGCGCGCGGGCGTCGCGCGGCTGGAAGATCTGTCGATGCAAAGCCTGCGCCCTGTGGCCAAACGGATTCTCGAGGGCAAAAAACCGGGGGATCGGGTGGTCGCCTCCATTCACTGGGGCGGCAACTGGGGGTTCGAGATCCCGCGGGAGCAGATCCGGTTCGCCCATGCTTTGATCGACGAGGCCGGAGTTGACGTGGTGCACGGGCATTCCTCGCACCACGTCAAGGGCATCGAGGTGTACCGCGAACGCCTGATTCTCTATGGCTGCGGTGATCTCCTGAACGATTACGAAGGCATCGAGGGCCACACAGCCTTTCGCGGCGACCTGGGGCTTCTATACTTTGCCTCGCTGGACCCGGACGGGCACCTGCAGTCGCTGGACCTGATACCCACCCGCCTCCATCGCTTTCGCATCTGTCGCGCCGAAGGGGATGACCGTCAATGGCTGCACGACAACCTTTCTCGCGAGTGCGCACGCCTGGGCAGCAGCATCCAGCCGGGCGCGAAAAATGCATTCGAGTTGCGTTGGTAGGAGCGCCTACCCAAGACGCTCTCGCACAAAAGCCCTGGCTTTGGCCGTCATCTGATCGAGATGCCGGTCACGCTGCTTTTCTGCATCGAGCATCGCCCTCTTTCCATGCCTTTGCAGAAGATAGGTATGAATCTGCCGCACTTCTGTCGAGCGGTAGATCGATGCGGTGTCCAGCACGCCCATCAAACCGCCAGTGCTATGGTCACGGGTATTCATCAGCACCTGCGGCCCCCGCGCGCCCAGCACCTGAAACCCCATCGATTCGAACCAGGCAACCTTCCCCACGGCGCACGTGAGCTCGGCATGCGGGTATCGGCTGAGCATCTCCTGCACCATTGCACGGGCGACACCCCGGCGCCGATGACTGGTTTGCACCGCCATATAGGCCACGCCGCACGCCTCGGGATCGTCCTTGACCGGCAGATACAGCAAAAACCCGATGACCTTCGAAGGGTCCTCTTCGTCCATTGCGACGATCAATTCGACGGCAACCCCTTTAGACCCGCCGAGAGCCTCCAGATAGAGATGAACCTCGTAGCCGATCGCATATTGATACACGCTGTACAGAGGGTTGCTCGGTGCGATAGCCACTGTGCTGATATCGGTTAAATAGTCGACGACCATCTGCAGAATCTGGTCGTTAATGTGCTCGGAGCACGGGGTTTCAAAGTGGCTGATCGTGAACATCGAACTCATGCCTCCTTCGCCTTCACCGCCGCCAGCCACTCAGGATTCAACTGATTCTGCTCAGTCTCAATCCCCAGCGCTTCCATGCTCGCCTTGTGCAGATCGATCTCGCGGGTCATTTGGCTGAGGCTGCTGGTGTTGCCGTCCAGCTGATGCATCTGCGTGAGCCCCAGGTGATAAAAGCGCAGCAACTTCATCGCGCTTGGGTTACCGGCCTGCACGGCGTCGGTGACTTGATGCATGACGTTGGTGATGCGCATCAGGCTACGCTTGAGTTGCCAACCGTAAACCGCCGCTGCCATCCACGGTTGCGACCAGCCTTTGATTTTCATCAGCGCCGCGCTAACGATGACTGCGGCAATGACGCCGCCCAGGTTGAAACGAAAGTTGTCGCCACCGGGCTCGCCGAACAGCATGACCGCCAGGCCAGACAGCGTCATCGCCAGCAGGATGAAGGTCACGGCAATGATCACTGTGCTGCGGCGCGTCTGCTGTCGATAGGTTTCGGGGTTCCACGGCTTGATCTCGAACATCACGGCAGGGCTCTTTTGCTAAGTTGAATACAGGATGCGCGGCATTATCGCCCGTAGTGCCCGATACAAACACGCTTAATGAACAGGATGCTTCACCATGCGCGCACTGATGACGAAGTTCGGCCGATTACTGGATCAGGGCTTCAGCAAGGAAGTCTTCGACAACCTCAGAAACCTGCTGATGTGCGCCCTGCTGCTGGCAGCCGGCACCGACTCGCTTCACTCGCCGCCTTCGCCGACTTTCCACCTGTTCGGCTACTGGCTCACCGGCTGGGGCCTGATTGCACTGGCGGTGGTGCTGATGCTGCTGAACATGTGCGATGGCCTGAGGAAACTCGCCAAAACCCGCTACCACCTGAGCCTGCAACTGGTGCTTTGCCTGCTTTATGTGGTGATGGCGTTCAGGATTGTAGAGATTGTCTGGAACTTCAGGGCGACGTGAGTCAATAGAAACGCAGGCGGGTGTTAAATAGAATGCTCAGGTTGAAAGCCCAGATACTGTCGCGTAATACAGTGCCACGAGAACCGATATGAACACCCATTTTGAGAGAACCGCATGATCGAGGTCACCGAGGTTTCCATTGCCCAACTGCGTGCTGCGCTCGAATCGGGCCAGACTACGGCGGTTGAACTGGTGCAGGCCTATCTCGCCCGAATCGATGCCTACGACGGCCCCGACACGCCCACCGCCCTCAACGCGGTGGTGGTTCGAAACCCTGAGGCGCTGATCGAGGCGCAAGCTTCCGATGCCCGTCGGGCCAAAGGCGAGACGCTGGGGCCGCTCGATGGCATTCCCTACACGGCCAAGGACAGTTATCTGGTGAAGGGGCTGACCGCCGCTTCCGGCAGTCCCGCCTTCGCCAACCTGACTGCCTATCGCGATGCGTTCACCATCGAACGGCTTCGCGCTGCCGGCGCCATCTGCCTGGGCAAGACCAACATGCCGCCCATGGCCAACGGCGGCATGCAGCGCGGGGTGTATGGCCGTGCAGAAAGCCCCTACAACGCTGACTACCTCACCGCCCCCTTCGCCTCCGGCTCATCGAACGGCGCAGGTACCGCCACCGCCGCCAGCTTCGCGGCCTTCGGCCTGGCGGAAGAAACCTGGTCGAGCGGACGCGGCCCTGCCTCGAACAATGGACTGTGCGCCTACACGCCGTCGCGCGGGGTGATCTCGGTACGCGGCAACTGGCCGTTGACGCCGACGATGGACGTTGTCGTGCCGTTTGCCAGAACCATGGCCGACCTGCTCGAAGTGCTCGACGTGGTGGTGGCCGAGGATCCCGACACACGCGGCGATCTGTGGCGGATGCAACCCTGGGTGCCGATTCCGAGCGTCGCCTCGGTGCGTCCCGCCTCCTATTCGGAGCTTGCCGCGAATCCCGATGCACTCGCCGGAAAACGCTTCGGCATTCCCCGGATGTACATCAACGCCGATCCCGATGCCGGCACGTCTGAAGCGCCGGGTATCGGTGGCCCGACGGGGCAGCGAATCAACACCCGTACCTCGGTGATCGGGCTCTGGGAACAGGCTCGCCAGGCACTCGAAGCCGCTGGCGCCGAAGTGATCGAAGTCGACTTCCCGCTGGTCTCCAATTGCGAAGGTGACCGTCCCGGTGCGCCGACCGTGTTCAATCGCGGCATCGTGTCTAAAGAGTTCCTCCACCATGAGCTGTGGGACCTGACGGCGTGGGCGTTCGATGACTTTCTGCAGGCCAACGGCGATCCGAAATTGAATCGTCTGGTCGACGTCGACGGCCCGCTGATCTTCCCGCACGACCCGGGGACCCTGCCTAACCGCGAAGGCGACCTTGCCGCTGGCATGGACGAGTATGTGCGAATGGCCGAGCGCGGCATTACGCCGTGGGACCAGATCGCCACAGTGCCCGACGGACTGCGGGGGCTTGAACAGACCCGCAAAATCGACCTTGAAGACTGGATGGACCGGCTCGGCCTCGATGCCGTGCTGTTCCCGACCGTCGCCGACGTCGGCCCGGCGAATGCCGATGTCGACCCGACGTCTGCGGACATCGCCTGGAGCAACGGCATCTGGGTCGCCAACGGCAACCTCGCCATCCGCCACCTCGGCGTGCCCACAGTCACCGTGCCGATGGGCGTCATGCCGGACATCGGCATGCCGGTTGGGCTGACCTTTGCGGGTCGTGCGTATGATGATTCGACGTTACTGCGGTTGGCTTCGGCGTTTGAATCGACCGGGACGAAGCGGATGATTCCGCCGCGGACTCCGGCATTACGTACGTAGGAGCTGCCGAAGGCTGCGATCTCTTGATCTTCAGCTCCGAAACTCTTGTAGGAATCCACCCACCGTGGCGAGGGAGCTTGCTCCCGCTGGGCTGCGAAGCAGCCCCAAGCCTGCCCCCAGTCAGATCGCTCATCTCAGTTTCATCGCACGCCCTGTAGCAGCTGGCGAAGCCTGCTGCTACAAAGAGAGCACCAGTTCCGTCTGTGTATTGTTTTATGACGACTCAACACCCGCCCCACCGCTTCACCCCCATGTCCCAATTCGCCACCGACCACCCCATCCTGCACATCGACAGCGACGCCCCGCTACGCGACCTCCACAACTGCGTCAGCGAACGCCTCAACGCCGTCCTCAAGTACCTGAACCTCATGGCCTGCACCAGCCTCCCCGACTACGCCGAAAACGACATCAACACCGTCACCAACATCGCCAGGATCATGGTTCAGGATGTAAGCGATGTGTTTCGGGTGATTGAGCAGCGTGGGTTTGATACGTCGCAGGTGCAGTGACCGATTTTGGACCACAAAAAACCCGCATTTTTGCGGGTTTTTACTGCCTGCTTTTATTCCGTATCAGCTTACGTCCCCCTTCATTGACACTGCCATACAGTCCGAAATAGCTGGCCCCAACGGCAACACCATCAAACATCGATTGATAGTCAACACGACATTTCGAAGCATTCCTCTCATGTGACTCCCCGTTTTCGTTCTCACTCACCAATGCCTGCCGAAGAAGCGACCGGCTGAGAACGGCCCAGAGTGTGTAAAAACGCCTTTGCGAACCCTTGCTATGATTTCTGAGGATTTCATCGCAGGGATCGCCCATGAAGCGCTTTATTCAAGGT
>NZ_JBIUVW010000061.1:0-27922 GCF_044743155.1 Pseudomonas sp. NPDC087697 | reverse complement strand
GACCGAGAAGATCGAACCGTTAATAAGGCGAAAACACACTGCCTTACCAACTCCTTCGGGCTTCGATGAACTGAAGCGCAACCGCTGCCGAAAACTGCATAACTCTTTGTTTACCAAGGAGCTTTCCGTTTCGACTGCGCCGGAAGTGGGGCGAATTATAGACTTCCAGAATCTGCCGTCAACCCCTAATTTCAGCCTTACTCGAATTTAAGCGTAATACGCGCAAATGCCTTCTTTCCGGCTTGGCAAACATGGGTTGCGCCCAATGCATATATAAAGGTGCGATCAACCACCTCACCATCTATACGCACACCTCCCGAACCAAGCAGGTCGCGCGCGACCGCCGAGTTCTTCACCAGCCCTGCCTTATTAAGCACAGCTGCAATCGGCATATCTTCAGTCGCAGTCAGCTCGATCTCTGGCAGATCATCCGGCAACTCGCCTTCCTTCATACGATTACCCGCAGCACGGTGCGCATTCGCTGCAGCCTCTTCGCCATGGAAGCGCGCAACAATCTCTTCAGCCAGCTTGATTTTGACATCCCGCGGATTGGCGCCAGCTTCGACATCTGCACGCAATGCATTGATCTCATCCATGGAGCGGAAGCTGAGCAATTCGAAGTAGCGCCACATCAGCACATCAGGAATCGAAACCAGCTTACCGTACATGACGCCCGGCGCTTCCTGGATACCGACGTAGTTGCCCAACGATTTGGACATCTTCTTCACGCCATCCAGCCCTTCGAGCAATGGCATGGTCAGAATGCACTGAGCCTCCTGACCATAGCTGCGCTGCAGCTCGCGCCCCATCAACAGGTTGAACTTCTGATCAGTTCCGCCCAACTCGACATCCGCGCGCAACGCTACCGAGTCATACCCCTGAACCAGCGGATACAGAAACTCGTGAATAGCAATTGGTTGATTGGTCGAATAGCGCTTGTTGAAATCATCACGCTCAAGCATGCGTGCCACAGTGTATTGCGAGGTCAGACGAATGAAATCCGCAGGCCCCATCTGATCCATCCAGGTGGAGTTGAAAGCCACCTCGGTTTTCGCCGGATCAAGAATCTTGAACACCTGAGTCTTGTAGGTCTCGGCATTCTCGAGAACCTGCTCACGCGTCAACGGAGGACGGGTCGCACTCTTGCCGCTCGGATCACCGATTATCCCGGTGAAGTCACCTATAAGGAAGATCACCTGATGACCCAGATCCTGGAACTGGCGCAACTTATTAATAAGCACCGTGTGTCCCAGGTGCAAATCCGGCGCAGTCGGATCGAAGCCAGCCTTAATACGCAGCGGCTGGCCGCGCTTGAGCTTCTCGATCAGCTCGGACTCGACCAACAGTTCTTCCGCACCACGTTTAATCAGCGCTAGCTGCTCTTCAACCGACTTCATAACAGACCCGCAAGGCTCAGATTCAAAGGGAACCAACCATACAAGATCGCGCACCAAATACAAGTTTTGCCCGGCGCACGGACGCCAATCCGCGAGCAGAGCATTCGCGACTTGCTTAAGAGATGATTTGGTTATATTTTATACAGTTATTTCATCTTCATCATGTCATTCATCTTTTCCAATTCATCTTTTCCAAAGTCAAATTACCTATGACCACAGAACCGTCTAAAGCGCCGCCGCTTTATCCGAAGACCCACCTGCTCGCGGCAAGTGGCATCGCCGCCCTCCTCAGCCTGGCGCTCCTGGTATTCCCTTCCAGTGACGTTGAAGCCAAAAAGACAACCCTGAGCCTTGAACTGGAAAGCCCCGCTTCACAACTGACACAAGATCAAGACGCTGCTGACGCCGTTCAAGCCACAAACGAGCCGGTCGAATCTCCGTTCGCACAGATCGAAAACAGCACCGACGACAGCAAACACACGGCTCAAGCAGCCCCGGCACCGGTCGCAGAAGAGAAGAAAGCGCCTGGCCACAGAGAAGTGATCGTTGCCAAAGGCGACACCCTCTCCACACTGTTCGAGAAAGTCGGACTTCCGGCCGCTTCGGTGCACGACGTATTGGCCAGCGACAAGCAAGCCAAGCAGTTCACCCAGCTTAAACACGGTCAGAAACTCGAGTTCGAGCTGGGCCACGACGGCCAGTTGACCAACCTGCACAGCAAGATCAGCGACGTTGAAAGCATCAGCCTGAGCAAAAACGCCAAGGGCTATACCTTTAACCGCATTACAGCCAAGCCAACCGTGCGCTCCGCCTATGTTCACGGCGTGATCAACAGCTCGCTTTCGCAATCCGCAGCGCGTGCCGGCCTGTCCCACAGCCTCACCATGGACATGGCCAGCGTGTTTGGCTATGACGTCGACTTCGCCCAGGATATTCGCCAGGGTGACGAGTTCGATGTGATTTACGAACAGAAAGTCGTCAACGGCAAAGCTGTCGGCAATGGCCCCATCCTTTCCGCCCGCTTCACCAACCGCGGCAAGACATACACCGCCGTGCGTTATACCAACAAGCAAGGCAACAGCAGCTACTACACGGCCGACGGCAACAGCATGCGCAAGGCGTTCATTCGTACGCCGGTGGACTTCGCCCGTATTAGCTCGCGTTTCTCCATGGGCCGCAAGCATCCAATTCTGAACAAAATTCGCGCGCACAAAGGCGTCGATTACGCAGCGCCTCGCGGCACGCCGATCAAAGCTGCCGGTGACGGTAAAGTACTGCTGGCCGGTCGCCGCGGCGGTTACGGCAACACCGTGATCATTCAGCACGGCAACACCTACCGTACGCTGTACGGTCACATGCAGGGCTTCGCCAAAGGCATCAAGACTGGCGGCAACGTCAAGCAGGGCCAGGTGATCGGTTATATCGGCACTACCGGCCTGTCTACCGGTCCACACTTGCACTACGAGTTCCAGGTCAACGGCGTTCACGTCGACCCGCTGGGACAGAAGCTGCCAATGGCCGATCCGATCGCCAAGGCTGAGCGCGCGCGCTTCCTGCAACAAAGCCAGCCGCTGATGGCGCGCATGGAGCAAGAGAAAACCACCCTGCTGGCTTCGAGAAAGCGCTAAGCCATGGCGCTCTATATAGGTGTGATGTCCGGTACCAGCCTTGATGGCCTGGACATTGCCCTGATCGAACACGCTGTGGCGATCAAACTGATCGCCACACACTACATTCCCATGCCCGAATCCCTGCGCGCCGAGCTGCTTGGCTTGTGCGCCAGCGGGCCTGACGAGATCGCCCGCAGCGCCATCGCCCAGCAAAACTGGGTGAAACTGGCCGCCCAGGGCATCAACACCCTTCTCGCGGACCAACAGCTGAAACCTTGCGACGTGCGGGCGATCGGCAGCCACGGCCAGACCATTCGCCACGAGCCTGCACGCGGCTTCACCGTGCAAATCGGCAACCCCGCCCTGCTGAGCGAACTGACCGGAATCACCGTCGTCAGTGACTTCCGTAGCCGCGACGTGGCTGCGGGCGGGCAAGGCGCGCCGCTGGTTCCAGCCTTTCATGAAGCCTTGTTTGAAGAGCGCAGCGGCAACCGTGCGGTCTTGAACGTCGGCGGTTTCAGCAATCTCAGCCTGATCGAGACCGGCAAGCCCGTCTCGGGTTTTGACTGTGGCCCAGGTAATGTCCTGCTGGACGCCTGGATTCACCAGCAACGCGCTGAAACCTTCGACCGTGACGGCCAGTGGGCCGCAAGCGGCACCGTAGAGCCGGTTTTGCTGAAAGCCTTGCTCAGCGATCCATTTTTCCTGACCAAGGGGCCCAAAAGCACCGGCCGCGAAGTGTTCAATCTGCAATGGCTGACACAACACCTGGCACACCTGCCTGCATTTGCTGCGCAAGATGTACAAGCCACATTGCTTGAGCTGACGGCGCTGACCATCGTCGAGTCGCTGCAAGCCGCACAAGCTGATACGCAAGAGTTGCTGGTGTGTGGCGGTGGCGCCCATAACGCAACGCTGATGGCCCGCCTCGCCAGCCTGCTACCAAACGCCAAGGTCAGCAGCACTGCGGCTTACGGCGTAGACCCTGACTGGGTCGAAGCCATGGCCTTCGCCTGGCTGGCCCATTGCTGCCTCGAAAACATCCCGGCCAATCGACCAAGTGTCACTGGTGCTCGCGGCTTACGTGTCCTCGGCGCCATCTATCCCGCCTGAACGCCGGACAGCAAAACGCCGCAGGGCCGTGAGGCCATGCGGCGTTTTGTGATGCACTGAGGTGCGGTCAGATCGAGAACGAAGATCCGCAACCACAAGTCGTGGTGGCATTCGGGTTCTTGATCACGAAACGCGAACCTTCCAGACCTTCCTGATAATCCACCTCGGCACCTGCCAGGTACTGGAAGCTCATCGGATCGACAACCAGGCTGACGCCTTCGCGCTCGACGATGGTGTCGTCATCGGCCACTTCTTCATCGAATGTGAAGCCGTACTGAAACCCTGAACAACCGCCGCCCGTAACGAATACGCGCAGCTTCAAGCGATCATTACCCTCTTCATCGACCAGGCTCTTCACCTTGTGCGCGGCACCGTGGGTGAATTGCAAAGCCGTGGGGGTGAAGGATTCGACGCTCATGCTGACTATCTCCCGGCGTTACGCCGCCAT
Source organism: Pseudomonas sp. NPDC087697 (assembly GCF_044743155.1). Taxonomy (NCBI): domain Bacteria; kingdom Pseudomonadati; phylum Pseudomonadota; class Gammaproteobacteria; order Pseudomonadales; family Pseudomonadaceae; genus Pseudomonas; species Pseudomonas sp. NPDC087697. The sequence goes on along the minus strand of NZ_JBIUVW010000061.1, from coordinate 23,354 downwards.
AATGCGTGATGACGCGCATTATCCGCTTCTCCCAGAAAATCGGTCAACTATTCTAGGAGCAGCGGCAAGCTACAAGTTTAAAGCTGCAAGCTTGTAGCTACAGGCTTGCAGCTAGCGGCCGCTCTTAAGGCAGCATGCCTGCATGGGACAGGCCCAGGCGCTCGTCCAGACCAAACAGGATGTTCAGGTTCTGCACTGCCTGACCCGACGCACCTTTGACCAGGTTGTCGATCACTGACAGCACCACCACCAGATCGCCGTCCTGTGGACGATGAACCGCAATACGGCAAACGTTGGCGCCACGCACGCTACGGGTTTCCGGATGGCTGCCAGCAGGCATGACATCGACGAACGGTTCGTTGGCATAGCGCTTTTCAAACAGCGCCTGCAAGTCCACGGAGCGGTCAACCACAGTTGCATAGAGCGTGGAGTGAATACCGCGAATCATTGGCGTCAGGTGCGGCACGAAAGTCAGGCCGACGTCCTTGCCGGCAGCGCGACGCAGCCCTTGGCGAATCTCCGGCAAGTGGCGATGCCCTTTAACGGCATAGGCCTTCATGCTCTCGGAGGTTTCGGAATACAGCGAACCGACGCTTGCGCCACGGCCAGCACCGCTGACACCTGACTTGCAGTCAGCGATCAGGCGCGAAGTATCGGCAAGACCTGCTTCGAGTAACGGCAGGAAACCCAGTTGAGTGGCCGTTGGGTAGCAACCCGGAACCGCGATCAGACGTGCTTGCTTGATCTGCTCGCGATTGACTTCCGGCAAGCCGTAAACCGCCTCCTTCAGAAGTTCTGGAGCACCGTGCGGCTGGTTGTACCACTTGGCCCACTCCTCAGCGTCCTGCAGGCGGAAGTCTGCCGACAGGTCGATGACCTTGGTCCCGGCGGCCAGCAATTCGCCGGCCAGCGCATGCGCTACACCGTGCGGAGTGGCGAAGAACACCACGTCGCAGGCACCGAGGGTTTTGATGTCTGGAACGCTGAACGCCAGGCCGTCGTAGTGGCCTCGCAGATTAGGGTACATGTCGGCAACAGCCAGGCCGGCCTCGGATCGGGAAGTGATCACTACCACTTCAGCTTGCGGATGTTGTGCCAACAGACGCAGCAATTCGACTCCGGTGTAACCCGTGCCGCCGACGATACCGACCTTGACCATAAACCTGCCCTCAACGAACCCACTGGAAAGCCGTCGATAATAGGGCGCGCACCGCCCTGCGACAACCGTCAAGGTGACGTACGGAGGCGCAAGCCTCTACTATTCGGGCTACCGTGAACCTGGGAATAACCAAAAATGCTTTATCTGTGGCTCAAAGCGCTTCACATCATCAGCATGGTCTGCTGGTTTGCCGGACTTTTTTACCTGCCGCGCCTGTTCGTCTACCACGCGCAAAGTGAAGACAGCATCAGCAAGGAACGCTTCAGCATCATGGAGCGCAAACTGTACCGCGGGATCATGGGCCCGGCGATGATCGCCACGCTGGCCTTCGGGATCTGGCTGATCAGCCTTAACCCCAGCGCCTACTTTGGCCAGGGAGGCTGGATGCACGCCAAGTTGACCCTGGTGGTGATCCTGATCGGCTACCACCACATGTGCGGCGCGCAGGTAAAACGTTTTGCCCGTGGCGAAAACACCCGCAGCCATGTCTTTTATCGCTGGTTCAATGAAGTGCCAGTTCTGATATTGCTGGCTATTGTAATTTTGGTCGTCGTACGGCCGTTTTAATCCTAATTAGTCGCAACTTATCGGGGTACTTCCAATGTCGCTGCCCGCTTTGCTCGAACAACGTTTGCGTCTGCCTGTCGTGGCGGCGCCGATGTTCCTGATTTCCAATCCGCAACTGGTGCTCGCCTGCTGCCGTAATGGCGTGGTCGGCAGCTTTCCAGCGCTGAACCAGCGTGAAAGCAGCGGCTTCAAAGCCTGGCTGGAGGAGATCGAAGCGGGCCTGGTGCTACTGGAGAACCCAGCGCCGTATGCGGTGAACCTGATCGTTCACAACAGCAATCCGCGCCTGCAAGCGGATCTGGCGATCTGCATCGAGCATAAAGTCCCGATCGTGATCACCAGCCTTGGCGCGGTGAAGGAGTTGGTCGACGCGGTGCACAGCTACGGCGGCCTGGTATTTCACGACGTGACGACCCGTCGTCATGCGGAAAAAGCCGCAGAGGCCGGGGTCGATGGCTTGATCGCCGTAGCAGCAGGCGCCGGTGGCCACGCCGGGACCTGGAGCCCCTTCTCGCTGATTGCCGAGATTCGTCAGTTCTTCGACAAAACCCTGCTGCTGGCCGGCTGCCTGAACCACGGCCACGAGATTCTCGCTGCGCAATTGCTTGGTGCGGATCTGGCCTACTTTGGCACACGCTTTATCGGCACAACCGAAAGCCATGCACCTGAAGCGTATAAAGAGATGCTGCTGACCTCCAGGGCTGCCGATATTGTCCATACTCCAGCGGTGTCTGGCGTTCCGGCAAGCTTCATGCGCCAAAGCCTGATAAACGCTGGTTTTGACGTAGACGCATTGCAAGGCAAGGGTGAAGTCAACTTCGGTTCCAAGCTCAAACCCTTGAGCGATGAAGCCAAAGCCTGGAAAACCGTCTGGTCTGCTGGCCAGGGCGTGGGCGAAATCGACGACCTGCCGAGCGTCGATCAACTGATTGCACGACTGGACGCCGAGTACCGTAAGGCACAAGAGCACGCAGCCCAACTGCCCAAACGCTGGCCGCGCTGACGCACAAGGTTTGGCCAGCCGATTCTGGCTGGCTTAAACTGCCAGGCACCGAACATAGACTCGCGACAAGGATGCCCCGGCATGAGCGAAAACCGTTTCAAGATCGTCTTCCAGGGAGCCCTGCTTCCGGGTGTCGACATCACCACCGCAAAACTCAATCTCGCCCAACTGTTCAAAAGCGACGTCTCGGCCATCGAACGCCTGTTCAGCGGAAAGCCTGTCGCACTTAAGCGCGACCTGTCCCACACAGATGCGCAAACCTATCTGAATGCCCTGTCGAAAACCGGCATCGATGCACGCATCGAAGCAGAACCGTCGATCGAGCTCAATTTGACCGACGTTCACGAATCACCGCCTGCCCCTTACACGACACCCGCACTCGGCGACAACGAATCACCTTATAGCCCTCCTCGCGCACCTGTTGGCGAAGTCTTGCCAGAGTTTTCCGAACTCAAGGTGTTCGGTGTGCAAGGGCGAATCGGCCGCCTGCGTTATCTCGCCTGGTCATTGGCCGCGCTGCTGATCATTGGTGCTATCGCCGGCGTTTTTGGGCTCAGCCTGTTGGCCGGCAATCAAATGGTACTTAGCGCGATTGTTTGTGTCGTGGCGATCGTGGCGTACCTCTACATAAACATCACCATCAGCGTGCAACGTCTGCACGATCTTGGCTGGTCCGGCTGGCTGTGGTTTCTGAACCTGGTGCCCTTTATCGGCGGCCTGTTTCCGATCGCGTTGGCGGTGCTGCCAGGAAACATCGGGGCGAATCGCTATGGCGCGCCGCAGCCGCCTAACAGCACGGCCGTTAAAGTCCTGTGCGGGCTGTGGCTGGTGGTGATCGCGGTGGTCTTTGTCGGTGGGCTTGCCGGTGGCCTCAGCACTATTACAGAAGAATACGAAAGCGCCTCGACCAGCAGTTATGGAAGCAGCGAGTCGGCTGACGCGGTTGAAGCAGAGGATGCGGCGAAAGCAGCTCAGCCCCCTGTAGACTATGAGAAACAATAAACGCGCTCGGTACCTGTGACATCTCTGTCCACAGGCCGCGAGCCGTTGCGATGGAGAATTGCATGACCCGTTACGCTCTGATCACTGGCGCTTCCAGCGGCATCGGCCTGGCCATGGCCGAAGCGCTGGCGCGACGCGGCCGCAGCCTGATTCTGGTGGCCCGCCAACGTGATCAGTTGGAAAGCATCGCAATCGAACTGACCCAGCGTTTTGGCGTCGAGGTACTGTTTCGCGCCTGCGATCTGGGCGAACCACTGCGCCTGTCCGGCTTTTTGCTGGAACTCGAAGAGGGTGACCGCCAGATCGACCTGCTGGTCAATTGCGCCGGCATCGGCACCTGCGGCCCGTTTCTGGCTCAGGACTGGATGACCGAACAAGACTTGATCGAAGTGAACATCCTGGCCCTGACTCGCCTGTGTCACGCCATTGGCAACAGCATGGCCCTGCAGGGCGGCGGACAGATTTTGAACGTCGCGTCGATGGCGGCCTTCAATCCAGGCCCGTGGATGAGTACCTACTACGCCAGCAAGGCGTATGTATTGCACTTCTCCGAAGGTTTGCGGGTAGAGCTGAAAAAATGCGCGGTCAAGGTTTCGGTCCTTTGCCCCGGCCCGACCCGCACGGCATTTTTCCGCACCGCGCAACTGGACACCGACAAACTGGCCAACAGCAAAATGCTGATGAGCCCCGAGGAAGTGGCCCTCTACACGGTACGTGCGCTGGAGAAGAACCGCGCGATCATCATTCCCGGACGTCGTAATCGCTGGTTCGCGTTCTTGCCGCGCCTCGGGTCGCGCTGGCTGATCCGAACCATCGTGGGCATGGTCAACAAGGCGTACTGCCCGCGCTGAGCGCTCAACCACGTAAAAGTCTGGGCTCGGGCCTGTCCCCTTCAGTACACTCAGCCCGGACCAACACAATGGAGAAACAGCTGTGGATACTCTGTTCACCAAAATCATCAACAGAGAAATACCTGCCAAGATCATTTACGAGGATGACCAGGTCCTGGCCTTCCACGACATCGCCCCACAGGCCCCCGTGCATTTCCTGGTAGTCCCGAAAAAACCGGTGCGCACCCTCAACGACCTCACCGAGGACGATAAGGCACTGGCCGGACACATTCTGTTCACCGCCCAACGCCTGGCGCTGGAACTGGGCTGCGAAGAAGGCTTTCGCGTGGTCATGAACTGCAATGAGTTGGGTGGGCAGACCGTTTACCACATTCATATGCACGTGCTGGGTCAGCGTCAGATGCACTGGCCGCCGGGCTGATTCCCCGCCCCCCGTAGGAGCAAGGCTTGCCCGCGATAGAATCGACACGGTTTATCCGGGATAACCGAGTTGCCCCTATCGCGGGCAAGCCTTGCTCCTACAGACTGTGTCGCTCTCAGCCATGACCCAACGCAAACCTTACCCGGCCGATTGCGGTAAACTGGCCACCGAGATTCTTCCCGGAGGTCAGCATGACTACCCAACGTCACTACTCGCCGATTGACCGTCTTCTGTTGCAAGCCGACACCGCGATGCGCACTTTGCTGCCCTTCAGTGGCCAGCCTTATCGCCCGTCGCCGGCCATCGTGCAGCCAGAGGCGAAAATGAGCGACGAAGACACCCGGCACGTCGCCGGCCTGATGCGCATCAACCATACCGGTGAAGTCTGTGCCCAGGCGCTGTACCAGGGCCAGGCCCTGACCGCCAAGTTGCCGCAAGTGCGGGAGGCCATGGAACATGCGGCCGAAGAAGAGATCGATCACCTGGTCTGGTGCGAACAGCGCATCCGCCAACTGGGCAGCCACACCAGCATTCTCAATCCGCTGTTCTACGGTATGTCGTTTGGTATTGGCGCCGTCGCCGGGTTGATCAGCGACAAAGTCAGCCTGGGGTTCGTCGCTGCAACTGAAGATCAGGTGTGCAAACACTTGAACGAACATCTTGAGCAACTGCCGGCCGAAGACGAGAAGTCCCGGGCCATTCTTGAGCAGATGCGCATCGACGAAGAACAGCACGCCGAAAGCGCACTGGATGCTGGAGGCTTCCGCTTCCCGGCACCGGTAAAATTCGGCATGAGCCTGATGGCCAAGGTCATGACCAAAAGCACTTACCGCATTTGATCCACAAAATCTGCGGGCACAAAAAAGGGCGCTTTATAAGCGCCCTTTCTTTTGCCTGCGTTCTTTATCTCAAAGATCAGTTCGACATGTTGCGCGCGTAGAAGATCTCAAGCATTTCGTGCTTCACGCGTTCAGTAACCTGAGCACGTTGTTCCGTCGACAGATTGCTGGTGGCGTCACCGAACAGGTAGTTGTCCAGTTCGAAGTTCTTCAGCAACATTTTAGTGTGGAACAGATTTTCCTGGTACACGTTCACGTCGGTCAACTGGTAACCATCGCGGGTGTCTTCGGAAAGGTAGTTCTGGATCGAGTTGATCTCGTGGTCGATGAAGTGTTTTTTGCCTTCAACGTCACGGGTGAAACCGCGCACGCGATAATCCACGGTCACGATATCCGAATCGAACTGGTGAATCAGGAAGTTGAGTGCCTTAAGCGGTGAAATGACTCCGCACGTCGACACGTCAATGTCCACACGGAAGGTTGCGATACCGTCCACCGGATGAATTTCCGGGTAGGTGTGCACCGTAATGTGGCTCTTGTCGAGGTGGGCCAGGATGATTTCGGGTATCGGCCCCGGAGACTCTTCGATCTGGCTCTCGGTGGGGGTCACCGGTTCCTCGGAGATCAGAATGGTCACGCTGGCACCCTGGGGTTCATAGTCCTGACTGGCGATGTTCAGGATATTGGCACCAATGATATCGACAACTTCTGTGAGGATCTGCGTCAGGCGCTTGGCGTTGTACTCTTTATTGATGTACTCAACGTAAGCCTGCTGGTCTTGCGGGGTTTCCGCGTAGCAGATGTCATAGATGTTGAAGCTCAAGGTCTTTGTCAGGTTATTGAACCCATGGAGCTTGAGTTTGCTTTTCACCGTTTAAAAACTCTCTATGTATGCGGCCGGGCCGCGTGATCAAGCATGCCCGTCAAATGCGAACGACGCACCTGCGTAGGACGGTTAACACCTCTTCGCGATGGCGATTTTGGTTGTCTGTTCGGGTGGGTGACCTGTCGGTTGACCGATCACTGCCCTGAAAAAAGTGGCGCATTATGCAGACCTGGGCCAGTGATCGCCAGAGTCTGCACTGCATTTATGATAGTTGAATGTCGAATCAACCGAGTTCGATGATTTCGTAGTCATGGGTGATGGCTACACCGGCCGCGCCAAGCATGATCGACGCCGAGCAATACTTCTCGGCCGACAGCTCGATGGCCCGTTTGACCTGGGCTTCTTTCAGCGCCCGCCCCTTGACCACAAAGTGCATGTGAATCTTGGTAAAGACCTTGGGATCTTCGGTCGCACGTTCGGCTTCGAGGAACGCTTCGCAGCTTTCCACGGCCTGGCGGGACTTCTTCAGGATGCTGACCACGTCGAAATTGCTGCAACCGCCCACACCGAGCAGGAGCATTTCCATCGGGCGTACACCCAGATTCCGACCGCCTGCATCAGGCGGACCGTCCATGACCACCACGTGACCGCTGCCGGATTCACCGAGGAACATGGCTTCGCCAGCCCATTGGATGCGTGCCTTCATCGCCAAGACTCCACTGTTAAAAAAGGGTCGCCAGCTTAGCACAGGGCCTTCGATTGACAGTGGCTGGCAGTAGCGCCAGCAACACACTTACAGTATTGATAAATTCTCGAATAACGACGGAATGTGTCTGTTAAGCTGGCGCCAATTCAATGGCGCATAGCCAGCTCTGTAGCGAATAAAAAGATCGCAGGCTTCGCCAGCTCCTACAAAAAAACTACATCACACCGTGCAGTCTTTTCGGGATACAACCATGGTTGCTGTTACCCCAACACCCAAAATCAAGAACCTCGACAAGTTGTTGATGCATTGCCAGCGCCGTCGTTATCAGGCCAAGAGCAACATCATTTGCGCTGGAGATCGTTCGGATACGCTGTTCTTCATCATCAAGGGTTCTGTCACCATCCTCATCGAGGACGACGATGGCCGGGAAATGATCATCGCCTACCTCAATGCCGGGGACTTCTTCGGCGAGCTGGGCCTGTTCGAACAAGCCGGGCAGGAACAGGAGCGCAGCGCCTGGGTTCGCGCCAAGGTCGAATGCGAAGTGGCCGAGATCAGCTACTGCAAGTTCCGCGAGCTGTCCCTGCAAGACCCGGACATTCTCTATGTGCTCAGTGGCCAGATTGCCCAGCGCCTGCGCAATACCACACGCAAGGTCGGCGACCTGGCGTTCTTCGACGTCACCGGCCGGGTTGCGCGCTGCTTGCTGGAGCTGTGCAAACAGCCTGATGCCATGACGCACCCGGACGGCATGCAGATCAAAGTGACCCGTCAGGAAATCGGCCGGATCGTCGGTTGCTCGCGGGAAATGGTCGGGCGTGTGCTCAAGGACCTGGAAGAGCGCAACCTGGTTGACGTTAAAGGCAAGACCATGGTGGTGTTCGGCACTCGTTAAGCCGACATCACCTCGGCCAGCATTTGCCGATACAACGTGTCCAGCCGCTCGATGGCGTCAGGGGCGGCGAATTGTTCATGCAGGGCGATGTGGCTCTGCGCACGAACCCGCTGCTCCAGACCGCAAGCCTCGTTAAAACGATTTACCGCCTCAACCATCAACTCTCGCTCGTCGTCCAGCAACAGCGCACCGTGCACCAGCCCCACCGGGCGCTGGCCACCCTTGCTCTGGCGCCAGCGCTGAGCGGTGCCAACCATTTTGCGGCCGTCAAGATTGACGTTGAAACGCCCGTCACAGAACGCGCCATCGACTTCACCCAATGAGGACTTGCCGCCGAGCTCCGTCAGCAGCGCGCAAATCGGATCGCACAGACGCCGATAAGCGGTTTCGATCCGACCGTGATCTCCTTCGCTGCGCGGTGGTGCATACACCAGCGCGATATTGATCGTCGCGGCAGACTGCGGCACCGGCTCACCGCCGGTTTCACGCAGCAGCACCGGCCAACCGTTCTCGGCCGACGCCTCGCAAGCGGCCTCGAACCCTGGCAAACGGCTCAAGCGCCGGGGCATGACCAGCGCGCGATCGCTCGGCTGCCAGAACAACAAACCAAACTCCTGGTCGCCGGCACACACCGTCGCCAACAAATCCTGCTCGGCACGCAGACCGGCTTCGACGGTCAAGGCAATGGGTTGAGTCATGGCAGTGCGAGTCCTTTGCGGTGGATACAAAAAAGCCGGCAACGCCGGCTTCTTCATTGAATCAGATTCAGTCGAGTGTAGAACCACTGACCGCTACGCCGCGCTCCGGAAAGAACAAGCGTTGCAGTTCAGCACCCGGACTTTCGGCGCGCATGAACGCTTCGCCGACCAGGAACGAATACACCTCGCTGATTTCCATCAGCTCGACGTCGGCGCGATTAAGGATGCCACTTTCAGTGATGACCAGGCGATCGCGTGGGATGCGCGGCAGCAGATCGAGGGTGGTTTCCAGGCTGACTTCGAAGGTGTGCAGATTGCGGTTATTCACGCCGACCAACGGAGTATCGAGGGTTTTCAAGGCTCGCTCCAGCTCGTCACCGTCGTGGACTTCCACCAGCACGTCGAGGCCAACACTTTTGGCGACAGCTGCCAGCTCGGCCATTTTCACGTCATCCAGCGCGGCAACGATCAACAGCACGCAATCGGCGCCCAGCGCACGGGCTTCGACGATCTGATAAGGATCAATCATGAAGTCCTTGCGGATCACCGGCAGTTTGCATGCAGCACGCACCTGCTGCAGGTAGATGTCGGCGCCCTGGAAGTAATCGATATCAGTCAGCACCGAGAGGCAAGTCGCCCCGCCCTTCTCGTAGCTCTTGGCGATGTCGGCCGGCACGAAGTTCTCGCGAATCACGCCTTTGCTCGGCGAAGCCTTCTTGATTTCAGCAATCACCGCCGGCTGCTTGAGCTTGGCCTGGGCGAGCAGCGCCCTGGCAAAACCGCGCGGTGCATCGGCCACCCTGGCCAACGCTTCCAGCTCGGCAAGCGTTACGCGAGCGCTACGCTCGGCCACTTCCTCGACTTTGCGGGCGAGAATCTTTTCCAGAACCGTCGGTACACTCATGCCTCATTCTCCACTCTGAATACCGCGGTAAACGCACCCAACTCTTCAAGTTTTTCACGCGCAAGGCCGGTATGCAGCGCGTCATGAGCCAAGGCAACCCCCTCTCTCAGGCTGCTCGCATGATCAGCGGCATACAGCGCGGCACCGGCATTGAGCACAATCATTTCTGCGGCTTTCTGACCGTTCTCGGTTTTGCGGCGCCCCAAGGCATCGCGAATCAGTTCGAGCGAGGCCGCCGGGCTCTCCACTGCCAGGCCGTGCAGGCTCTGGCTCTTCATGCCGAGGTCTTCAGGCTCGACCCAATACTCGCTGATCTGGTCATCCTTCAATTCCGCCACAAAGGTTGGCGCCGCCAGACTGAACTCGTCCAGGCCATCCTTCGAATGCACTACCAGCACATGTTTGCTGCCCATACGCTGCAAGACTTCGGCCAACGGGCGGCACAATGCCTGACTGAACACGCCCACTACCTGATGCTTCACGCCGGCCGGATTCGTAAGCGGGCCGAGCATGTTGAACAGCGTACGCAGGCCGAGATCACGGCGCGGGCCAGCGGCGTATTTCATTGCGCCGTGATGGGCCTGGGCGAACATGAAGCCGATGCCGACGTTGTCGATGCAACGCGCCACTTGAACCGGCGTCAGGTTCAGGTAAATCCCGGCCGCCTCCAGCAAGTCGGCGCTGCCGCTTTTGCCCGAGACCGCACGGTTACCGTGCTTGGCCACGGTGCAACCGGCCGCCGCCACCACAAACGAAGCAGCCGTCGAGACGTTGAAGATGTTCGCGCCATCACCGCCGGTGCCGACCACATCGACGACACCGTCGAGGGTTTTCAGCTCGACCTTGTCCGCCAGTTCACGCATGACCGAAACGGCGCCGACGATCTCGTCAATGCTCTCGCTTTTCATGCGCATGGCCATCATGAACGCGCCGATCTGCGCGTCAGTGCATTGCCCGGTCATGATTTCGCGCATCACATCGCGCATTTCATCAGTGCTCAGGTCCAGGTGGCCGACGATACGGCTCAGGGCAGTCTTGATATCCATGGAAAGTCCTTAGCGCGTGCCGCCGGTTTGTTTGAGGAAGTTGGCGAACAGCTCGTGGCCCTGCTCGGTCAGGATCGACTCGGGGTGAAATTGCACCCCTTCGATGTTCAGTGTCTTGTGGCGCAGGCCCATGATTTCATCGACCGAGCCGTCTTCGAGCTGAGTCCAGGCGGTCAACTCCAGGCAATCAGGCAAGGTTTCGCGCTTAACAATCAACGAGTGATAGCGGGTGACGGTCAGCGGACGGTTAAGACCTTCGAACACACCCTTGTCCTCGTGGAATACCGGGCTAGTCTTACCGTGCATGACTTGGCGAGCGCGTACCACATCACCGCCAAACGCCTGGCCGATGGACTGATGCCCGAGGCAGACGCCAAGAATCGGCAGTTTGCCGGCGAAATACTTGATGGCTTCGATGGACACGCCGGCTTCGGTCGGGGTGCATGGGCCGGGGGACACGACGATACGCTCAGGCTTGAGCGCTTCGATTTCGGCAATGGTCAGCTCATCGTTGCGCACAACCTTGACCTCGGAGCCTAGCTCACCGAGGTACTGCACAACGTTGTAGGTAAAAGAGTCGTAGTTATCGATCATCAGCAACATGGTTTGGAACCTCTTGAATTCACTGACTTTTGAGACGGCCTTCGAATGATTTACCCGCAGTCTTGCTGCGCTCAGTCAGTTGCTGGAATGGAACCAGCAAAAGCGGCATTTCATACAGGTAAGAAGGCAAACGGGTACAGGTCCGGCCGGACCGGCAGAGAAAATTCAGGCGCGCCAACGCCAACGGGCGTGGGCCTTGACGACTTGATCCAAGAGTTTGCTGACGATCAACACGGGGCAGGTCTCATTCATACGTTCCCGCACAGTAACTTAGCTGAGCAGAGCGTGCAATATGGTGCAGCGCAAGCAATCGATGCGGCCTTTAGCCATAGCTAAAACGCAAAAGTTTTTGGTACTGTCGTTTCGTTTACTACAACAATAAATAAAACGGACTTTCTCATGATCAAACAGACGTTGTGTGTACCGCTCGCCGGTTGTCTTCTTGCAATGGCCTGCGCTCAGGCCATCGCGGCGCCCGCCCCCTATTCGAAATTCATTGTCTTTGGCGATAGCCTGAACGACGCCGGGCAGTTTACCGATACTGGAGGTCCCGCAGGTGCAACCGAGCGGTTCACCAACCGCGTCGGACCGACCTACAAGGATGGCAACGGCGAGGTTCGCGCTGCCAACTCGACGCAATTGCTGGGGGGGAAACTAGGATTTTCGCCTGACCAAACGGCCGCTTCCACCTCGGCAGCCCGTGCCAGCCAAGGCCTGCCAGACGGCAACAACTGGGCTACGGGCGGCTACCGCACCGATCAGATCCTCGACTCGATCACCACCACCTCGGACACCGGTGAGCGCAGTCGGCCTGGTTATCTGCCGACCAATAACTTCCGTGCCGACCCGAATGCGCTGTATTACCTCTCGGGTGGCGGTAACGACTTCCTTCAGGGTCGGGTGACCAGCCTTGACCAGGCCAACGCCGCAGCCGATCGACTGGTCAACAGCGTGCAGGTGCTGCAACAGGCTGGCGCCAAGTACATCATGGTCTGGCTGTTGCCTGACATTGGCCTGACCCCTGCGGTCAATGGCAGTCCGCTGCAGGCCTTTACCTCCCAGCTCAGCGCCCAGTTCAACACCGAACTGGTCAGCCAGTTGCAGCACGTCAACGCCGAGGTCATTCCGCTCAATATACCGCTGCTGCTCAAAGAGACCTTCGCCAACCCGGCGCAGTTCGGCCTGGCCACCGATCAGAACCTCACCGCGACCTGCTTCAGCGGCGATAGCTGTACGGAAAACGCCCGGTACGGTATCAACAGCGCCACGCCGGATCCGACCAAGTTGATCTACAACGACTCGGTCCACCCGACCGAAGCCGGGCAATGGCTGATTGCCGATTACGCTTATTCCCTGCTCGCCGCTCCCTGGGAGCTGACATTGTTGCCAGAGATAGCCCAGGGCACATTACGCGCGCACCAGGATGAACTGCGTAACCAATGGCTGGCCGACTGGGAAAACTGGCAAGGCGTTGGCCAATGGCGGGCGATCGTCGCCGGTGGTGGCCAGCATCAGGATTTCGACGACCAACGCAGCAGCGCCAGTGCTGACGGAAACGGCTACAACCTGAACATCGGTGGCAGTTACCGCCTCGATGACGCCTGGCGCGTAGGCGTAGCGGCAGGGTTCTATCATCAGAAGCTTGAGGCAGGCCAGGACAACTCGCAATACAAGCTCAACACTTACCTGGGCACGGCGTTCGCCCAGTATCAGCAAAATCGCTGGTGGGCTGATGCCGCTCTGACTGCCGGGCACCTGGACTACGACAGCCTCAAGCGAAAATTCGATCTGGGCGTCAACGAGCGCGGAGAAAAAGGCGATACCAGCGGCTACACGCTGGCCGCCAGCGGCCGGGTAGGCTACGACATCGCGCCGTTGGCCAGCAGTCCGTGGCACCTGTCGCCATTCGTCAGTGCCGATTACGCCAAGGTGCAAGTCGATGGTTACTCGGAGAGCGGTAACGACTCTACTGCTCTGACTTTCGCTGACCAGAAGCGCACCTCCAAACGCCTCGGTGTTGGCTTGCAGGGCAAGTACCAGATCACCCCGCAGACTCAGGTATTCGGCGAGTTCGCTCATGAGCGCGAATATAAGGACGATACCCAGGACCTGACCATCAACCTCAACAGCCTGCCCAACAACCGTTTCACGCTGCAGGGGTATACCCCGCAAACCAACCTGAACCGCCTGAACCTGGGCGTCAGCCACAAACTGACCCCGGACCTGGCGTTGCGTGCCAGCTACAACATTCGCAAGGATGACGACTTCACCCAACAGGGCATCAACGTGGGTGTCAGCCTGGACTTCTAAACCGCCGGCAATAAAAAAACGCTGCCTCCTCTCGGAGGCAGCGTTTTTTATGGCACGGCTATTGTGGCGAGCGAGCTTGCTCGCGCTCGGCTGCGAAGCAGTCGTAATCGGGCCTGCTTCGCAGGCCAGCGGGAGCAAGCTCCCTCGCCACAACAAGCTCACTCGCCAGAAGTCAGTTTTGTGGGGTTTGCTCGGCCAGGGCCACGGCGCGGAACATGGCGCGGCGCTTGTTCAGGGTTTCTTCCCATTCCAGTGCGGGCACCGAGTCCGCCACAATGCCGCCACCGGCTTGCACATGCAGTTCACCGTTTTTGATCACCGCCGTGCGGATGGCAATCGCGGTGTCCATGTTGCCGTTCCAGGCGAAGTAACCTACCGCGCCACCGTAGACGCCACGTTTGACCGGCTCCAGTTCGTCGATGATTTCCATCGCGCGAATCTTCGGCGCGCCCGACAACGTACCTGCCGGCAGAATCGCCCGCAGTGCGTCCATCGCCGTCAGGCCGGCTTTCAACTGGCCGGTGACATTGGAAACGATGTGCATCACGTTGGAATAGCGCTCGATGACCATTTTCTCGGTGAGCTTCACCGAACCGATTTCCGACACGCGACCGGTATCGTTGCGGCCAAGGTCGATCAGCATCAAGTGCTCGGCGATTTCCTTGGCGTCCGACAGCAGGTCTTCTTCAAGCAGCAGGTCAGCTTCTTCGTTGGCCCCGCGCGGGCGAGTGCCGGCGATCGGCCGCACGGTGATCAGGTTGTCTTCGACCCGCACCAGCACTTCCGGCGAGCTGCCAACGACGTGGAAGTCGCCGAAGTTGAAGAAGTACATATACGGCGTCGGGTTGAAGCAACGCAGCGCCCGGTACAGATCGATCGGCGCGGCCTTGAAGTCGATGGACATCCGTTGCGACGGCACCACCTGCATGCAGTCACCGGCGAGGATGTATTCCTTGATGGTGTCCACCGCCCGCTCGTAATCGTCCTGGGTGAAACTGGAACGGAACACCGGATCAGCCGCTTGTTGCTTGCTGAAGTCCAGGCCACGACGTGGGGTGATCGGCTGGCGGAGTTTTTCCAGCAGTTCTTCCAGACGCGCCTGACCTTGCTCAAAGGCGTTGTCCTGCGACGGGTCGGCCAGCACGATCGCGTGCATCTTGCCGGCCAGATTGTCGAACACCACCACCGCATCGGAGACCATCAGCAGAATGTCCGGCACGCCCAACGGATCCGGGTTCGGGCACTTGCCCAGACGCTTCTCCACGTAACGCACGCAGTCATAACCGAAGTAGCCCACCAGACCACCGTTGAAACGCGGCAGACCGGCAATGGTCGGCACGTTGTAACGCGCCTTGAACGTTTCGACGAAGGCCAGCGGGTCTTCGACATCGTGGCTTTCTACCTCGACGCCATCGACGGTCACGCTGACGTGATGGTCATGCACCCGCAGCACCGTGCGGCACGGCAGCCCGATGATCGAGTAACGGCCCCATTTCTCGCCGCCCTGCACCGACTCCAGCAGATAGGAGTTGGGCTCGTCGGCCAGTTTCAAGTAGATCGACAGCGGTGTGTCGAAGTCGGCAAGGGTTTCGCAGGCAAGCGGGATACGGTTGTAGCCGGCAGCGGCCAAACGCAGGAATTCTTCGCGGATCATGAGGTGCCTCGTGGCTTGAGGGTCAAACGGTCAGGTGTGCAAACGCGCCGGATAGCCGGCCAGGATCAAGTCAGGCGCGCCAACGCCAGCGGGCCAGGGCCTTGATGACTTTCATCCAGAGTTTGCGAGTGACCACCACGATGGAATTTCCAGGAGGGGATTGAACAGCGTCGGGCAACGTTATCTCAGCGGCCGGATCCAGGCAACCGGGAATTAGTTTGCGCAGATCGTCGATCACCAACGCCGGCGATTCTTCGGCAATCGGCCGGCCATGGTTATAGCCATAGCTCAGGGCTACGCACTTCACGCCCGCCGCCTTGGCCGCCAGCACGTCGCTGCGCGAGTCACCGATGAACAGCGACTGGGAGGCCGGGATATTGGCCATTTTCATCACGAAAAACAGCGCCGCCGGGTCAGGTTTTTTCTGCGGCAGGGTGTCGCCACCGATGATCCAGCGGAAGTAACGGCCGATTTTCAGCTGATCCAGCAACGGAGCGACAAAGCGCTCCGGCTTGTTGGTGATCAATGCCATTTCGACGCCCTGCTTGCGCAGCCACCTTAGGGTTTCGCGTGCGCCGGGGTAAACCATCGTCAGTTCATGGCCGTCCGCGTAGGCTTCCATGAAAATCTCCAGCGCGTGCTCGGCCTCGCCATCATCGATACTCGCGTGATCGATATTGCCCGCCAGTGCGCGACGGACCAGCACCGGCGCACCGTTGCCAACCCACTCGCGCACCGCGTCGAGACCTGCCGGGGCACGCCCGAGTTTGAGCAGCATGTTATCCACAGCCACTGCCAGGTCCGGGACCGAATCGATCAGCGTGCCATCCAGATCGAACATCACCAGCCGCGGCAGACGCCCCGGGAACAGTTGCTCAAAACCACTCATGGGCGAGCCAGTGCCAGTTCGGAACGCATCTTTTCAATCACTTCCTGGTAGTTCGGCGCATTGAAAATGGCCGAGCCGGCGACAAAGGTGTCAGCGCCAGCAGCGGCGATTTCCCGGATGTTGTTCACGTTCACGCCACCGTCGATTTCCAGGCGAATGTCACGGCCCGACGCATCGATCATCGCGCGGACTTCGCGCAGCTTGTCGAGGGTACCTGGAATGAATTTCTGCCCGCCGAAGCCCGGGTTGACGCTCATCAGCAGGATCATGTCGACCTTGTCCATCACGTACTTGAGCACGTCCAGCGGGGTTGCCGGGTTGAACACCAGGCCCGCCTTGCAACCACCCTCGCGGATCATTTGCAGGGAGCGGTCGACGTGCAGCGTAGCTTCCGGGTGGAAGGTGATGTAGGTCGCGCCGGCGTCGATGAAGTCGCCAATGATGCGGTCTACCGGGCTGACCATCAGGTGCGCGTCGATCGGCGCGGTGATGCCGTACTTGCGCAATGCCGAGCAGACCATCGGCCCGATGGTCAGATTTGGCACGTAGTGGTTGTCCATGACATCGAAGTGAACGATGTCGGCGCCGGCGGCCAGAACGTTGTCCACTTCCTCGCCCAGGCGGGCGAAGTCGGCGGAGAGAATCGACGGAGCAATAGCGAAGGGCTGCATGACGCACCTTTTTTGAGCAAAATCACGATGGCGCGCATTGTATACCTCATGCTTTGACGCGCGCACCGTGACCGCGATGATCAGTAGGCCGCTCGATAGATCTTTTCAATATCGGCAGTGCTCAATTTGCGCGGGTTGTTGCGCATCAATCGCTCTATTCCCGCGGCCTCCACGGCCATCGCCGGGATTGCATCTTCCGGTATGCCAAAGCTGTGCAGACCTTGGGGGATTTCCACTGCGGCACAGAGTCGCGCCATGGCCTCGACGGCTTTATCCGCCGCCTCGTCAGCGCTCAACTGCGCCGTTTTCACGCCAAGAGCTTCGGCGATATCCCGCATGCGCTCGACGCACGCCATCTTGTTCCAGTTCATGACGTACGGCAGCAACAAGGCGTTGCTGACACCGTGCGTAATGTTGAAACGCCCGCCCAGCGGATAAGCCAAGGCATGCACCGCGCCGACCCCGGCGTTACCGAACGCCATGCCGGCCATCAGGCTGGCGGTGGCCATGTCTTCACGGGCCTGCAGGTTCGAAGGGTTGGCGTAGGCCTTGGGCAATGCCGTGGCGATCAGCTTGATAGCGCCGATGGCCAGCGCGTCGGTAATCGGCGAGGCGTTGAGCGACAGATAGGATTCGACAGCATGCACCAGCGCATCGACGCCACTGGCGGCCGTCACACTGCGCGGGCAAGTCAGGGTCATTTGCGGGCTGACCAGAGCAACATCCGGCAGCAAGTAATCACTGATGATGCCTTTTTTCAGCTGCGCGACCTTGTCGGAAAGAATCGCCACGTTGGTGACCTCCGAACCGGTGCCGGCGGTGGTCGGAATAGCAATCAGCGGCGGCCCCTTGCGTGGCACCTGATCAACACCGAACAAGTCCTCGAGCGCGCCGTGGTAACCGGCATAGGCTGCAACACTTTTGGCGATGTCGATGGCGCTGCCGCCACCGAGGCCAATCAGACCGTCATGCCCACCGTCGCGGTAAACGCGCATGCAGTCTTCAACGATGGCGATTTCCGGATCTGGCAACACCCGGTCGAAAATTTCGTATGTGCGCCCACCCAGTTGCGCCAGCGCCAGCTCCACCGTGCCGGACTTGACCAGCGCGGCATCGGTGACAATCAGAGGGTAGTCGACATCCAGACGGGTCAGTTCGGCGGCCAGTTGCTCGATAGCACCTGTGCCGGTGAGCAATTTGTGAGCGATTTTGAAAGAGGAAATACTCATGTGCGCAGCCTCTTATAAATAGGGGAGCTGGGCACAATAGTAGCTGGGGATTGGGGTTTGTCTGTTATTCAGCTGGCGAATGACAAAAGATCCAATGTGGGAGCGAGCTTGCTCGCGATAGCGGACTGTCAGTCGACATCAATGGTGAATGTCAGTCCCTCATCGCGAGCAAGCTCGCTCCCACATTTTGACCGAGTGCTCCGTTACACCTGCGCGGTACGCAGTTTCTCGCTGCGGCCACGCAGCCATTCCAGGGTCAGCAGCAGGAACACCGAGAAAGCGATCAGCAGCGTCGCGGCGGCGGCGATGGTTGGGCTGAGGTTCTCGCGGATACCGCTGAACATCTGCCGCGGCAATGTCGCCTGTTGGGGACCGGCAAGGAACAACGTGACCACCACCTCATCGAACGACGTCGCGAAGGCAAACAGCGCCCCTGAAATCACCCCCGGCGCGATCAACGGCAAGGTCACACGGCGGAACGCCGTCAGTGGTGAGGCCCCCAGGCTGGCGGCGGCACGCACCAGGTTTTGGTTAAAACCTTGCAAAGTAGCCGACACGGTAATGATCACGAACGGTACGCCCAACACCGCATGCACGACAATCAGCGAGATAAAGCTGTTGCCAAATCCCAGCGGAGCGAAGGCCAGGTAACTGGCCACACCGATGATCACCACCGGCACCACCATCGGCGAGATCACCAACGCCATCACCAGCGCCTTGCCGGGGAAGTCGCCACGGGTCAGGCCAATCGCCGCCAATGTACCGAAAACCATCGCCAGCACCGTCGCCGCCGGGGCGACAATCATGCTGTTCTTCAGCGAACGCATCCATTCGGCCGACGCAAAGAAGTCCTGATACCAGTGCAACGAGAACCCTTGCAGTGGATAGACCAGAAAACTCCCCGAGTTGAACGACAGCGGGATGATCACCAGCACCGGCAAAATCAGGAACAACAGGATCAGCCCGCAGAGAGTGCGCAAGCTGTAGAACCACACCCGCTCAACGGGCGACATATAAGGACTCAGCATTTCGATTCTCCCCTTAGCTCAGACGCAGGCGGCTTGCGCCTACCAGCCAGCTGTAAATCAGATAGAGCACGATGGTCGCCAACAGCAGCAGCCCGCCGAGAGCAGTCGCCATGCCCCAGTTAATGCTGGTGTTGGTGTAGAAGGCGACGAAGTAGCTGACCATCTGATCGTTCGGACTGCCGAGCAGCGCCGGGGTGATGTAGTAACCAATCGCCAAGATGAACACCAACAGGCAACCGGCGCCGACACCGGCATAGGTCTGCGGGAAGTACACCCGCCAGAAGCTGGCAAACGGATGGCAACCCAGCGAGATCGCGGCACGCATGTAGGTCGGCGAGATGCCTTTCATCACGCTGTAGATCGGCAGAATCATGAACGGCAGCAGGATGTGCACCATCGAGATGTAAACCCCGGTGCGGTTGAACACCAGTTCCAGCGGCTTATCGATGATGCCCATGGCCATCATCGCGCTGTTGATCAGCCCACCCGATTGCAGCAACACAATCCACGCCGCCACCCGCACCAGAATCGAGGTCCAGAACGGTAGCAACACCAGAATCATCAGCAGGTTGCTTTGGCGCGACGGCAAGTTGGCCAGCAGGTACGCCAACGGATAGGCCAGCACCAGGCAGATTGCGGTGATGATCAGGCCCATCCAGAAGGTCCGGGCAAAGATCTCAAGGTAGATCGCCTGATCGGGGGTCGCCGGGGCGATTTCGCCGAGGTCGTCGATCCGGTGGTCGACTGCCGCCAACAGGTAATACGGCGTCAGGCTGCTGGTGTTGCGGCGTACCGCTTGCCAATAGGCCGGGTCGCCCCAACGCTCATCCAGCGCTTCAAGCGCGTCTTTATAAGAGGCCGGTTCAGTCTTGAACGGCAGCGCTCGCGCGGTTTTGGTCAGCAGGCTGCGATAGCCGGCCAACTCCATGTTCAGTCGCTTGGACAGATCGCCCAGGCTTTGATTCTTGCGGGCATCGGCGAGGTCTTCGCTGGCAGCCTTGAAAACCGGATCCGCCGGCAAGCCTCGACCATCCCAGGTCGCAATGGCAGCCACGGTGCGCGGCATCCCGCCGACCACTTCCGGGTTACCGACACTTTTGTAGAGCAGCGCCACGATCGGCACCAGAAACACCAACAACAGAAACAGCACCAAGGGCGCGATCAAGGCCTGGGCCTTCCAGCGGTTGACCCGCTCGGCACGCGCAAGGCGCTGCTTCAAGGTGCGATTGGTGCCCTCGTTCAGGGGAACGGCGATGGCCATGGCGAACTCCGAAAATCTTGGATCATTTCAGAGGGCGGCCTCCCATAGCCGGGAGGCCGCCTCTGTTCATTGTGAAAACACGCACTCCGTAGGAGCCTGCGATCTTTTGCCTTTGACGCTGCGAAACAACCGCAAAAACCAGATCAAAAGATCGCAGCCTTCGGCAGCTCCTACTTGGCAGCCCACGAGTTGAAACGCTGCTCCAGTTGCTCGCCGTTGTCAGCCCAGAAGCTGACGTCGATCTGCACCTGATTGGCGATGTTTTCCGGGGTGGTCGGCATGTCTTTCAGAATGTCTTTGGACAACAACGGTACGGCTTGGGTATTGGCCGGGCCGTAGGCGATGTTTTCCGAGTAGGTTTTCTGCTGTTGCGGCATGACCGAGTACGCGATGAATTTCTTCGCAGCTGCGGCGCGGGCTTTATCCAGGCCTTTTGGAATCGCCCAGGCGTCGAAGTCGTAGATGCCGCCGTTCCATACCACTTTCAGGTGGCTTTCTTTCTGCACGGCAGCGATCCGGCCGTTGTAGGCCGAGCTCATGACGACGTCGCCGGAAGCCAGATACTGCGGCGGCTGAGCGCCCGCTTCCCACCACTGAATGCTTGGTTTGAGCTCATCGAGCTTCTTGAACGCGCGGTCCTGACCATCCTTGCTGGCCAGCACTTTGTAGACGTCTTTCGGCGCAACGCCGTCGGCCATCAAAGCGAATTCGAGGGTGTACTTGGCGCCTTTACGCAGGCCACGTTTGCCCGGGAATTTCTTGGTATCCCAGAAATCCACCCAACTGGTCGGTGCGCTTGCCAGCTTGTCGGCGTTGTAGGCCAATACGGTCGACCACACGAAGAAGCCCACGCCGCAGGGCTGGATAGCGCCCTTGACGTAGTCTTCGGACTTACCGAACAGCGCCGGATCGAGCGGCTCGAACATGTCCTCGTCGCAACCACGGGACAGTTCTGGCGATTCAACTTCGACCAGGTCCCAGGACACGCTCTTGGTGTCGACCATGGCTTTGACCTTGGCCATTTCACCGTTGTATTCGCCGGCGACGATCTTGCCGTTACCCGCGGCTTCCCATGGTGCGTAGAAAGCCTTGACCTGCGCCGCCTTGTTCGCGCCGCCAAACGA
The DNA here is from genome assembly GCF_044743155.1 of Pseudomonas sp. NPDC087697. Classification (NCBI taxonomy): domain Bacteria; kingdom Pseudomonadati; phylum Pseudomonadota; class Gammaproteobacteria; order Pseudomonadales; family Pseudomonadaceae; genus Pseudomonas; species Pseudomonas sp. NPDC087697. Next base: position 1,668 of record NZ_JBIUVW010000061.1, on the reverse strand, counting down.
CACCACGGTCAGGTCCGGGCCAGCCGCCATCGCGTGTGCCGCACCCATCATGCCCATAACGAGGGCGGTGAATTTCAGGGATCTCAACATTTATTGTTCTCTCCACGTGCAGGGTTGGTGTTGGTGAAACAGGGGGCGATCAGTTCGCCTCTAGAAGTGGGTCGAGCGCGCGAACGTGTTCGACCTGCCAGCCAAGCGGTACCACGTCTCCGACCGCCAGCGCCGGATCCAGCTCGGCGATCGGCTGTTTCACGAAGAAGTCGGTCTTGCCACAGACTTCCAGGCGAACACGGACGTGATCGCCCAGATAGATGAATTCCGCCACCCTCCCTGAGAAGCGGTTGACGCACGATTCGCTTGAACCGTTGAGGCTCACGCGCTCCGGACGAATGGACAGCGTCACTGGCTCACCGGTCTTGCCGACATTCACTGCCAGCGCTTCGACCTTTTCACCACGCCCCAGCTCAACCACGCAGCGGTCGCCGGTGTGGCTGTGCAAACGACCGTTGAGACGGTTGTTCTCGCCGATGAAGTTGGCAACGAAAGTGTTCTTTGGCTTTTCATAGAGCTCGCGCGGTGGCGCGATCTGCTGTATTTCGCCTTGATGGAAGACCGCCACGCGATCGGACATGGTCAGGGCTTCGCCCTGGTCGTGGGTCACGTAGACCACGGTCACGCCGAGGCGCTGGTGCAGGTGCTTGATTTCCATCTGCATGTGTTCACGCAGCTGTTTGTCCAGTGCGCCCAGCGGTTCGTCCATCAGCACCAGTTGCGGTTCGAACACCAGCGCCCGGGCCAGCGCCACACGCTGTTGCTGACCACCGGAAAGCTGCGCCGGATAACGCTGAGCGAACGCGTCGAGCTGAACCATGCTGAGCACGCGCTTGACCCGGTCACTGACGTCGCTTTTGTTCAGGCCACGCACGGTCAGCGGGAACGCCAGGTTCTCGGCCACCGTCATGTGCGGGAACAACGCGTAGTTCTGGAACACCATGCCGATGTCGCGCTTGTGCGGCGGCACGTTGTTGATGGAACGTCCGGCCAGCTGGATTTCACCAGCAGTCGGCGTTTCGAAACCGGCGAGCATCATCAGACTGGTGGTCTTGCCGGAGCCGGACGGCCCGAGCAAGGTGAGGAATTCGCCTTTGCGAATCTCCAGGTTGAGGTCTTTGACGATCAGGTTCTCGCCGTCGTAGCTCTTTTGCACTCCACGAAAGCTGACCAGAACATCACTCGCCCCAGCGCTTGAATCGACCTCGCTCATACCCGCACCTTTGTGTTCTTCATATGTAGGACTGCTGAGGACTAAGCCTAGTGGAGCCTTGGGACCACGCAAATCGGGGTGCAGGAGAGAATCGCCTCAGCCGGATGGAAGGTTGAGTGTAGGGATTGCCCTACAAGGATGGCGGGATTGAGTATGTCGCTGAGAGATCGCGGCAAGCATCAAGCTGCAAGCCACAAGAACCGGCAAAATCGGTCCACTCGGTATGTCGTAAATGGATACGCCCCCGTAGGAGCTGCCGAAGGCTGCGATCTTTTGGCGGCCTCAAGATCGCCGAAGATCAAGATCAACAGATCGCAGCCTTCGGCAGCTCCTTGTATCTCGACTATCGCTCCGTCAGGAGCGATAGTTCTCGACTGATCATCGAGGGAGGGACCTGGAAGCCG
>NZ_JBIUVW010000060.1:11011-28246 GCF_044743155.1 Pseudomonas sp. NPDC087697 | reverse complement strand
AACCACAATAACCAAAACGACAAGTTACAACGAGACATCAGAACAGAAACCTGGAACGCCGCTTATGTGCAGCCCAGTCGTCGCCCGACTGACGGCCGCTACGGCGAAAACCCGAACCGTCTGCAGCACTACTACCAGTTCCAGGTAGTCCTGAAGCCGAACCCGGACAACTTCCAGGAACTGTACCTGGGCTCCCTCAAGCACGTGGGCCTGGACCCATTGGTGCACGACATCCGTTTCGTCGAAGACAACTGGGAATCGCCGACCCTCGGCGCCTGGGGTCTGGGCTGGGAAGTCTGGCTCAACGGCATGGAAGTGACGCAGTTCACCTACTTCCAGGCGGCGGGCGGCATCGAGTGCTACCCGGTGACCGGCGAGATCACCTACGGTCTCGAGCGTCTGGCCATGTACCTGCAAGGCGTGGATTCGGTCTACGACCTGGTCTGGGCTGACGGTCCGTTCGGCAAAGTGACCTATGGCGATGTGTTCCACCAGAACGAAGTGGAACAGTCGACCTACAACTTCGAACACGCCAACGTCGAGAAGCTGTTCGAACTGTTCGATTTCTACGAAAGCGAAGCCAAGCGCCTGATCGAACTCGATCAACCGCTGCCGCTGCCAAGCTACGAAATGGTTCTGAAGGCCTCGCACACCTTCAACCTGCTGGATGCACGCCGGGCAATCTCGGTGACGGCGCGTCAGCAATACATTCTGCGTGTCCGCACCCTGGCGCGTTCCGTTGCGCAAGCCTACCTGCTGGCTCGCGCCAAGCTGGGCTTCCCGATGGCGACCCCGGATTTGCGTGATGAAGTGTTGGCTAAGCTGGAGGCTGCACAATGAGTGCTCAAGATTTCCTGGTTGAACTGGGCACCGAAGAGCTGCCACCCAAGGCCCTGAACACCCTGGCCGACGCTTTCCTCGCCGGTATCGAGAAGGGCCTGCTGGCCGCTGGCCTGAACTTTGAAGCCAAACAGGTCTACGCCGCACCGCGTCGTCTGGCCGTGATGATCACCGCACTGGCCACCCAGCAGCCGGATCGCAGCATCAACCTCGACGGCCCGCCACGTCAGGCCGCGTTCGATGCCGAAGGCAACCCGACCCAGGCTGCCCTGGGTTTTGCCAAGAAGTGCGGTGTCGAGCTGAGCGAAATCGATCAGAGCGGGCCGAAGCTGCGTTACAGCCAAAGCATCGCCGGCAAGCCGACCGCCAGCCTGTTGCCGACCATCGTCGAAGACTCGCTGAACGACTTGCCTATCCCGAAGCGCATGCGCTGGGGCGCTCGCAAGGAAGAGTTCGTTCGTCCAACCCAATGGCTGGTGATGCTGCTCGGCGACCAGGTGGTCGACTGCACCATCCTCGCCCAGAAGGCCGGTCGCGATTCCCGTGGTCACCGCTTCCATCACCCGGAAAGCGTGCGCATCACCTCGCCAGCCAACTACCTGAACGACTTGCGCGCGGCCTACGTATTGGCCGATGCCAATGAGCGCCGCGAGCTGATCAGCAAGCGCACCGCCGAGCTGGCAACGATGCAGGAAGGCACCGCGATCGTGCCGCCGAGCCTGCTCGACGAAGTGACCGCGCTGGTGGAATGGCCAGTGCCGCTGGTGTGCTCGTTCGAGGAGCGTTTCCTTGATGTGCCGCAAGAAGCCCTGATCACCACCATGCAGGACAACCAGAAGTACTTCTGCCTGCTGGATGCCGACGGCAAGTTGCTGCCACGTTTCATTACCGTGGCCAACATCGAGAGCAAAGACCCGCAGCAGATCATCGACGGTAACGAGAAAGTGGTTCGCCCACGCCTGACCGACGCCGAATTCTTCTTCAAGCAAGACAAGAAGCAGAAACTCGAAGACTTCAACCTGCGCCTGCAAAACGTTGTGTTCCAGGAAAAACTCGGCAGCGTCTACGACAAGGCCGAGCGCGTTTCCAAACTCGCCGCGTTCATCGCTCCACACATTGGCGGCAACGCCCAGTGGGCGGCGCGTGCCGGCCTGCTGTCGAAGTGCGACCTGGCGACCGAAATGGTCGGTGAGTTCCCGGAGATGCAAGGTGTCGCCGGTTACTACTACGCCCTCAACGATGGCGAGCCAGACGATGTCGCGCTGGCGCTGAACGAGCAATACATGCCGCGTGGTGCCGGCGCTGAATTGCCGACTACCCTGACCGGTGCGGCCGTGGCGATCGCCGACAAGCTCGACACCCTGGTCGGGATCTTCGGTGTCGGCATGCTGCCAACCGGTAGCAAAGACCCGTATGCCCTGCGCCGTGCCGCACTCGGCGTGCTGCGGATCCTGATCGACAAGAAGCTCGACCTGGACCTGACCGACGCCGTGGCCTTCGCCGTCAACTCGTTCGGCAGCAAGGTCAAGGCTGCTGGCCTGGCTGATTCGGTGCTGGAGTTCATCTTCGACCGTCTGCGTGCCCGTTACGAAGACGAAGGCGTGGATGTGGCCACTTACCTGTCGGTTCGTGCCCTGAAACCGGGTTCGGCCCTGGACTTCGATCAGCGTGTACAAGCGGTGGAAGCGTTCCGCAAATTGCCGGAAGCCGCCGCACTGGCGGCGGTGAACAAGCGCGTATCGAACCTGCTGAGCAAACTCGAAGGCAGCGTGCCGGCCACTGTTGAAGCCAAGTACTTCGACAACGCCGCCGAGTTCTCCCTGTACTCGGCGATCCAGCAAGCAGATCAAGCGGTGCAGCCAATGGCCGCAGCCCGTCAGTACAGCGAGTCGCTGGCACGTCTGGCCGCCTTGCGCGAGCCGGTCGATGCGTTCTTCGAAGCGGTGATGGTCAACGCTGAAGACGCCAAGGTCCGCGCCAACCGTTATGCGTTGCTGGCACGCCTGCGCGGCCTGTTCCTCGGCGTTGCCGACATCTCGTTGCTGGGCTGAGGAGCTGCTGTTGAAACTGCTGATTCTCGATCGGGACGGAGTGATCAATTACGACTCCGACGCTTACATCAAGTCGGTGGAAGAGTGGATTCCGCTCCCCGGCTCGATCGAAGCCATTGCGCAGTTGAGCAAGGCCGGCTGGACGGTAGCAGTCGCTACCAACCAGTCGGGCATTGCTCGTGGCTACTACGATGTCGCCACCCTCGACGCCATGCACGAGCGCTTGCGCACGTTGGTGGCGGAGCAGGGTGGTGAGGTCGGGCTGATCGTCTATTGCCCGCATGGGCCGGACGAAGGCTGCGACTGTCGTAAGCCCAAACCCGGCATGCTTAAAACCATTGCCGCACATTACGACGTGGCGCTGACTAACCTGTGGTTCGTCGGCGACAGTCTCGGTGACCTGGAGGCGGCAAAAGCCGTCGACTGTCAGCCAGTTTTGGTAAAAACCGGAAAAGGCGAAAAGACTCAGGGCTTGACCCTACCGGTAGGTACTTTGATTTTTGACGATCTGGCGGCGATTGCCGCAGAACTTATCCACAACTAGGGCGATTCTGACATCCTGATCAAGGACTGTTCGGGAGCGCACTTTTAATAGGCAAATGCCGCTATGTCGATCTTGCAGGCAATCAGAACCTTTCTTTTTTACCTGCTGCTGGGCACCAGCTCATTGCTCTGGTGCAGCCTGAGCTTTTTTATCGCGCCTTTCTTACCGTTCAAGGCGCGCTACCGTTTCATCAACGTCTACTGGTGCCGCTGCGCACTGTGGCTGAGCAAGGTGTTCCTGGACATCCGCTATGAAGTCAAAGGCGCCGAGAACATCCCCGACCAGCCATGCGTGATTCTGTCGAACCACCAGAGCACCTGGGAAACGTTCTTTCTGTCGGCCTACTTCGAGCCGTTGAGCCAGGTGCTCAAGCGCGAATTGCTGTATGTACCGTTCTTCGGCTGGGCGATGGCCATGCTGCGACCGATCGCCATTGATCGCGACAACCCGAAAGCCGCGCTCAAGCATGTGGCGAAGAAGGGTGATGAGCTGCTCAAGGACAAAGTCTGGGTACTGATTTTTCCAGAAGGCACCCGCGTTCCGTTTGGCACGGTCGGCAAGTTCTCCCGTGGTGGTACAGCGTTGGCGGTCAACGCGCAGTTGCCCGTGCTGCCAATCGCCCATAACGCCGGCAAGTTCTGGCCGAAAACCGGTTGGGTGAAAACACCTGGCACCATCACCGTTGTCATCGGTGCGCCGATGTACGCCGAAGGTACCGGCCCACGAGCGATTGCCGAGCTCAACGACCGCGCTGCGGCCTGGAACGAACAGACCCAACGGGACATGGGTTCGCTACCGCCACTGCCCGCTGCGGCGGATAAAGAGACTGTCTGAGGTTCTGTGGATAACCTGTGTACGGTTTTGTTGAAAAGCGTCTTATTTGTTATCTAAATTTATGATTTATATAGATATTTCTTAAGCTCATAAAACTCAGGAAAACGTGCATAAGTTTTCACGACGCAAAAAAACCGGCTATTTGCGCCGGTTTTTTTATGCCTGTTTCAATCCCTGGTTATCACCCGATCCGTAGCAGCTGTCGAGCCTGCGAGGCTGCGTTCGAGGACGAAGTCCTCGCAAATCCTGTGTATGCGGTTTGCCCGAAAGAACGCGGTGCCTGATTTTACGACTGCTGCGCAGTCGGACGCAGCCTTCGGCAGCTGCTACAAAGGGTGTCGGTCACTCTTCCAGCAACGGCAGTTGAACGCTGAAGGTCGTGCCTTGCCCGATCCGGCTTTCACAGAAAATCCGTCCACCGTGGCGATCCACCACGGCTTTGACCATGGACAATCCCAGGCCCAATCCGTCACTGTCTTCAGACGATGCAAAGCGCCGGTACTGGCTGAACAACTCGGGCAGCTCCTCGGCCGTAATGCCTTTACCCTGGTCGGTGATATCGCAGGTCAGCCAGCCCTGTGCACAACTCACCCGTACGCGAACCTGCGAACCTGCCGGGCTGTACTTGATGGCATTTTCCAGCAGGTTGAACAGCGCCCGGGTCAGCAACGACTGGTCGGCCAGGACCATGCATTCCTCCTCTTCATCCAGATCATGCAGCAACTCGATCTGCTTGAGTTGCGCGGTACTCATCGCTTGATCGAACGCATCGAGCACCAGCATCGCGAACATGCTCGGTTCGAACTGGTACGCCTCGGACTCGGCTTTGGCCAACTGCACAAAGGCCTCGGTCAGGCTCAAGGCTTTGCGCACTTGCAACTCGATCTGGCTGAACAGCTGCGTATCGCCCGTGCCTTGGTAATGCTGGACGTCGAGCAAGGCCAGAATCGCCGAATGGGGTGCGCGCAGGTCGTGGGAAAGGAACCGCAGCAGCACCGCGCGCTGTTCCTCGGCATCGCGCTCGAGGCTCAAATCCGTAAGGCTGAGCAGCCAGCCAATCGCCGTTCCACCCTCCGCCGGCAGTAACGGCGCAAGGTCCAGACGCAAGCTTCGCCCTTGGGTGTCGCGAAACTCGCTGGTCTCAAGCGTCGACAACGCGCAACGTCCCTGTTCAAGAAGCCCCGGATAACCAATATCCGAGAGCCGTCGCAGCAGATCTTCGCCGACCAGATCGCTGGCAAACAGACTCCGGGCATTGCGGTTGGCCAGCAGGATTCGACCGTTGGGATCGCTGATCAGCGTCGCCACCGGCAGGTACTCCAGGCCGTCGGCGATGAACCGTCGGGTATCGCGGGTCCGGCTCATGGCCTGTTCCAGTGCAACGATCTGCCCCTGCAATACATCGCCAACCGGTGATGGCGTACGGCGGCGCTCGGGGAACACTTTCGGCTCGTTATCGAGCCGCGCCAGTTCCCAGCCGAAGTAAGCCAGCACTGCGCTCAGCCGTCGCCAGTTCCAGATCAGGTAACCCAGCAGCATTCCGAGCAAGCTGGCGGCGGGCGACCACCACCAACCCGCTCGGAGCAGCAGCGCCGAGGTGAGCAGGGCCATCACCATGCATCCCAGGGTCAACCACAAGGCGCGTCGTGGACGGAACAGCAGCAAGGCCAGCAGCAACGCGACGATGACCGTCGACAACCCAACCGCCCAGCCATCGGCGAGCACCACGATGCTGCGCTGTTGCAGCAGACCGTTGAGGATGTTGGCTTGAATCTCGATGCCCGGTGTTGTGCCGATACTCTCCGATTGCGGTGTCACGTATCGGTCGCCCAGCCCAGGCGCCGTAGAGCCAATCAGGATCAGGCGATCACGCAGCAACTCGGGCGGCACTTCGCCGCGCAGCACGCTGACGTAGGGAACACTGGGGAAACCCGCATTTGCGCTGATAAAGGGAATTCGAATGCCGTTGGTTCGTTGCCAGCCTTGAACCGTCAGTGACAACGGCGAGCCGGGCAGGGTATCCGGGCCGTTTGTGGTCATCTCGTAGAGCAACCAGGCCAATTGTGCTCTCGGGTTGCGCTCAGGGCCTTCACGCAGGTACACGCTGCGCACGATGCCATCAGCATCCGCCTCGGCGTTGATATGCCCGATACCTTTGGCACAGTGGCTCAACGGCGCTACAGGTTCGATTTCACCCAGCGGCTGCCCATAACGCGCAACCCCTTCGCGCAGCAAAGGCACAAACACGTTGCCGGCCCGGCACATCGCTTGTGCCAGGCGCAGATCGTTGTCGGGAAGCTTGTCGGGCTCGCTGAAGATGACGTCGAACAGCACGCCCTTGACCCTTGCATCAGTGAGCCGATCCAGCAGGCCAGCGTGCAAGGTCCGTGACCACGGCCACTGACCGAGTTGCTGCAAGCTGTAATCGTCGATGGTGATGATGAGAATTCGCGGGTCGACCGGGAGCGGGCTCAGCCGACGCAGGTTGTCGTACAGCAGATTGCTCAGCGTCAGCCCATGGCTCAAGGACAGAATCGCGGTCAAGGGCAGCAGGATCAGACTGACCCACAGCCATTCACGGACCATTCGACGAAACAGCCGCTGGGCCTGGGTCGGCTCGCGACCTTCCTTCCTTGGCCAGCGCTTCATCGGCACATAGCCGAGTCGTTATTGGACACGCGTGGTCCTGGGGTAATAGAAGATGTCATATACCCCGGTCTCTCCCTCAAGTCCCTGCGCGTCATACGCAGAGAGTCGAACATGGTAGAAAAACGCTTTCAATCCACTGAAATTGATCTCTGGCGTACTGGAAAACTGTTCCTGCTTGATGTTCAGGAAGTCCGTGTCGGTCGCCACTTGCGCCCGGTAGCGTGTGGCCCCGTTTAAGGGTTTCATGATCAACTGCCAGACCGGAGAGGGGCCGGTTTGACCCGTCTGCCCCAACAACTGCGGCGCGGGCAATAGCTCGATCGGCGTCAGCTTGCCTTCCTTCTGAATACGTAAGCCCTGGCGAGCCATGACCTGCACTTCATCTGCTGGTTTTTCAGCTTTTTTCGCGAGCGGTTTACCCGTGCGTTTTTTCGCTGGCGCGTCAATGTCTTCACCACGATCGACGGCCACCTGGCCATTCAGTACTTCGATCAGCGATTGCCCATTGTCATTGTTTCGCACCCGAAAGTGTGTGCCACGGACCCCGAGCACGCCCACCGGCGTCACGATCTGAAAACGATCATAGTCGCTGGCGCGCTTGATCACATACGACTCGACCTGACCTTGCTCAAGAATCACCTGCGGTATAACGAGTTCTTCGTTCAACCGCAACGTGACCTGTGAACTGGACGGCAGAACAATGCGCGATCCGTCGCCCAACGACAGACTGACGAACGCCGAAGGGGAGGTCTTCACGCCTTCCTGCTCGTCAACCGTCATCCCTTCTTCGAGCGCCACCTGCTTGCCCTTGCTATCGAGCTTCCAGGCTTCGCCCGTCAGGTGCTCGACCGTGGCGGGCAGGGGTTGTCCACGGCATTGCTGATGGTCATCGATATACGGCAAGCGCTTTGATTCGAGGAGTGCTGCGGATGCGTTCTGCGTCAATGGGCTCACCAAACCAACGACCAGCAACAGACAGCTGCCCAGGCGGTGACAATGCAAAGAAGTCATGTGGTTCATTGGATTCGCTTTTCACGCTTTTATTAGAATCTGGCCGACCAGCTGATTCATCAGCCTTACGCACCATACCTGACAGGGCTCTGCAGCAGATAGCCCACGTCTATGCATAACGCCCACATCGATTACAAAAGCAGTCGCGGTTATCCATGAACATAAACAAATCAAAGAGGGTAGGAGGTGACACATCCTTGTGTCGGAACCGATTCAACATCGATCCGGTTTTACAATGTGAAGAGGCACTCCTTTTTTTCCCCTGAACTGCAGACCGCAAGCGAACCGGCGATCGGCGGTCCCGCCAGGTTGGCGATGACACTCCCTGTGTCGGAGCACTTCCGAATGCTCCTGTGCCACTCACGCTTGAGAATTTACCGACCCCCATGGCCGATGAGGCAATTCTCCATAATTGTTCAGAATTGCCCGAGCCCGTTGTCAGAACACCCAACGCTGCTGCTCTTCGGGAAGCCGCAGGGGAACCGGTTGCTCGCTGTCTGCGGAGGTGCTGACCGGTGCAAAGCCTCGTGAATCACTGAACGCCACATTCACCACAGCAGGACTGAAGTAGCGCTGTGTCGCGTGTTCACCCGGAGCTTCGCTGCTTGAGCTCACGGTCTGCGACGTAACCCCGACATAGGCCACAAATGCCAACGACAGGCAGCGTGTCAGCGCCTTTCCCTTGATCACCTTTGCGATCAGTGCACGAAGATTCAGCCTGTTCTCCATCGTTCCGTCCTCGAGTCTTCGAGCTGATATCCGCCGGTTAACGGCCAATTGATATCAGCCTAACCAGACACAAGGAATCTGGAGCAAATCACCATAATTGTTCAGATTCAGACAATCAGCCTAAACTCGGCACATAGGATTTTTTACTCATCGCACTCTACGAGCAGAAGGAAACGCCCCGCATGCGTGTCGCAATACTGGATGACGAACCCGCCGAGCTACGCCGGGTGGAACAGACACTGCGACAGATTCCCGGAACCGGGGAGCAAGCGTGGACCTTGCACAGCTTCGAGCGTGGTGAAGATCTGCTGCGCCAGCTGCGACGCGAAACCTTCGACTTGTTGATACTCGACTGGCAGTTGCCTGATCTCAGTGGCCTATCGCTCTTGCGCTGGACCCGCGAACACATGGAAGCGCCTCCCGCCGCCATCATGCTCACCAGTCGCGATGCCGAAAGTGACATCGTCCAGGCGTTGAACGCCGGCGCCGATGATTACGTCAGCAAGCCGTTTCGCCCCAATGAACTCAAAGCCCGCGTCAGCGCCATACTGCGTAGACATGGTTTGCAGCGCAATGCGGCCAGCGAAGTGCTGAGCTTCAACGATCTGAACTTCGACGACGCCGAACTGACGGTGACCCGCGCCGGTAAACCGATCAGCCTGACGGAACGGGAATACCGTCTGGCCCGCTGCCTGTTTGCCAACCTGGGCCGGCCGCTGTCACGGGAATATCTCTACGAGCGTTTCTGGACCCACGAAGAAATGGTGTCTTCCAGGCCACTGGATACTCACATCTACCGCTTGCGCAACAAGCTCGGGCTGACAGCGGATCGCGGTTGGCAGTTGCTGACGATCTACGGGTATGGGTATCGGCTGGAAAGCGTGGTAAGCGGCACGAGCGAGTAAAAATCAAAAGATCGCAGCCTACGGCAGCTCCTACAGAGAAGCGTGGTTAGCGCGTGGGCTGCGATCTCTAAACGTTTTCTCGCGAACAATAAAAAAGGCCAACGCTAAGCGTTGGCCTTTTTTATTACTGCAGGTCGTACCGGATCAGAAGTCCAGGTTAGAGACTGCCAGGGCGTTGCTTTCGATGAAGTCACGACGTGGCTCGACCGCATCACCCATCAGAGTGTTGAAGATCTGGTCCGCGCCAATGGCGTCTTCGATGGTCACTTTGAGCATCCGGCGCGAGCCTGGGTCCATGGTGGTTTCCCACAGCTGATCCGGGTTCATCTCACCCAGACCTTTGTATCGCTGGATGGTGTGACGCTTGGTGCTTTCGGCCATCAACCATTCAAGGGCTTCCTTGAACTCGGTGACGGCTTTCTTGCGCTCGCCGCGCTGAATATAAGCGCCTTCGTCCAGCAAGGTGCTCAGTTGAGCGCCCAGGGAGACGACGGTCTTGTAGTCGTTGCTGCCGAAGAAATCGCGGTTGAAAGTGACGTAGTTCGACAGGCCGTGGGAGATCAGTTCGACCTCTGGCAGCCAGACGTTACGCTCACGGTCTTCACGCAGGCTGGCTTTATAGACCAGGCCAGACTTCTCGACGGTGCGCAGGCGAACTTCGTACTGGGCCAGCCAATCCTGCATCGCTGCGTGATCAGACAGTTGATCCATGCTCACCGCTGGCAGGTAGATGAAGTGCTCGGTCAGTTCCTGCGGGTACAGGCGCGACAGACGCTTGAGGGTCTTCATCACCAGACGGAAGTCATTCACCAGACGCTCAAGGGCTTCGCCGGAGATACCCGGTGCTTCCTCGTTCAGGTGCAGGCTCGCATCTTCCAGGGCCGACTGCGTCATGTACTCTTCCATGGCGTCGTCGTCTTTGATGTATTGCTCTTGCTTGCCTTTCTTCACTTTGTACAACGGCGGCTGAGCGATGTAGATGTAGCCACGCTCGATCAGCTCCGGCAGCTGACGGAAGAAGAAGGTCAGCAGCAGGGTACGGATGTGCGAACCGTCGACGTCAGCATCGGTCATGATGATGATGTTGTGATAACGCAGCTTGTCGATGTTGTACTCATCGCGGCCAATGCCACAGCCCAGCGCAGTGATCAAGGTGCCCACTTCCTGCGAAGAGATCATCTTGTCGAAACGCGCCTTCTCGACGTTCAGGATCTTGCCTTTGAGGGGCAGAATCGCCTGGGTCTTGCGGTTACGTCCCTGCTTGGCGGAGCCGCCAGCAGAGTCACCTTCCACCAGGTACAGTTCGGACAGGGCAGGGTCTTTTTCCTGGCAGTCAGCCAGTTTGCCCGGCAGGCCGGCGATATCCAGCGCGCCTTTACGACGGGTCATCTCACGGGCTTTACGCGCCGCTTCACGAGCACGGGCCGCGTCGATCATCTTGCCGACAACCAGCTTGGCTTCGTTCGGGTTTTCCAGCAGGAAGTCGGAGAAGTACTTGCCCATTTCCTGTTCGACCGCGGTCTTCACTTCAGAAGAAACCAGCTTGTCTTTGGTCTGGGAGCTGAACTTCGGATCCGGCACCTTGACCGAAATGATCGCGGTCAGGCCTTCACGGGCATCGTCACCGGTGGTGGCGACTTTGTGTTTCTTCGCCAGGCCTTCCGCTTCGATGTAGGTGTTCAGGTTACGCGTCAGCGCCGAACGGAAACCCACCAGGTGAGTACCGCCATCGCGCTGAGGAATGTTGTTGGTGAAGCACAACAGGTTCTCGTTGAAGCTGTCGTTCCACTGCAGGGCGATTTCCACGCCAATGCCGTCTTCACGCTGGACGTTGAAGTGGAACACCTGATTGACCGGGGTCTTGTTGGTGTTCAGGTATTCAACGAACGCACGCAGGCCGCCTTCGTACTTGAACAGCTCTTCCTTGCCGCTGCGCTCGTCCTTGAGGACGATACCAACACCGGAGTTGAGGAAGGACAGTTCACGAATCCGCTTGGCCAGGATGTCCCAGCTGAAGTGGATGTTCTTGAAGGTTTGATCAGACGGTTTAAAGTGAATCTGGGTACCGGTGGTTCCGCTCTCGCCAACGATTTTCATCGGCTCTTTCGGAACACCGTGGATGTAAGTCTGTTCCCATATCTTGCCGCTGCGGCGAACAGTCAGGACCAGTTCTTCGGACAGGGCGTTTACAACCGACACACCTACACCGTGCAGACCGCCGGATACTTTGTAGGAGTTGTCATCGAATTTACCGCCGGCGTGCAGCACGGTCATGATGACCTCTGCCGCCGAGACGCCTTCTTCTTTATGCACGTCTACCGGAATGCCGCGACCGTTGTCGCGCACGGTGATGGATTCGTCTGGGTGGATGATGATGCTGATGTCGTCGCAATGGCCGGCCAAAGCTTCGTCGATCGAGTTATCGACCACCTCGAACACCATGTGGTGCAGACCGCTGCCATCGTCGGTGTCACCAATGTACATACCGGGACGTTTGCGTACGGCATCCAGGCCTTTCAGCACTTTAATGCTCGTTGAGTCGTACGTATTTTCTTCGCTCATGCCTTCACTCCCGATGGTCGTGGGTCTGGGTGATACGGCCCTGTTCCACGTGGAACAGGGCGACTGGCGTTTCCGTCTGCCAGCCTTCCCTCAATAATTCGTGATCTACACAGGTGATAAACACCTGGCAGCGTAAGTCTTCCAGCAAACGGCAAAGCGCGCGGCGGTGCTGCTCATCCAGCTCGGACGGCAAGTCATCCACCAGATAAATACATTGGCCGCGCCGGGCCTGGCTGACCAAATGCCCTTGGGCAATCCGCAATGCACAGACCACCAACTTCTGCTGACCGCGAGACAAGATGTCCGCGGCATTGTGTGCGCCCAATCTAAGACGCAAATCAGCGCGTTGTGGTCCGGCCTGGGTATGTCCCATTTGCTGATCCCGGTGAACGGACGCGGTGAGCACTGCACTCAGCTCTCGCTCTTTGTCCCAACCCCGGTAATAGCTAAGCGTTAAGCCCTCGAGTTCGACGAGTTCGCTCAAGGTCTGTTCAAAGACTGGTTTCAAGGCTTTGATATAAGCGCGGCGGTATTCATCAATTTCAGCGCTGGCCTGGCACAATTCTCTGTCCCAAACCGCTTGCGAAACGGCGTCAAGTGTACCATGCCGCAGCCAAGAGTTTCTCTGGCGCAGGGCCTTCTGCAAGCGCTGCCACGTGGACATGAAACGTGGTTCCACGTGGAACACACCCCAATCCAGAAACTGTCGGCGAATCTTCGGCGCACCTTCCAACAGGCGGAAGCTGTCGGGGTTGATCAATTGCAGTGGCAGGATTTCTGCCAGTTGCGCAGCGCTGCGGGCGTTCTGCCCGTCGATGCGAATCTGAAACTCCCCTTGGCGGTCCCGGGAGATTCCCAAGGCGCTGTGCCCACCCTCGGCCAATTCGACCTGGCCAAATACCGTGCACGCTAACTGCTCGTACTGGATGACCGGTAAAAGGCGGGTGCTGCGAAACGAACGGGCGAGCCCCAGCAGATGGATGGCTTCCAGAACACTGGTTTTGCCGCTGCCGTTGGCGCCGTACAGGATGTTGATGCGGGGGGAGGGGGAGAAGGTCACCGGGTGCAGATTGCGCACCGCGGTGACCGAGACACGACTGAGGGACATCTAGCGTCTGCTGAGCATGTTTACAGGCGCATCGGCATGACAACGTAAGCCGAGTCGTCGTTGTCGGACTCTTGCACCAGCGCACTGCTGTTGGAGTCAGACAGGATCAACCGCACTTGCTCAGTGGTCATCACGCCCAGCACGTCGAGCAAATAGCTCACGTTGAAGCCGATTTCCAGCGAGCCACCGTTGTACTCAACGCCAACTTCTTCTTCCGCCTCTTCCTGCTCCGGGTTGTTCGCCTGGATCTTCAGCTGACCATTGGCCAATTGCAGACGAATGCCGCGGTACTTCTCGTTGGACAGAATCGCGGTACGGCTGAACGCTTCACGCAGTGCCTGACGGTCGCCCAATACCAGCTTGTCGCCGCCTTTTGGCAGAACACGCTCGTAGTCGGGGAATTTGCCGTCGACCAGTTTCGAGGTAAAGGTGAACTCGCCGGTGGTGGCGCGAATATGGTGCTGGCCCAGAACGATGCTGACATTGCCATCCGGTTCGGTCAGCAAGCGCGCCAGTTCCAGAATACCTTTACGTGGAACGATCACCTGGTGGCGATCCGGCTGGCCGATGTCAGCCTGCATCGAGCACATGGCCAGACGGTGACCGTCGGTGGCCACAGCGCGGATAATGCCGGCCGAGACTTCCAGCAACATGCCGTTGAGGTAGTAGCGAACGTCCTGCTGAGCCATGGCGAAGCTGGTGCGTTCGATCAAACGACGCAGTTTGCTCTGCGCAAGACTGCAGGTCAGCGAGCCAGGGCCTTCTTCTACCGTCGGGAAGTCGTTGGCTGGCAACGTCGACAGGGTGAAACGGCTACGGCCGGCTTTCACGACGAGTTTCTGCTCATCGACCTTGATGTCGATCAGCGCGTCGTTTGGCAGGCTCTTGCAGATGTCCATCAGCTTACGCGCCGGGACAGTGATTTCGCCCGGCTCGGCCGGCTCTTCGAGCTGCACACGACCGACCAGTTCGACTTCCAGGTCGGTACCGGTCAGCGACAACTGCTGGCCTTCGACAACCAGCAGCACGTTGGAAAGCACCGGCAAGGTCTGTCGGCGCTCGACGACGCCTGCGACCAGTTGCAGGGGTTTCAACAGGGCTTCGCGTTGAATGGTGAAATGCATGGTCTAGTCCCTTGCCTTAATAAGCTGCGCTGGTGTTCATCAAGTGGTCAGTGTACGCAGCAGGTTCTTGTAGTCCTCGCGGATGTCCGCGTCGGATTCCTTAAGTTCGTTGATCTTACGGCATGCGTGCAACACCGTGGTGTGGTCGCGGCCGCCAAACACATCGCCGATTTCCGGCAGGCTGTGGTTGGTCAGTTCCTTGGACAGGGCCATGGCCACTTGCCGTGGACGTGCGACCGAACGCGAACGGCGCTTGGACAGCAGATCCGAAATCTTGATCTTGTAGTACTCGGCGACGGTGCGCTGAATGTTATCCACAGAGACCAGTTTGTCCTGAAGTGCCAACAGGTCCTTCAAGGATTCGCGAATCAACTCGATGGTGATATCGCGGCCCATGAAGTGCGAGTGGGCGATAACGCGTTTGAGCGCGCCCTCGAGTTCACGGACGTTGGAACGAATACGCTGGGCAATGAAGAACGCAGCGTCGTGCGGCAGGTCGACTTTGGCCTGGTCAGCCTTCTTCATCAGAATCGCGACGCGGGTTTCCAGTTCCGGTGGCTCGACGGCAACCGTCAGGCCCCAGCCGAAGCGCGATTTCAAGCGCTCTTCAAGGCCTTCGATTTCTTTCGGATAACGGTCACTGGTGAGGATGACCTGTTGGCCACCTTCAAGCAGGGCGTTGAACGTGTGGAAAAACTCTTCCTGGGAACGTTCCTTGCGAGCGAAGAACTGAATGTCATCGATAAGCAGTGCGTCAACCGAACGGTAGAAGCGCTTGAACTCGTTGATCGCGTTCAGCTGCAAAGCCTTGACCATGTCGGCCACGAAGCGCTCGGAATGCAGGTACACGACCTTGGCATTCGGGTTCTTCTTTAATAGGTGGTTACCCACAGCGTGCATCAAGTGGGTTTTACCCAAGCCAACACCGCCATACAGGAACAGCGGGTTGTAACCGTGCTTGGGATTGTCCGCGACCTGCCAGGCTGCCGCGCGGGCCAGCTGGTTGGACTTACCTTCGACAAAGTTCTCGAAGGTAAAGGTGCGGTTCAGGTAACTGGTGTGCTTGAGCGCGCCTTCGACCTGCACCGTGCGTTGTTCCGCACGGACCGGAGCCTGTTGCGAACTGGCGCCGGCCATTGGGTCGAAGCTGTCGCGAGACGGCTCTTCACTGACCTCGGCGACTTTCTGCGTTGCACGCTTGGTCGGCGCGGCAGGCGCAGATGCGCTGACCGGTGCCGGTGCGGCAGTTGCCTGGGCTTGAGACGCCGCTGCAGCCAACGGCGCATTCGGCGCAGCACGAGGCGCTGAACTGCGTTTGCTGCCTATTAATAAGGAAAGCGCGGGCGCCATGCCGTTCCCATGCTCATCCAGCAGCTCGAGCACACGGCTCAGGTACTTTTCGTTGACCCAGTCGAGAACAAAACGATTCGGTGCGTAGACACGCAACTCATCGCCTTCGGCTTCGACCTGTAGTGGACGGATCCAAGTGTTGAATTGTTGGGCAGGCAGCTCATCGCGCAAAAGCTCCACGCACTGCTGCCAAAGTTCCACTGACACGGATATCCCCTAAGTTGAAAGCCGGTGAGGCAAAAACAAGCGGCCATTGTAGCGGCCAGACGCCGACTTATCCACACGTAGGTTGCTCACGGGTGTCGAAGAATCAACGCTTTATACGGAAAAAAGACGACCAATGGTCTGTGCATAAGCTCTGTGGATAAGCCCACTTAAGGTCGTTGTACAAGTGGGGGGCAAACTCGGTGGATAACCTGCCTGTGGATAACCACCCATTCCACACACAGCTTATCCGACAGCGCAGCACAGGCTGAACACCGTTTTCCACTGTAGTTGTCATTCTCTGTACAGCCCGTAGTAGAAGGTCTTAAGGTAGTTATCCACAAAGGATGGCGTGCCTAGCTTTTATAAGCTTTACAGAAAAGCTTTAAATAATTCCCTTCTTTATTTTTATATCTAGCTGTCCACCTTTCAAGGACGACCCCCCTGGATATCCATTTAAAGGAAACGCTGGTTGGAAATTGACCTAGAGGCTTGCTTTCTCTAGAATCCCCGGTCTCTTAAAACGGGGGCCATTCCGGCCCGTTGTGGACGAACCAGGTAACACGACATGAAACGTACTTTCCAACCAAGCACTATCAAACGCGCTCGTACTCACGGTTTCCGTGCTCGCATGGCTACCAAGAACGGCCGTGCCGTCCTGTCGCGTCGTCGCGCCAAAGGTCGTGCGCGTCTGGCAGTTTGATAATCCGGTACTGGAGGTGAGTCAGGACTTCAGTCGGGAAAAGCGTTTGCTTACCCCCCGGCATTTCAAGGCAGTCTTTGACTCCCCTACCGGCAAGGTTCCGGGGAAAAATCTCCTGCTCCTTGCACGCACCAACGATCTCGATCACCCCCGTCTAGGGCTGGTTATCGGGAAAAAGAGTGTGAAGCTCTCTGTTGAGCGCAATCGCCTCAAACGTCTGATGCGCGAATCCTTTCGCCTCCACCAGGATTCTCTGGTTGGCTGGGATATCGTTATCGTCGCGCGCAAAGGTTTGGGCGATGTAGAAAACCCCGAATTGATTCAGCATTTCGGCAAACTCTGGAAACGTCTGGCACGCAGCACGCCGGTACCAGCAGTCAAAGCCGAAACTGTAGGGGTAGACAGCACTGATGCGTAAACTGGCACTCGTTCCGATCCAGTTTTATCGCTATGCCATCAGTCCTCTGATGGCCAGCCACTGTCGTTTCTACCCCAGTTGTTCCTGCTACGCGTATGAAGCCATTGAAAATCATGGCCTTCTGCGCGGTGGCTGGCTGACCTTTCGTCGTTTAGGTCGCTGTCATCCGTGGAATCCCGGTGGTTATTACCCGGTTACGCCTA
>NZ_JBIUVW010000060.1:1323-11001 GCF_044743155.1 Pseudomonas sp. NPDC087697 | reverse complement strand
CTACCTCCCGTTCTTCTTCGATGGCCGAGTAATCATGGATATTAAACGCACGATCCTGATCGTCGCCCTGGCAATCGTGTCCTACGTTATGGTTCTGAAATGGAACCAGGACTATGGTCAGGCTGCCCTGCCGACTCAGAATGTTGCTACCAATCAGGCTGCCCCGGCTATTCCGGATACGCCACTTGGTAACAATGCTGCCGCCAGTGCCGATGTACCCAGCGCGAATGCCGATACCAGCACCCCTACCGCAACTCCGGTAGTGGCCAACAAAGATCTCATCCACGTCAAAACGGATGTGCTCGAACTGGCTATCGACCCTCAAGGTGGTGATATCGCCCAGCTGATGCTGCCGCTGTATCCACGTCGCCAGGACCACCCGGAAATTCCGTTCCAGCTGTTTGATAACGGCGGCGAACGTACTTATCTGGCCCAAAGCGGCCTGACCGGTACCAACGGTCCGGATGCTCGTCCTACCGGTCGTCCGGTTTACTCGACCGAACAGAAGACTTATCAACTGGCTGATGGCCAGAACCAGCTCAACATTGACCTGAAATTCAGCGATGCTGGCGTCAATTACATCAAGCGCTTCAGCTTTACTCGCGGTCTGTACGATCTGAAAGTCACTTATCTGATCGACAACACCAGCGACAAGGCCTGGACTGGCAACTTGTTTGCCCAGCTCAAGCGCGATGCAAGTGCCGATCCTTCTTCCACGACAGCCACCGGTACTGCGACTTACCTGGGCGCTGCCCTGTGGACAAGTGCAGAGCCGTACAAAAAAGTGTCGATGAAAGATATCGACAAGGCTTCGCTGAAAGAAACCGTTAACGGTGGCTGGGTCGCCTGGCTGCAACACTACTTCGTGACTGCCTGGATTCCAGCCAAGAACGACAGCAACGTGGTGCAGACTCGCAAAGATAGCCAAGGCAACTACATCATCGGTTTCACTGGCCCGGTATTGTCCGTTGCGCCAGGTGCCAAGGCTGAAACCAGCGCTACTCTGTACGCAGGTCCAAAAAGCCAGGCAATACTGAAAGAGTTGTCCCCAGGTCTGGAACTGACAGTCGACTACGGCATTCTGTGGTTCATTGCCCAGCCGATCTTCTGGCTGCTGCAACATATCCACGCGATCGTCGGTAACTGGGGCTGGTCGATCATCTTCCTGACCATGCTAATCAAAGGGATTTTCTTCCCGCTGTCGGCCGCCAGCTACAAATCCATGGCGCGCATGCGTGCAGTGGCACCGAAATTGGCCGCGCTGAAAGAGCAACATGGCGACGACCGGCAGAAAATGTCGCAATCCATGATGGAGCTGTACAAGAAAGAGAAGATCAATCCGCTGGGTGGTTGCTTGCCAATCCTCGTGCAGATGCCGGTATTCCTTTCGCTGTACTGGGTACTCCTGGAAAGCGTGGAAATGCGCCAGGCGCCGTTCATGCTGTGGATTACCGACCTGTCGATCAAGGATCCGTTCTTCATTCTGCCGATCATCATGGGCGCAACCATGTTCATCCAGCAGCAGTTGAACCCGACTCCTCCGGATCCGATGCAGGCCAAGGTGATGAAGCTGATGCCTATCATCTTCACCTTCTTCTTCCTGTGGTTCCCGGCGGGTCTGGTGCTGTACTGGGTTGTGAACAACTGCCTGTCCATCACCCAACAGTGGTACATCACTCGTAAGATTGAAGCGGCTACCAAAAAAGCCGCCGCATAACTTACTCTGTGGATAACCACTCAAAACGCCCCCTAGTGGGGCGTTTTGCTATCTGCCATTTTTATCTGGATATCGAGTCATGAGCGCTCCTCGTGAAACCATCGCCGCCGTCGCCACCGCTCAAGGCCGTGGCGGTGTCGGTATCGTCCGTATTTCCGGACCGCTGGCAAACGTGGCGGCCAAAGCCATCAGCGGTCGCGAGCTGAAACCGCGGTTTGCCCATTACGGCCCGTTTCTCAGTGAAAACGAAGAGGTGCTGGACGAAGGCATCGCCCTGTATTTCCCTGGGCCGAACTCATTCACCGGCGAAGATGTGCTGGAACTCCAGGGCCACGGCGGCCCGATCGTTCTGGATATGTTGCTGCAACGCTGCCTGCAATTGGGTTGCCGTCTGGCACGGCCGGGGGAATTCAGCGAACGCGCGTTCCTCAACGATAAACTCGACCTGGCCCAGGCCGAAGCCATCGCCGACTTGATCGAAGCCAGTTCTGCGCAGGCTGCACGTAACGCTTTGCGCTCGTTGCAGGGCGCGTTTTCACAGCGTGTGCATAACCTCACCGAGCAACTGATTGCGTTGCGGATCTATGTTGAGGCGGCAATCGACTTCCCTGAAGAAGAAATCGACTTCCTTGCCGATGGTCACGTACTGAAGATGCTCGACGCGGTGCGCGATGAGTTATCCACCGTGTTGCGTGAAGCTGGGCAGGGCGCGTTACTGCGTGACGGCATGACCGTGGTGATCGCCGGTCGTCCTAATGCTGGAAAATCCAGTCTGCTCAACGCATTGGCCGGCCGTGAAGCGGCCATTGTTACCGAGATTGCCGGCACTACCCGGGACATCCTGCGCGAACATATCCACATCGACGGTATGCCACTGCATGTGGTCGACACGGCTGGGTTGCGCGATACCGATGACCAGGTCGAGAAAATCGGCGTGGAACGGGCATTGAAGGCCATCAGCGAGGCGGATCGGGTGTTGCTGGTGGTCGATGCCACCGCCCCTGAAGCACTCGATCCTTTTGCCTTGTGGCCTGAATTCCTCGAACAGCGGCCAGATCCGGCCAAAGTGACCTTGATCCGCAACAAGGCTGACCTCACTGGCGAGGCGATTGCGCTGGAAGTCAGTGAAGATGGCCACGTGACCATCAGCCTGAGCGCCAGGTCTGCAGGCGAAGGCCTGGAACTGCTGCGTGACCATCTCAAGGCCTGCATGGGCTATGAGCAGACCTCGGAAAGCAGCTTCAGCGCCCGCCGGCGTCACCTGGAAGCCCTGCGCCATGCCAGTGCCTCACTCGAACATGGCCGCGCGCAGCTGACCTTGGCCGGTGCTGGAGAACTGCTGGCTGAAGATTTGCGCCAGGCACAGCAGTCCCTGGGTGAAATTACCGGCGAATTCAGCTCCGACGACCTGTTGGGCAGGATCTTTTCCAGTTTCTGTATCGGTAAATAGCTTCACCTCCTCCCTTTGTAGGAGCCGAGCTTGCTCGCGAGACGGAGTGTCTGACACACCGTGTTGCTTAAATCGCAGGCAAGCCAGCTCCCACAAGTCCGTGTAACTCCCAAATTTTTCGCATTGCCGAGCGGCATCGACCGCTTCGGTGGTTTTCCCGTGGACGGAATTTGCCCCATTCTGCGCTTTTCTGTGGATTAAGCCCTGTGAATAACTGCCACTGAGCACAGTTGATAACAGGGCCTAAAAACTGAGGAAAACCGCATCTGTGGATAACAACCCCTTTCATCCACAGGCTTACACCGGTTATCCAAGGGCCTCAATGGCACATGACCACAGGATTTCAAACCTCTGTACATATTGAAAATAAAGGGCTGTATAGATCTATCCACAGAAATGATGCTCTATAGAAATAAACATAAAAACAAAGATTTAATAAATTTCTTTCTTTTTAATTTCTATTGTTCATGACTTACCCACAACTGGTTAAATTTTGTGCAAAGGGTTCTTTAGGAAGGGCGAAGTCCCTATACTTGTCGACCAGGTCCGAAAACCTGAGCTCAAACTATTTCTGATTACCTAACTGAAGCAGGCACGAGGTGCGTGGTGGATTTCCCTTCCCGTTTTGAAGTGATCGTCATCGGCGGCGGTCATGCCGGTACCGAGGCAGCACTTGCATCAGCACGCATGGGGGCAAAAACCCTGTTGCTGACGCATAACGTGGAAACCCTCGGAGCAATGAGCTGCAACCCCGCGATTGGCGGGATCGGCAAGAGCCATCTGGTCAAGGAAATCGATGCCCTTGGCGGCGCGATGGCCATGGCTACCGATAAAGGTGGTATTCAGTTTCGCGTCTTGAACAGCCGCAAAGGCCCTGCCGTGCGCGCTACTCGCGCCCAGGCCGACCGCGTTCTGTACAAGGCCGCTGTGCGCGAGATTCTCGAGAACCAGCCGAACCTGTGGATATTTCAACAGGCGGCCGACGACCTGATCGTCGAACAGGAACAAGTGCGTGGTGTTGTCACCCAAATGGGCCTGCGTTTCTTCGCGGACTCCGTGGTGTTGACCACTGGCACCTTCCTCGGTGGACTTATCCACATCGGTATGCAGAACTATTCCGGCGGTCGTGCCGGCGATCCACCGTCGATCGCCCTGGCCCATCGTCTGCGTGAACTGCCTTTGCGCGTGGGTCGCCTGAAAACCGGTACGCCACCGCGTATCGATGGCCGTTCTGTGGATTTCTCGGTCATGACCGAGCAACCCGGCGATACGCCGATTCCGGTGATGTCGTTCATGGGTTCCAAAGAACAGCATCCTGCGCAAGTCAGCTGCTGGATTACCCACACCAACGCCCGTACTCACGAGATCATCGCTTCGAACCTCGACCGTTCGCCAATGTATTCCGGCGTGATCGAAGGCATCGGCCCACGCTATTGCCCGTCGATCGAAGACAAGATCCACCGCTTTGCCGACAAGGAAAGCCATCAGGTATTCATCGAGCCGGAAGGTTTGACCACCCACGAGCTGTACCCGAACGGGATATCCACATCCTTGCCGTTCGACGTGCAATTGCAGATCGTGCAGTCGATTCGCGGCATGGAAAACGCGCATATCGTTCGCCCGGGCTACGCCATTGAGTACGACTACTTCGATCCGCGTGACCTGAAGTACAGCCTGGAAACCAAAGTCATTGGCGGTCTGTTCTTCGCCGGACAAATCAACGGCACCACCGGTTACGAAGAAGCCGGCGCCCAAGGTTTGCTAGCCGGGGCCAACGCAGCATTGCGTGCCCAGGGCAAAGACAGCTGGTGCCCGCGTCGCGACGAGGCGTACATCGGTGTATTGGTCGACGACCTGATTACCCTGGGTACTCAGGAACCGTATCGGATGTTCACGTCCCGCGCCGAATACCGTTTGATCCTGCGCGAAGACAACGCCGACCTGCGTTTGACCGAAAAAGGTCGCGAACTGGGGCTGGTGGATGATGTGCGCTGGGCGGCTTTCTGCAAAAAACGCGAAAGCATCGAAGTGGAAGAGCAACGCCTGAAAAGCACTTGGGTTCGCCCCGGTACGGAACAGGGCGATGCGATCGCCGAAAAATTCGGCACACCACTGACTCACGAATACAACTTGCTGAACCTGCTGACCCGTCCGGAAATCGACTACGCTGGTCTGATCTCGGTGACAGGCGCCGGTGCAGAAGATCCACAGGTCGCCGAACAGGTCGAAATCAAGGCCAAATACGCCGGTTACATCGATCGCCAGCAAGATGAAATCGCTCGCCTGCGGGCCAGTGAAGACACCAAATTGCCTGTGGATATCGATTACACAAACATCTCCGGTCTCTCCAAAGAGATCCAGAGCAAGCTCGGCGCGACCCGTCCAGAGACCCTGGGCCAGGCATCGCGGATCCCGGGCGTGACCCCGGCAGCGATTTCGCTGTTGATGATTCATTTGAAAAAACGCGGCGCGGGCCGCCAGTTGGAGCAAAGCGCTTGAGCTCAAAGGTCACCTTGCAACACGCCGAAGAGTTATCCACAGGTGCTCGCCAGCTTGGTGTCAACCTGACAGAAACCCAGCACGCGCAACTGCTGGATTATCTGGCCCTGTTGATCAAATGGAACAAGGCTTACAACCTCACCGCCGTGCGTGATCCGGACGAAATGGTTTCACGGCATCTGCTCGACAGCCTGAGCGTGATGTCCTTCATCGAAAACGGCCGCTGGCTGGATGTTGGCAGCGGCGGCGGCATGCCGGGTATTCCACTGGCAATCCTGTTTCCCGAGTCGCAAGTGACGTGCCTGGACAGCAACGGCAAGAAAACCCGCTTCCTGACTCAGGTCAAACTCGAACTCAAACTGGATAACCTGCAAGTTATCCACAGTCGCGTCGAAGCCTTCACGCCTGAACTGCCGTTCAACGGGATCATTTCCCGGGCGTTCAGCAGCATGGAGAACTTCAGCAACTGGACTCGCCACTTGGGCGATAGCGATACGCGTTGGCTGGCAATGAAGGGCATTCATCCCGCGGATGAGCTGGTAGCATTGCCGGCAGACTTCCACCTCGATAGCGAACATGCCCTGGCCGTACCCGGTTGCCAAGGCCAACGCCATCTGCTGATACTGCGCCGCACGGCATGATTGGGAACACAAGCAAGAATGGCTAAGGTATTCGCGATAGCGAACCAAAAGGGTGGTGTGGGCAAGACCACCACCTGCATCAACCTCGCAGCATCCCTGGTCGCGACCAAGCGCCGGGTGTTGTTGATCGATCTTGATCCACAGGGCAACGCCACCATGGGTAGCGGTGTGGATAAACACGGTCTGGAAAACTCGGTCTACGACCTGTTGATCGGCGAATGCGATCTGGCTCAGGCCATGCACTTTTCCGAACATGGTGGTTACCAGTTGTTGCCGGCCAACCGCGATTTGACTGCGGCTGAAGTCGTTCTGCTGGAAATGCAGATGAAGGAAAGCCGTCTGCGCAGCGCTTTGGCGCCGATCCGTGAGAATTACGATTACATTTTGATCGACTGCCCACCGTCGCTGTCGATGCTCACGCTCAATGCTCTGGTCGCATCCGACGGGGTAATTATCCCCATGCAGTGCGAGTACTTCGCGCTCGAAGGGTTGAGCGACCTTGTGGATAACATCAAGCGCATCGCTGAACTGCTGAACCCGAACCTGAAAATCGAGGGCTTGCTGCGGACCATGTATGACCCGCGCTTGAGCCTGATGAATGATGTGTCGGCGCAGCTCAAGGAACATTTCGGTGAGCAACTGTATGACACCGTGATTCCGCGCAACATCCGTCTGGCCGAAGCTCCAAGTTATGGCATGCCGGCGTTGGCCTATGACAAACAATCCCGTGGCGCACTGGCCTATCTGGCCCTGGCGGGCGAGATGGTTCGCCGTCAACGCAAAAATTCACGCATTGCCGCTGCTCAGGCAACTTAAGGAATCCCCATGGCCGTCAAGAAACGAGGTCTCGGACGTGGACTGGATGCACTGCTGAGTGGTCCGACTGTCAGCTTGCTGGAAGAACAAGCGGTGCAGGCCGATCAGCGTGAGCTGCAACACCTGCCGCTGGACCTGATCCAGCGCGGCAAGTACCAGCCGCGTCGCGACATGGACCCACAGGCGCTGGAAGAACTGGCGCAGTCGATCAGGGCTCAAGGCGTGATGCAGCCGATCGTGGTTCGCCCGATCGGTGCTGGCCGTTTTGAAATCATCGCCGGCGAACGCCGCTGGCGCGCGAGCCAGCAGGCTGGCCAGGAAACCATCCCGGCGATGGTGCGCGATGTGCCGGATGAAACCGCGATCGCCATGGCGCTGATCGAGAACATCCAGCGTGAAGACCTCAATCCGATCGAGGAAGCGGTAGCTTTGCAGCGTTTGCAGCAGGAATTCCAGCTGACTCAGCAGCAAGTCGCCGAAGCTGTGGGTAAATCCCGTGTGACCGTCGCAAACTTGTTGCGCCTGATTGCGTTGCCGGAAGTCATCAAGACCATGCTGTCCCACGGCGACCTGGAAATGGGTCATGCCCGTGCTTTGCTCGGTTTGCCGGAAAATCAACAGGTTGAGGGGGCGCGACATGTTGTCGCACGTGGTCTCACCGTGCGCCAGACTGAAGCACTGGTTCGCCAGTGGTTGAGTGGCAAACCTGCGCCTGTCGAACCCTCCAAACCTGACCCGGATATCGCTCGTCTCGAACAGCGCCTGGCAGAGCGCCTAGGCTCTGCGGTGCAGATCCGCCACGGTAAGAAGGGTAAAGGGCAGCTGGTGATTGGTTACAACTCTCTCGATGAGCTTCAAGGCGTCCTGGCACATATCCGCTGAAACATTTCCTCATGTAGCGCGGAGTTCGAAATCACTACCTGACAGTTGAATAGGGGCTGAACCGCCCCTATACTCTGCGCGCATTTTGTCGGCACAAATTATGCCAAGTTATTGAATTCTGGCAGCCGGCCTTTGAGGAGCAAAAGTGATGGAAACCCGCACGCCAAACCGCTTGCCGTTCCATCGCCTGGCGGTTTTTCCCGTGTTATTGGCGCAATTTGTCGTTTTGCTGCTTGGCGCTTTGGCGCTCTGGCAATGGCATGGAGTCGTAGCCGGATACTCAGGACTCTGCGGAGGCCTGATAGCCTTGCTTCCCAATGTTTATTTCGCTCACAGGGCATTTCGGTTTTCCGGCGCCCGAGCAGCTCAAGCCATCGTCCGGTCTTTTTATGCTGGCGAGGCGGGCAAACTGATTTTGACGGCAGTGCTCTTTGCATTGACGTTTGCAGGTGTGAAGCCATTGGCGCCGCTAGCTGTATTCGGCGTCTTCGTGCTGACCCAACTGGTCAGCTGGTTCGCACCCCTGCTTATGAAAACAAGACTTTCGAGACCTTAGGGCGTTTGAGGCAACCATGGCAGCAGAATCCGCTTCGGGCTATATCCAGCACCACTTGCAGAACCTGACCTTCGGTCAGTTACCTACCGGCGGCTGGGGTTTTGCCCACACCGCAGCAGAAGCCAAGGCAATGGGCTTCTGGGCATTCCACGTCGATACCCTCGGCTGGTCTGTTGCGTTGGGTCTGATCTTCGTTCTTCTTTTCCGCATGGCGGCGAAGAAGGCGACTTCTGGCGTACCAGGTGCTTTGCAGAACTTCGTCGAAGTGATGGTTGAATTCGTCGATAGCGCCGTGAAGGACAGCTTCCACGGCCGTAGCCCGGTAGTTGCTCCACTGGCGCTGACGGTTTTCGTCTGGGTGTTCATGATGAACGCCATCGACCTGGTACCGGTCGACTGGATCCCGCAACTGGCCGCGGCCATTTCCGGCAACCACGAGATCCCGTTCCGTGCCGTATCGACCACCGACCCGAACGCTACGCTGGCCATGGCCTTCTCGGTGTTCGCTCTGATCATTTTCTACAGCATCAAGATCAAGGGCATCGGCGGCTTTATCGGCGAACTGACCCTGCACCCGTTCGGCAGCAAGAACATTTTCCTTCAAGCCCTGCTGATTCCGGTGAACTTCCTGCTGGAGTTCGTGACGCTGATTGCCAAGCCAATTTCGCTGGCACTGCGTCTGTTCGGCAACATGTATGCCGGCGAGCTGGTGTTCATCCTGATTGCCGTGATGTTCGGCAGCGGCCTGCTCTGGCTCAGCGGTCTGGCTGTGGTGTTGCAATGGGCGTGGGCTGTATTCCACATCCTGATCATCACCCTGCAAGCGTTCATCTTCATGATTCTGACCATCATCTACCTGTCGATGGCGCACGAAGAGAACCATTAAGACCTGCTTCGGCTAGTCTGATGTCCCTCTCGTCTCGGCGAGAGGGGGCCCGTACCGGGCTCGATGAAACGATTTGTTTTACCGCTTTAATCTAAAAAACCTAAACCATACGACGTAAAAGTCGGGAGGAAAGATGGAAACTGTAGTTGGTCTAACCGCTATCGCTGTTGCACTGTTGATCGGCCTGGGCGCACTGGGTACCGCAATTGGTTAGACCAACTACAGTTTCCA
>NZ_JBIUVW010000060.1:614-1313 GCF_044743155.1 Pseudomonas sp. NPDC087697 | reverse complement strand
GTTTCGGCCTGTTGGGCGGCAAGTTCCTGGAAGGCGCAGCGCGTCAGCCAGAAATGGTTCCAATGCTGCAAGTCAAAATGTTCATCGTTGCCGGTCTGCTCGACGCCGTAACCATGATCGGCGTTGGTATCGCTCTGTTCTTCACCTTCGCGAACCCTTTCGTTGGTCAACTCGCTCACTAATCACTCGGATTTTCGAGTTGAGCAAGTCTGATGGACAACGAACGAGCGAGGTGTTGGCGTGAACATTAATGCAACCCTGATTGGCCAGTCCGTTGCGTTCTTCATTTTTGTACTGTTTTGCATGAAGTTCGTGTGGCCTCCGGTCATCGCGGCTTTGCACGAACGTCAGAAGAAGATCGCGGATGGACTGGACGCTGCCGCCCGAGCAGCTCGCGACCTGGAATTGGCCCAAGATAAAGCGGGTCAACAACTGCGCGAAGCAAAAGCTCAGGCAGCCGAAATCATTGAGCAAGCCAAGAAACGCGGTAATCAGATCGTCGAAGAGGCTGTTGATAAAGCCCGTGTCGACGCTGAACGTGTGAAAGTGCAGGCTCAGGCCGAGATCGAGCAGGAACTGAACAGTGTCAAAGACGCGCTGCGTGCCCAACTGGGTGCTCTGGCCGTTGGCGGCGCCGAGAAGATCCTGGGTGCCACAATCGATCAAAACGCGCACGCGGAGCTGGTTAACAAACTGGCT
>NZ_JBIUVW010000060.1:0-604 GCF_044743155.1 Pseudomonas sp. NPDC087697 | reverse complement strand
GAGCACGCCCAGGCCCACCAGCAACTGGCCTCTTGGTCAGCCATGCTCGGCCTGGCTGCAGCAGTGTCGCAAGACGACACCATGCAGCGCGTGCTCAAGGCCCCGCGACTGACGAGCGCAAACAAGGCCACCACGTTTATCGACGTGTGTGGCGACAAGTTCGATGCCAAGGCACAGAATTTCATCCACGTCGTTGCTGAAAACGACCGTCTCCCGCTTTTGCCGGAGATCGCCGCTCTGTTTGACCTGTACAAGGCCGAACAAGAGAAATCGGTAGATGTGGATGTCACCAGTGCTTTTGCATTGAACCAAGAACAGCAAGACAAACTCGCCAAGGTTCTCAGTGCACGGCTCGGCCGGGAAGTGCGACTGCACGCTGCGGAGGATGCCACCCTTATTGGTGGTGTCATCATCCGCGCCGGCGACCTGGTAATCGATGGCTCGATTCGCGGCAAACTCGCGAACCTTGCCGAAGCATTGAAATCTTGAGTTTGAAGGGGCAGCAGAGCAATGCAGCAACTCAATCCTTCCGAAATAAGTGAAATTATCAAGGGCCGCATCGAAAAGCTCGATGTGACCTCCCAAGCCCGTAACGAAGGCACTG
>NZ_JBIUVW010000059.1:0-30507 GCF_044743155.1 Pseudomonas sp. NPDC087697 | reverse complement strand
CTGCTCCGGCGGCCGGTATTCTTTTATCTGCTAAGGACTTAAACACTAATACGGTCACAGCCACATCGTGTCCGCTTCCATCCCGAACTGACGCACCTATTATCCAACCTACGGATACGAGCTGGCGGTGATCATCCAGGACGGCATGAAGAAGATGACCGAAGAGCAGCAGGACGTTTTCTACTACATCACCGTGATGAACGAGTCCTACCAGCAGCCAGCCATGCCGGCCGGTGTGGAAGAAGGCATCATCAAGGGCATGTACCTGCTCGAAGAAGACAACCGCGAAGCGGCGCACCACGTTCAGCTGATGGGCTCCGGCACCATCCTGCGTGAAGTCCGTGAAGCGGCGAAGATTCTGCGTGAAGAGTTCAACGTCGGCGCTGACGTGTGGAGCGTTACCAGCTTCAACGAACTGCGTCGCGATGGTCTGGCCGTAGAGCGCAGCAACCGTCTGCACCCTGGCCAGAAGCCTAAGCTGAGCTACGTCGAAGAGTGCCTGAATGGCCGTCAAGGTCCGGTCATCGCCTCTACCGACTACATGAAGCTGTTCGCCGAACAGATCCGTCAGTGGGTCCCGTCCAAGGAATTCAAAGTCCTGGGCACCGACGGTTTCGGCCGCAGCGACAGCCGCAAGAAACTGCGTCATTTCTTCGAAGTCGACCGTCATTTCGTGGTGTTGGCAGCCCTTGAAGCACTGGCTGACCGTGGTGACATCGAACCTAAGGTTGTGGCTGAAGCCATCGCCAAGTTCGGTATCAACCCGGAAAAACGCAACCCACTGGACTGCTGAGGAGACACTCTGTGAGCGAACTCATTCGCGTACCTGACATCGGCAGCGGTGAAGGTGAAGTAATTGAATTGCTGGTCAAGGTCGGTGATCGCATCGAAGCTGACCAGAGCCTGCTGACACTTGAGTCGGACAAGGCGAGCATGGAGATTCCGGCCCCCAAGGCCGGCGTCATCAAGAGCCTGAAAGTGAAGCTGGGCGATCGCCTGAAAGAAGGCGACGAGCTGATGGAGCTGGAAGTCGAGGGTGCCGCTGCGGCACCTGCGGCTCCGGCCGCTGCTCCTGCTCCTGCGGCCGCTGCAGCACCTGCCGCCGCACCGGCACCGCAAGCTGCTCCAGCGCCAGCCGCTGCGCCTGCTGCCACCGTTCAGGACATTCACGTCCCGGACATCGGCTCGTCGGGCAAGGCCAAGATCATCGAATTGCTGGTCAAGGTTGGCGACACCGTTGCGGCTGATCAATCGCTGATCACCCTGGAGTCCGACAAGGCGAGCATGGAAATCCCTTCGCCGGCTGCCGGCGTGGTGGAAAGCATCGCGGTCAAACTCGAAGACGAAGTCGGCACTGGCGACTTTATCCTCAAGCTGAAAGTGGTGGGTGCTGCGGCACCTGCTGCACCGGCACAAGCTGCCGCTCCAGCACCGGCTCAAGCCGCTGCGCCTGCCGCTGCTGCGGCACCTGTTGCAAAAGCCGAGGCCGCTCCGGCGCAGGTGCAAGCACCAGTGCCAAGCGGTGCCAAGGTTCACGCAGGCCCGGCGGTTCGTCAGCTGGCCCGTGAATTCGGCGTCGAACTGAACGCGGTGAGCCCAAGTGGCCCACACGGTCGCGTGCTCAAGGAAGACGTGCAGGTTTACGTCAAAGCCATGATGCAGAAGGCCAAAGAAGCCCCGGCTGCCGGCGCAACCGGCGGTGCCGGTATTCCGCCGATTCCGGTCGTGGACTTCGGCCGCTTCGGTGAAATCGAAGAAGTGCCGATGACCCGCCTGATGCAAATCGGCGCGTCGAGCCTGCACCGCAGCTGGTTGAACATTCCACACGTGACTCAGTTCGATTCGGCTGATATCACCGACCTGGAAGCGTTCCGTATCGCTCAGAAAGCCGTTGCAGAGAAGGCTGGCGTCAAGCTGACCATCCTGCCATTGCTGCTCAAGTCCTGCGCGCACCTGCTCAAGGAACTGCCGGACTTCAACAGTTCGCTGGCACCAAGCGGCAAGGCGATTATCCGCAAGAAGTACGTGAACATCGGCTTCGCCGTCGACACCCCTGAAGGCCTGCTGGTACCGGTCATCAAGAACGTCGACCAGAAGAGCCTGTTGCAACTGGCAGCCGAAGCCGCTGCGCTGGCTGCCAAGGCCCGCGACAAAAAGCTCACCGCTGACGACATGCAAGGCGCCTGCTTCACGATTTCCAGCCTCGGGCACATTGGCGGCACCGGCTTCACGCCGATCGTCAACGCGCCGGAAGTGGCAATCCTCGGTGTCTCCAAGGCAACCATCCAGCCCGTCTGGGACGGTAAAGCCTTCCAGCCGAAACTGATGCTGCCACTGTCGCTGTCCTACGATCACCGTGTGATCAACGGCGCCGCTGCCGCACGCTTCACCAAGCGTCTGAGCGACCTGTTGGGCGACATCCGCACCATCCTGCTGTAAGACCGAGCGGCCCTCCTTCACCGGAGGGCCACTCGCGTTCCACGCTTTCCGAGCGCCACGCTCGTACCTCAACCCCGCCAATCTGGCGGGGTTTTTTTTATTCCAGCAGCCTGTTTAGCGAGATATTGCCCACCACATAACTCAACAGCGCCTGCAGGCTGTCGGCGATGGAGGTATTGCTTGTGTCGATCCTCAACTCAGGATACTCCGGCACTTCGTATGGAGCGTTAACACCGGTGAACTCAAGCAGCTCACCGGCGCGTGCTTTCTTGTATAAACCCTTGGGGTCACGGGCTTCGCAGGTCGCAAGATCCGTTGCGACATGAATTTCGTGGAACACCGCTCCGGTGGCGTCACGTGCACGCGCACGGTCCTCACGATAGGGTGAAATGAACGCGGTGATGCAGATCAGACCGGCATCGGCAAACAAGGCCGCAGCCTCGCCCACTCGACGGATGTTCTCGGTCCGGTCTTTGGCACTGAAGCCGAGATTCGCATTCAGGCCTCTACGCACGTTGTCACCGTCGAGGACGTAACAGGAATACCCCAGCTTCGTCAGAGCGAGTTCCAGCGCCATGGCCAAGGAGGACTTACCCGAGGCGGACAGTCCGGTCAGCCACAATACCGCGCCGCTGTGGCCATAATGCGCTTCGCGGTCCAACACGCTCAGTGCGTGCGGTACGGCAGTCAGGTTGTTATTCATCTTCAAGGACTCGAGGAACACGGCAGAGGAGTTAGAAGTAATTCCGGCCAGCGGCGAGCCCAGTCGCTTTCATGGCTCATGCCCGGCACGATTTGGCTATGCGCGCATAGACTGGCAGTGGCGCGGACAAAACGTTGCGCAATCACCGGCGGCACGACACTGTCATCGCCACCGCTGAAGTGAAGCTGCGGTATAGACGCGACCTGACGTGCAACGTCGATGGCATTAAGCGACCCAGGCATCGCCGACACGTCATGCAGGCGGTTGACTTCGGCATGATCAAGGTTACCGGCCACGGTACGCAGCGAGGCAATATCGCTACGCCTGGCCGCAATCAATACCGCCAGAGCACCGCCCCCTGAATAGCCGACCAGATGGATGCGCTGACCGGGTACTCCTGCGGCGTAATGAGTGACCGCCCGGTCCATGGCAGCGACCACCTCCTCTGAAAAGCGCTTGTGGGTCCAGTAGGCTTTATCACAACGAGGATTGACCGCCAGCGGCGTGAATTGACAGGGCCGTGCCAGGTACACGACGTTGGCTGCCGGATCTGCCACCGCCAACGCCAGGCCCTCGGCCTGATGCGGTGTTGGATTTTCGGACGGGGCAGTACGCGAACGCCAGGCCATGCCGTCGCCCTCGATGTAGACGCTCAACGGCAAGTCAGGACGGGTTATCCGGTAAAAGCTGGTCAGCACAAAGCTGCCGGTATCGACCAGGTCACGCTGCAAGTTACCGGTGTGCGCCAGGGTTTCGGCGTGCCGGTTCAGATCGGCGCAGCCTGCGAGCATCCCCAGCATCACACACAGACAGGCGAACGCCGCCAGCGGTGTGCTCGATACTTTCATGCCTCGGCAACTCCCAGTGCCGCCAACAGCGGCCCAAGCTGTTCGGCATGCGCGCGCCAGCGACCTTTTGACGTTTTGTAGAGGGGCTGGCGCACCTGATTGACGCTGGCGGTGCGCACCACCCGTTGGGTCTTGTGAAAGTCCAGACAGGCCTCGTCCCACGGCAGGTCAATGAAGTCGATCAAGCGTTTCGCCTGCCCTTCAAGATCATCCAGCACCGACTCGTAGTCCACTTCAATGAAGGACTCGGCGGGTAGCAACTGGCGCCAGTGACCCATCAAGACTTCATAATCGCGATAGAACCGCCCCAGTTCGGCCTGGTCGTAGGTGAACAGTTGCTCACCGCTGAATTGCTTGCTGTAACAGGAGAGACAGGTATCGATCGGGTCGCGACGACAGTGAATAATACGTGCGCCGGGCAGGATCAACGGAATCAGGCCGGCATAGACAAAATTGCCCGGCATCTTGTCGACCAGACGATTCTGACCATTGGCCAGTGGCTTGATTCGCTCAAGGTAGTCATGCCCGATTCTCGCCAGGTCCTGCGCTGAACTGTTGACCAGGTTTTGCGGGAATCCTCCTTGGCGTTCCACCGCCAGGCGTAACGACGACAGTTCGCCTGCGCCCTCCACCTGCGGATGGGAGGCCAGAATTTGCTCGACCAGAGTGGTGCCGGAGCGTGGCATGCCGACGATGAAGACCGGCAGCGACGATGCCGCGCCCATCCCCTGGTGCGCAGATTGAAATTCCTCGGTGAACAACCCGGCGATGCTCTGCATCCATTGCTGCGTCGCGTGGGAATCAAAGGTAAAGGTGGAACGCTTGAGCCGGTTTCCTGTATCCAGGTGATGGAAAGCTCGCACGGAATCACCCGTGTCGAGATACGCCTTGCCCAAGGCAAAGTGGGTCGTCAGCTTGTCGGCCAGCAACAGACCTTCCTCACGCACCAACCCCGCCTCCATGGCTACGATATCGGCATCGCCGGGTTTAAAGGTTTTGCTGTCCGAGCGCCCCGTCAGCGCGCGGATCGACCCTGGGAATGCGGTCAACGCCTGTTCGAAGGCCACGACGGCCTCTTCCTTGCGGCCACTTTCCAGGAGCAGTACGGCTCGCGCGATCATCGCTTCTTCGGTCACCGAGCCAGGCAATGCTACCGCCTGATTGAAATGTTCCAGCGCTTCATCGTGCAGATCGACAGCCTGAAGCGCATTGCCCATGGCGTTGTGGACACTGGCGTCATTGGGCGCCAATGCCAGCGCTTGCCGCGCGCAGTGCAAGGCCTCGTCGAGGAGCCCGCCCTTTTTCAAGACCAGGGCTCGTGCCGTGAGGCCACCGACATGCTGGGGGGCAAACGTGTGCAGTGCATCCAGCCAGCGCAACGCCTCGCCATGATTCAAGCGTTGCGTTTCGGCTTCGGCGATATTCAGGTACGCATCGACCAGCCGTGGGTTGAGTTCGATGGCCCGTCGTCCGGCCGCCACCGCCTCGTCGAAATGCCCTTGTGAACTCAGCAAAAAAGACAGGTTGCTGTAGGCCTCGGCGTAATTCGGGTCGAGGATCATCGCCTGTTTGTAATGCCACTCGGCACGCTCTTGTCGATCCAGGCGGCGATAGGTATTGGCCAGATTGTTGTGTGCTTGTGCCGCTTCCGGGCGCAGGGTCACGACGCGCGTCAAACACTCGAGGCTGTCGTCCAGCTTGCCGCTTTCCTGGAGGATGATCCCCAGGTTGCTCCAGGCATCCACCAGCGCAGGATCCAGCGCAACAGCCTGTCGAGCCGCCTGTTCGGCCTCGGCCAGCAGGCCTTGTTGCCGGCACATCTCGGCCAGGTTACTGAAATAAATCGCCGGTGCGCTCAGCGTTTGGCAAGCCCGGCGCAGGTAACTTACGGCCAGCTCCAGCCGGCCAAAGGCGTGGGCCATCAACCCGAGCAAATGCAGCGCGTCTGGCTGTTGTGGCCACTCGACCAATATGCGCTGACACAGCTGCTCGGCCTGTTGTGCCTGACCCGTGCTCCAGTGTTGATGGGCCAGCGTCATGGCTTCGGCAAGCGTCAGTTGCGGGGTGCCGGAAGCTGTCGGTGTGCTGCTCATACGGGGCCTTCAAATAGGGAGTAGAGACTATTGCGCAAGGGATTTTCGTCCACATCCGCTGCCGACCGACAAATAAACGCCCATGGTTCATCGCTGAACCATGGGCGTTACCGGGTGAGCGGAATGTAGCGGATCAGAAGTTCCAGCGCACCTGCACATCACCGGTATTGGCGGTGTAACCACTCGCCGCTTCCAGGGTGTACTTCACCCCCAGACTGAGGTTTTCGCTGTGCAGCAGCGTGACGCCCAGTGCCAGCACCCCGGTGTCGTCAATCGCTTTCGCGCCCGGACTGGTGAAGCTGGTGGCGCCCGAGCTATCGGCGGCAAAGTTGGCAACCGATTGCAGGCCGGTGTCGTGGTACTCATGACGCCAGGTCAGTTGCGCCGACGGCACTACGCTGCCGTAGGACGTGGCGAAGGAGCGTTCCAGCTTGGCGCCCAGGTCGCTCTTGAGCGAATTGCTGCTGGTGGAGTCGACGTGCAGGGCCGCGCCGTTGCCACCGGATTCGGTGTAGCTGTCCTGGCGTAAGGTGCTGTAGGTCAAACCGGCAATCGGCGTGAGGATGGTGTGGGCCAGCGCCGCGCCGAGGTCGATCGGGTAACCGGCCTGAGCGGAAGCGATGTACTGCATGCCGTCGTGCTGGCCTTTGGCCGAACCGCTGAAGCCGCTGAAGTCGATTTCACGCGTGGTGTCGTATTGGTGCTGGACGGCACCCAGCGACAGGTCCAGGTACCACGGCTGGCCTTGGTAGCTGGCATAGCCGAACAGACCGTAGGACTTCACGTCGGCGGAACTACCGGTGTTGTCGCCGTCGTTGTTCACCGTGGTCTTGGTGTAGCTGAACAGACCGCCGGCGCGCCAGCTGTCGTTGAGCGCGCCATCGGCGCCCAGCAGCAGGCCGCTGTAATGGGCGTGGTAGCCGGCAACATCGTCGCGTTCACCCAGACGAGAACTGCCGCCAAAGGCCTGGCCCCAGAGCCCCGTGTTGCTGGCGCTTTCACCGGTGGCCACGCCGCTGCCGAACGTGTCGTTCTGCGCGGTGCGCAGGCCTTCGAGGTGTGCCGACGTGACATTCAGCACTTGGACGGTGGACGCGGTCGACGCCTGGGTGGCGGCGGCGGTGTTTGCGGTCGGGCTCAACTGGGCCCCGGCGTGGTTGCCGGCGGCCGGGGAATCGAGGGCCGCGGCGGCGTTGAACAGGTTCATCAGGCCGGGATTGTAACCGCCGTAATTGAACAGCCCGGCCAGGGTTGTGGTGCCGTTGGCCGTGGTGGCCTGATTGATCGGGGCATACACCGGATCAACCACTGGAGTGACCGGAGTCACCACAACGACTGGGGTGACCGGAGTATCCGGAGTAACCGGGGTGACTGGAGTAACCGGAGCAACCGGAGTAACGGGTATGGCAGCACCCACGGTGAGCAACAAGTCGGCATGGGTGCCATCCGCCACACTGGCGCCTGCCACGTTATACCCTGGGGCCGTGTAATGCAGGCTGCTGGCGTTGTAATTGGTGCCGGTGGCGTTGGCTTGAACCACCACGTAACGCTGGCCTTGGGCAAAGCCATAGCTGCCCAGCTTCTGCAGGCCGACCGTGGAGCCCGCCTCGATGTTCGCCGTCCCGGAAACCACCAGACGGCCATAACCGCTGTCGGTCGCGACATTACCGGTGGTCAGCGCATTATCGGCCACGCCGAAGATCAGGCTGGCGTCGCTGCCCTGGGTGTAATTGCCGTTGATAGCGATCGTGTTATTGACCTGCAGCGTTGCCGCCAGGTTAGACACCGTATGGGTAGGTTCACCCGAAACGTTGATGTTGTCATTGAGCAACAGGTTGCCAGAGCCGAATACCAGGTTCGAGAAACTATTGGTGATCTGACCGAGGTTGCTGGAGCTCACACCACCGGTGCCGGCGCCGGTCAGAATGCCGAACACCGAACCTGTACCGCCATTGATCGTCAGGTTCTGCGTGGAGATATTGCGGATCTGGCCGGCGATGGTTCCGGAGTTGGTGACAGTGCTCAGGGTCCCGGCTGTATCGTTATAAATGGCGAATCCAGTACCCGTGATCAGACCGCTGTTGTTCAGCGAGGTGATGGTACCGCCGTTGTAAATGCCATCGTAGCCGCTGATGGTGCCGCTGTTGCTCAGCGTGCCGATGCTGCCGGAGTTGTTAATACCACCCGTGCTAGGGCCGCTGATGGTGCCGCTATTGCTCAGCGTGCCGATGCTGCCGGAGTTGTTAATCCCCGTGTTGCCACCGCTGATGGTGCCGCCAGCGTTATTGTTCAGCGAGGTAATGGTACCGTTGATGTTGTTGTTAATGCCTGCGCCGGGGCCCGTGATGCTGCCGCTGTTGTTCAGCGTGCCGATGAGGGCGCCATTGTAGTTGGAAATGCCCATGTTGCTGCTGCTGATAGTGCCGCTGTTGTTCAACGTGCCGATGCTACCGGTGTTGCCAATGCCAGAGGAGCCACCGCTGCTGATGGTGCCGCCAGCGTTATTGTTCAGCGAGGTAATGCTGCCGCTGCTGCTGTTCTTAATGCCAACGTTGTTGCCAGTGATGCTGCCGCTGTTGCTCAACGTCCCAATGCTGCTGGTGTTGTAAACACCGGCGCTGTTGCCATGGAGAGTGGTCAGTGCCGGGTTGTCCAGCGAGGGAGTCGGGCTGCTGTTGTAAATACCATACTGATTAACGGCACTGGCCTGGCCCGCGGCCAATGCCGACGCAATGGCGATGGCCAGGACCGTCAATCGGCCTGGTGTGCGTGACGGTGGGTGTTTGAACGAGTGCATGTGATGTTTCCCCCGGTTGTAATGAGCGGGTCGTTGCGATTTTCGGGATCAGCCATGCGTAACCGCATGTCCTCCTGAATCACGACCTGACTGGCAGCTTTTTAGGCTCTAGGTTTTTTGGTGGCATTTTGCGGGGGGTTACGGAGGGCACTTGACCGTGCGTCTCAGTTTTTGAACTTTTTTTGAACCTGTGGGTCGCGTTACGCTAACGTGTGGCGACTGAGGCCTTGGCGGAAACGATTGGATGGATAGCACCACGATCAAAAAGCCTTATGGCGGTCCATTGCCTGCTCTCGAACTCCAGCACCATCACTTCAATGTCAGTGGTGAATCAGTCCCTCGGCAGTTGCTGGCCTGGCGGGAGCGGGTCGGTCATGTCATCGATGTGCTGCCTTCATTGGCACAAGTCGAACTGCCTTTCCAGGGAGCCATCGATCGATACGATTTCGGCCCTGCACGCTTCACCAACTGCCTCAGCGACAGCCTGCTGCTCGATCGTTCAGTGGCGCGTATCTCCACGGATACCCAGCGCGAATATGTCTTTCAGGTATTCACGGCGGGCGGGATCGAGTCCGTTGGGAGGGGCGATCCGTCACGCGGTCGGAGGCATTCGACCGCCAGTATTTTTGCCATCGATCTGAATCAGCCGATACGCATGCAACGTAGCGCTTGCCAGGTGCTGACATTGGTCATGCCCCGCTCGGTTGTGGACACAGCCTTTCCCCATGCAGAAGCCATCCACGGCAGAGCGTTTGAAAACACCGGGCCCTTGACGCAGTTGTTCTTCGAACATGTGCTGGCGTTTTCCAGGAACCTTCCCGGGCTAAGTGCACGTGAAGCGGACAGCACCTTCAATGTGAGTGTGCAACTGCTGCTCGCCGCGCTTGGCAAACAGACCAAACTCAGCGGCAATGCACGTGCCGCGGTGCGCGCGGCCATGTTCGACAAAGCCCGACGTTATGTTCAGGCCAACCTCCATCGAGACTCGCTGTCGCCCGAAAGCCTGTTGGAGGCCTTGCAGTTACCCCGCCCTACGCTCTATCGCCTGTTCGAGCATGAGGGAGGACTCGGCGCCTATATCCGCAATCGTCGGCTGCGTGAGGCAGCCGATGAACTGGTCAAATTCCCGAATCTTCCGGTGATGGATATCGCTTATGGGCTGGGTTTCAAAAGCGCTTCGGACTTTACCCGGGCCTTTCGTCGGACCTACGAAATGGCACCCCAAGATCTGCGGTTCATCGCGTCGCAGCGTCTGCGCAATAGTTCGCGGACTTGATCGAACGTAATCGTTGAAGGCTGTCTGGAAACAGGATCAGTGCAAACAGGCTGATACACATGACGGCCAACAGATACCAGGCAGGCGCCATTGGATTGCCGGTCACGCCGATCATCCAGGCCACGATAAAGGGGCAAAAGCCGCCAAAAATCAGTGTTCCCAGGCTGTAGATCGTCGAAATGGAAGTCGCCCGATAATGACGGGGAAAGGCTTCCAACATCATCACAGTGGTGGCGGCGTTGCTACACAGCAACAGCAGTGAATACCCACCGATGACCAGCAATGAGAGTGGCTCGCCAATCCCTGTCGTCAACAGCAGGAAAACCGGGTAAACCAGCACAATGCTGCTGATCATCGTCAAATACTGGATCGGCTTGCGCAGGCGTTGCCTGTCGGTGATGCGGGCCAGCAGTGGCACGCCGATGAAAATCAGGGCACTCGACAGGCAGGCGGATAGCAGGCTGACGGTCGCCGGCATATGCAGCGTGCCGACCAGATAAATGGGCATGTAAAACACCAGTATATAAATCCCCGCTGTCGGTGTTGCCATCAACAGTATGCCTAGCCAGAACGGCCGGGAGTGCTGCGCCAGGAGTGTCTTCATAGCGGGGCGACGGGACTTCTTCATCGCAACGTCAGGCATTTGCCGACGGAGGTACCAGCCGACCGGTCCGATCAACAGTCCGACAACAAACGGAATGCGCCAGCCCCACTGGAGCAATGCCTCAGGGCTCAGCAGCATCGTGGTAAAGGCGCCGACCAGAGCCCCTGCCAGCGCGGCGGCAGCCTGGCTCGCCGCACGCCAGCTGACCCCATAACAACGATTTTTCCGGGCGGTCAGCTCCATCAGCACCACCGAGGAAACGCCAATCTCGCCGCCCACCGCAAACCCCTGCATCAGCCGCGCGGCAACGATCAGTAGCGTGGCCGCTGGCCCCATGACGCTATAGGGCGGCATAAATACCATCAACGCGGTGCCCAGCGTCATCAACGCAATAGAGCAGGTCAGGCCCGCCTTTCGCCCTTTGCGATCGGCCAGATGACCAATGAACAACGCGCCGATCGGGCGCATCGCGAACCCGGCACCAAAGGTGAGCAATGACAGCAACAGCGATCCAAACGCGCTGTCGGAAGGAAAGAACAACTTGCCGATGGCCACTGCCGAAAAGCTGTAGACCGTGAAATCATAAGTCGCCAAGCCATTACCGATAGCGGCGGCGAGGGCCATGCGCTTTTTGTGCGCACGGGTATTTGCTGACAACTCGATTAATGACGCTGGAGCCTGTGGAGATACAGCGGATTTTGGCATTTTGCGCCCCCTTGGACAGCACTGAAAATCAGAACATGCTCATTTCAGGCTCCTTGCCATGAACACAACGTCAGGAGTGTGGCGATTGAATTTACCCTTACGGACCCGCATTGGCATTGCCTTGACACAAGGATTCAAAAGGTGATGTCAAATTGACATATTTTACAGTGAGGGCAAAACGATATCGCTTCGAGCTTGCGTCGATACACCCGCGTTCATCTGCTGCTGTCGCTGGCGACCTGTACCTATTCCTACTGTCGATAGCCATCAAGACTACCTCTGTGGCTTACTCAGACCACAACCAAAGTCCACTTACCTATCAATATTTATCGCCCGACGAACAATAGGATAAGTCCAACACGGCACATTGACTGCTTTCGTAAAACACCAACATCTTTAATAGCTACACTTCGAACGGACTCGAAAATGCTTAAACCTACTGTCGGCCCGATTATTGGCCATACAACAACTAACCATGCACGTATCTTTTTACGCGGCGATGTTAAAAAACACTCTCCAGTATTTGCTGGAGTACGTTATCGCCGCGCCGGTGATACACACTGGTCCAAAGGTCTTTTTGTTGCCCTGTCGCCATTACGTGACATGTCCGACGTTATCGCACTCAACAACCTCACCCCCCGATACCGTCTTCGAATACCAGGCTGGCTGGTTCAGCACCATGAGCCCGGTGCATACCGTGGAAACGGTACAAGAACTGCCATTGCAATGGCCGAAGGAAATCTACCGCTTGCGCACTGCATCCAGCAAAACCAACGCAGCACGTGGCTATATCGTCGGTTCATGCCGCTACCTGCGCATGACGCTGGGCGTGCCGTCGGCCCCCGCCAAGGGCGACAGAATTTTTGCGGCTATCCACTCACTGGCTGAAAAAGCATTCCCCCCGATCAGTGCCCTGTTGATGACGGGCGATCAGATTTATGTCGATGACCTGAATATTATTGGCCCCGATCGGGAGTACCAGGAAATCCTCAGCAAGTATCGCAGCGCCTTTTCTCAGCCGCACATTCAGAAGTTGATGTCTGTACTCCCCACTTACATGATCCTCGATGACCACGAAATAGAAGACAACTGGCCCATCAATGAAAGTAAAACCGACAAATATCTCTATAAAAATGCAATGGCGGCTTATGAGTTATATCAGGCCAGTCATAGCCCTGCCCACGCGTTACTGCCCGACGGACAACCAAGCCGCGAACTAAAACACTACTGGTATCAGTTTTCCGAAGGGGATATCGAATGGTTCGTGACCGACAGTCGAACCCGGCGCAACCTCTCGGCCGATGATCGACGTATCCTCGATGCAGAGCAGGAGCAAGCACTGCTCAAATGGCTGATCCACAGCCCGGCACGGGTCAAGTTCGTGGTCACCAGCGTGATGTTCTACCCCGACCGCAAGCACCATGGCGACGATGCCTGGAAAGCCTTTCCAGAGCAGCGCCTGCGCCTGCTGGAAACCATCCGAACCCACAAGATCAAGAACGTCATCATCGTTTCCGGTGACGTTCATGGCTCACTCACCAGCCGCCTGAGCCACAGCGAAGACCCGGACTTCGAGGTTCACACCATCGTCTCATCGCCTCTGTGCAACAGCGCACTGCTGCCCTACGCCAAAGCCTCGATCTTCATACTCGACCAACCGCTGGTGCGGACCGCCGCGGGCGATTATCACCACCAACTGACCAGCAAAGTGGTCAGTCAGGATAACTTCGCGCATTTGATCATCGATACAGAGCAGATTCGCGTCAGTTATCACGACCGGGATGGCAACCCTCTGCAATCAGTCAACATCGCGCTGCGCAGCACTCTGTAGAACGGTTCACTCGCCTTCGACCTTGCAACCTTGAAATACGATGCAGCACCGCACCGTAGCAGCTGCCGAGCCCGCGAGGCTGCGTTCGGCTGCGAAGCAGTCGTTGAATCAGGCAATGCGTTCTTGCTGGAATACCGTGGACTCAGGGTTTGCGAGGACTTCGTCCTCGAACGCAGCCTCGCGGGCTCGGCAGCTGCTACGGGAGCCAGTGTAAGCCGCACCCTGGCGCCGAACACCTGATCCGCAATCGTTTCAGCAGCTTATTGCAGAAATACCGCCGCCTGCCGATACATTCTTATAGCACTTAGCCTTCATCCTCACTTGTCAGTCAGTGCAGCATGATGCAACCTTGCCGCAGGCAACAGTAAAGAGGGCGCGAGCCCGGCGCGATCAGCATTTTCGAAGCGAGTTTCTTCCATGAAAAGCCATCCCGATGCCGCCAGCCGTATGGTGGCCGAGGTAGTGACGCAGTTGCCTGTGCCCTCGCGGCTCGGCATGCTGCGTTTCGAACGGCTGAATGAAGCGA
The DNA here is from genome assembly GCF_044743155.1 of Pseudomonas sp. NPDC087697. Taxonomy (NCBI): domain Bacteria; kingdom Pseudomonadati; phylum Pseudomonadota; class Gammaproteobacteria; order Pseudomonadales; family Pseudomonadaceae; genus Pseudomonas; species Pseudomonas sp. NPDC087697. The sequence continues at coordinate 16,685 of NZ_JBIUVW010000059.1, read as the reverse complement.
GCTGGGCGCTGCTGTTCCTTGACCCCAATTGCGAACGCCAGTTCGGTTTGCCCGCCGTCGAGCTTTGCGCTCTGGTCGGCTCACCCTACGCGAGCCTGATGGAACCTGAAGCGCGCTATCAGTTGCACGATGCGATCCAGCAGCAATTGACTGCAAGCCCGCATTACCTGATCCGCTACACGCTGCACACTGCCCAGGGCTCCCTCAGCCTGCTCGAACTGGGCGAAGCCTACAAACAACATAATCGCCACTTGCTACGCGGCTATCTGCTGGTGGTCGACGGTCTGTTTACGGATGATCCGCTGCTACCGGCGCTGGACCTGGAAACCCAGAACTCGCGCCTGCAGATTGCCCTGGAGCTGAACCAGCGCGCCCAGCAGGAACAACTGCTGCACCTGGAGCGGGTGCGCGCCCAACAGGACTTGATCCTGCTGCTTGCCCGCCAGCGCTACAGCACCGGTAACTCCCTGCAAGAAGCCGCCGAACTGATCACCCGCAGCGCCTGCGACATCTACGAAATCGACTCCGCGAGCCTGTGGAACCTCGAAGGTAAGCAGTTGGTGCCGATTTCCGCCTACCACCGCGCCTCTAAAGAGTACTGGTTGCCGGACGTGATCGACGCCAGCAGCTTCCCGGATTATCTGGAAGCCTTGCACACCAGCCGCGCGATTGACGCGCACAACGCCATGCGCGACCCACGCACCCGGGACATGGCCGAGAGCCTGCGCCCGCGCGACATCAATGCAATGCTCGACGCCAGCATCCGTGTCGACGGTCAGGTAGTCGGCGTGCTGTGCCTCGAACAAACCGGCATGACCCGCGCCTGGCAGTCGGACGAGATCGCCTTCGCTGGCGAGTTGGCCGACCAGTTCGCCCAGGTCATCAACAACCACAATCGCCGCACCGCCACCAGCGCCCTGCACCTGTTCCAGCGCGCGGTCGAACAAAGTGCCAACGCCTTTTTGCTGGTCAACTGCGACGGTGTGGTCGAGTACGTCAACCCGAGCTTCACCGCGATCACCCAGTACAGCACCGAAGAAGTCCACGGCCATCGGCTGTCGGAACTGCCGGCGCTGGAAAACCTCAGCGAGCTGCTATTCGACGCACCCTCAAGCCTGGCCAAGAGCAACAGCTGGCAGGGTGAATTCAAAAGCCGGCGCAAAAACCTCGAACCGTACTGGGGCCAGCTGTCGATCTCCAAGGTCTACGGTGACAACCGTGAACTGACCCACTACATCGGCATCTACGAAGACATCACCCAGACCAAGCTCGCCCAGCAACGTATCGAGCGCCTGGCCTACACCGACAATCTGACAAACCTGGGCAACCGTCCGGCGTTCATCCGCAACCTCGACGAGCGTTTCGCCCGCGACAGCGACAGCCCGATCTGTCTGCTGCTGGTGGACATCGACAACTTCAAGCGGATCAACGACAGCCTCGGCCACCAGACCGGCGACAAACTGCTGATCAGTCTCGCCCGGCGTCTGCGCAACAGCCTGAGCCCGAGCGGCAGCCTGGCGCGCTTCGCCAGTAACGAATTCGCGGTGCTGCTGGACGACACCAACCTTGAAGTCGGCCAGCAAATCGCCAGCCAATTGTTGATGACGCTGGACAAGCCGATGTTCGTCGACAACCAACTGATCAGCGTCACCGGCTCCGTGGGCCTGGCCTGCGCGCCGCTGCACGGCCGCGATCCGCAGACCCTGATGCGTAACGCGGGGCTCGCGCTGCACAAGGCCAAGGCCAACGGCAAACATCAGGTTCAGGTGTTTACCGAAGCACTGAATGCCGAGGCCAGCTACAAGCTGTTCGTGGAAAACAACCTGCGCCGCGCCCTGACCCAGAACGAGCTGGATGTGTTCTATCAACCCAAGCTGTGCCTGCGCTCCGGACGCTTGCTGGGGATGGAAGCGTTGCTGCGCTGGAACCATCCGGAAAAGGGCATGATCCGCCCGGATCAGTTCATCAGCGTCGCCGAAGAAACCGGTCTGATTATCCCCATCGGCAAATGGATCGCCCGTCAGGCGTGCCGCAAGAGCATCGAGCTGACCGCCGCCGGGCTGGGTAATTTGCAGGTGGCGATCAACCTGTCACCCAAGCAGTTCTCCGACCCGGACCTGGTCTCGTCGATTGCCAACATCCTCAAGGAAGAGCGACTGCCCGCGCGCTTGCTGGAGCTGGAGCTGACCGAAGGCCTGCTGCTGGAAGCCACCGAAGACACCCACTTGCAGCTCGACCAGCTCAAGCGTCTGGGCCTGACCCTGGCCATGGACGACTTCGGCACCGGTTATTCGTCGCTCAGTTACCTGAAGAAATTCCCGATCGACATCATCAAGATCGATCGCAGCTTCATCCATGAAATCCCGGACAACCAGGACGACATGGAAATCACCTCGGCTGTAATCGCCATGGCCCACAACCTCAAGCTCAAAGTGGTCGCCGAAGGCATCGAAACCTCCGAACAGCTGGCGTTCCTGCGTCGCCACCGTTGCGATGTCGGCCAGGGTTACCTGTTCGACCGGCCGATCCCGGGCGCCGAGCTGATCGAGAAGCTCAAACGCTACCCGCGTGGCCCAATCGCCTGACAGCCGCGTAACACTCGGGCACACTGCATGTCTGACTCCTTACCGACTCCCTTACCTGACTGGAGGACTGATCATGGTCTTGCGCTCGGAAATTCTGGTGAACAAAAACGTGCTCCCTACTAAAGAACAAGCTCTGCCTGGCCGCGAAACCCCAATGACCGTGCCCGAAAAACACTTCGTCCACGACGCCCCGCTACTGGGCCCGTTCGTTACCGACGTGGAATTCGCAATCTTCGGCCTGGGTTGTTTCTGGGGCGCGGAACGCAAGTTCTGGCAGCGTGAAGGCGTAGTCAGCACCTCCGTGGGTTACGCCGGCGGCTTCACCCCGAACCCGACGTATGAAGAAGTCTGCTCGGGCCTGACTGGCCACTCCGAAGTCGTACTGGTGGTCTACGAACCGGCAAAAGTCAGCTACGAAGCGCTGCTGAAGATGTTCTGGGAACTGCACAACCCGACCCAGGGCATGCGCCAGGGTAACGACATCGGCACTCAGTACCGTTCGGTGATCTACGCCACCAACCCGACTCAGTTGGCAGCCGCCAAGCACAGCGAGCAGGTGTTCCAGGCCGAACTGACCAAGGCCGGCAAAGGCACCATCACTACCGAAATCGAAGAAGCCCCGACGTTCTACTTTGCCGAGGCCTATCACCAGCAATACCTGGCAAAGAACCCTGAAGGGTATTGCGGGATTGGTGGTACGGGCGTGACTTGCCCGATCTGATTTTCAGGGCCTGAAAAGCATCGCGGGCAAGCCCGCTCCCACATTGGACCTGTGTCTGACCACGCTGTTGTGATCGACATAGAAACCCTGTGGGAGCGGGCTTGCCCGCGAAGGCGTCCTGTCAGACGCCGTTAATTTCTCTGATCAGCATTCAACTTTCGGCAATCAACCAATCCATCTGCCACCCGCCCTGGGTCTGGCCGAGTTTCTTCGACAGCCACGGCAGCAACTCGCGCAACTCTTCCTCAAGCCCCCACGGCGGATTGGCAATCGCCAGCCCGGAACCGTTCAGGCTGTTCGGCGTATCCAGCGGATGCACCAACAACTCCACGCGTAATAACTTCGGCGCACCAGTGCCAGCCAGGTCCTGATAGAAACGACGCAACATGCGCTGATCCTTCACCGGGTACCAGATCGCCGCCACGGTTTGACGCATCCGGCCAATCGCCTCTTTCAGAGACGCGGCACAACGCTGCATCTCATCGAGCTGCTCGAACGGCGGATCAATCAGCATCAACCCGCGCTTCTCCGGCACCGGCAACAACGCCCGTGGCACATGCCAGCCTTCGCCCAGGTGCACTTTGACCCGGCGATCGCCCTTCATGTTGTCCTTGAGCAACAACCCGTCTTCCGGGTGTTTCTCGTTGAGCAACACCCGATCCTGCGGACGAGTCAAACGCCGCGCCAGCTCTGGCGAGCCAGGGTAGTAGCGCAACTCGCCATCCGGGTTCATCTCATGCAAAACCCGCATGTAATCGGCGGTCAGCGGCGGCAGATCCTGCTCGCCCCACAAACGTGCAATGCCTTCCAGGTATTCACCGGTACGGCTCGCCTGATCGCCCTGCAGGTCATACAGACCAATGCCGGCGTGGGTGTCGAGATAGGCAAACGGCTGCTCCTTGCGCGACATCAAGGCGATGAGGCGGGTCAAGGTCAGGTGTTTGAACACATCGGCGTGATTGCCGGCGTGGAAGGCGTGACGATAATTCATGGCTGCTCCTGCGAAGGAGACGAAGTTTACCTTGTACCGTGCCCAACGTCAGGACCGCCTGTAGGAGCTGTCGAAGGTTCGGGCCGCGTTCGGACGATCTTTTGATCTTGCTCCTCGGCATTTTCCGGCACCGCCAAAGATCGCAGGCTGCGCCAGCTCCTACGCCGATCGTGTACAGGCGTGCTCGCGATCGAGCGCGAAGCGGTCGTAAAAATCTTTCGCCGACTGTTACCAGGTGGATTGATCTTCAAGGCTGGCCTTATGAAGATCGTCTTTCCATTCTTCGCTTGCCAGTCTGTATATGTCCTCAAAAAAACCACGAGGGTTCTCCATTTTGTCCCACCCCGAAGGTAACGATGAACACTCCTCAGGGTCATTTTCCAACAAAACTTGGAAGTCATAATCTCTGTCCAATAAAGCACTCTCTAGACACTTTACAAGCAAATATTTCTGCCTATATGGAAGCTCGCACAGATCACTCAAGCAATATGCAAGCACCAGATTCTTTCGATCTATTGGATCATTTGGATCAAAACCCTCCAACTCCTCACCCAACGCTTCCTCCCTGTCATATATATCAAAACCTCCTAAAAAATATGACGGTGTTGGAATATAAGGCTGACCGGTACCAGGATCTATCATCCCCCCTCCTACTTAATTGGATACAACGCAAATGGAATTCCCTTCTTGTTAAACTTCATTTCTATTCCGTTTATTTTGACCAGCTTTGGATTATTGATATTTTTTGAGTTAGACATATAACCTTCACCGCCGCCAGGAAATTTCATCCTCACAATATTTCAGCCTTTTTGATCTGCACCAGTGACAATATAGATTATTTCGCCATCACCAAGCAGTTCGATCTTCCAAGCTTGCTTTCTGAAGATCATCCTTCCACTCTTCACTTGCCAATCTATATATATCTTCAAAAAACCCACGAGGATCATCTATTTCCGTTTCATCCCACGCGATAGTAATGCACTCATCGTAATCGCTTTCAAACTGTGTAGAAAAATCAAAATCGCTATCAGCCAAGGCTTTTTCTAGGATTTCAAATAGAGCAAGCCGATGCCTATAGCTTAAGTACTCCAAGTCACGCAGCACGAACTCCTTAATTATTTCATACCGCTCCCGACTGAGATTAGGATTATATTTTCGAAGAGCTTCGCCTATTGCCTCCTCTCGATCATAAATTTCAAGCCCCGCCAAAATATACGAAAGCCGAGGTTCCCACGGTAGATCCACATTTTCAAATGGAGATTTCAAAAACACTTCCTCACTTCTATCTTGCAAATGCCGTAAAAGGTCGCTTTATATTTTTCCTATCAAACCTCACTTCCGCCTCATTCATAACACCAATATATTTAGGATTATCCAAATTTTTATCATTAGGCTTATACCCTCGCCCCACCCCAGGTATTTTCACCCTAACTACCGGATTACCTTTCTTATCATATCCGGTAGGTTCAGGCACATCTTTATCCATCTTCGAGATAGCGTATCCAATCGCTTGGCACTGCAAAGTCCAACAAGTAAATTGCGAACTCGAATTAATCTTTTCCTTTATTCCTTTTTTTGTTGGGTGAGAGCCATCAATTGATCGTTGCTTCAGAGCCACGTCCGGGATTTCAGGACCGTGTTTCGCAACACTATGCATGTCGTATTCTTTTTCCCAAGCCAATACTTGGCGTTTTGCCTCCACTTTGGACAACGGCTTAGGAAGCGTTGGAGCCCCATCATTGACAGAGGTTTTGCTGAGGTCATCCGGTAACGAACAGCCTGCTTTCTTCTTATTGTTCGGCGGTGGGCAGTTCGCCGAGTTCAACCCCAACGGATCCACCCACCCCGTCGGATTCGGGGTGTACTGGTACCCGTTTAACCCACCCGCCAACTTGATCGGGTCCGGTGTCAGGTACCGACCTACATCCGGATTGTAGTAGCGATGCCGGTTGTAGTGCAGGCCGCTTTCAGCGTCGAAGTACTGCCCCTGGAAACGCAGCGGTTGCTCAAGCTGCTCTTCGCCAAAGCGCTTCAGGCTGGCGAGTTTTCCGTAGGCGTTGTACTTCGCCGACCAGACGATCTCGCCGCCGTAATCCGTCAGTTCCTGCGGTGTGCCAAGGTGGTCGAGTTGGTAGTAGAACGGGCAGGCCTTGCGCGGGCCTTTGCCGTCGAGCATCGCCAATGGGCGGAAGCTGCCGGGTTCGTAGAGGTAGCTGCGGTAGTGTTCTTTGCTGCTTTCGGCGACGAGGTTGTCGCCTTGCCAGAAGAACTCGGTGGTGTGGCCATCAACGGTTTTAGCGATACGACGGCCAAAGGCGTCATAGCGGTAGCTGGCGGCTCTGCCATCCGGCAGCGTGATGCCGATCAACCGGTGCTGGCAGTCGTAGCGGTATTCGGTGACGAGTTTTTGCGCGGTACCACGACGTTCGCGGATCAGGTTGCCGAAGGCGTCATAGTCGTAATGGCGGTCGCCTTGCAGCAGCAGGCAGTTGCCCTGGATGTTCGTCGGGCCGGGGCGGTCCTGCATGATCAGGTTGCCCGCCGGGTCGTGGGCGAAGGTTTCCGGTGGGTTGTCGCGGGTGTGGCGGACGCGGGTCAGGCGGTTCAGCGGGTCATACTGGTAACTACGTTGGCCGTGACGGGTGTCAGCGATGTGATCGAGATTGCCGTTGGCGCTGTAGGCATAGTCGCGGCGGTACAGGTTTTTTTGCTGTTGGCTGACGGCGTGGGCTTTCAGACGTCCCTGATCATCGTAGGCGTATTCGCTGAGCAGCAAGCCTTGCTGGCGCTGTCGCTCGCGGCCAAATTCGAACTGATGGGCGGTGAGTCGTGCGCCATTGAGGTCGATGGCCGTCAGCGCACCACCCTTGGCGTGGTGATAGTCGAGCTTGCTGTTGTCCGGCAGGCGCAGGCGATCGAGCTGGCCGCAGGCATCGTAGCCATAGCGCAAAGTGCCCCAGCCCTGGTGTTCGGTGATCAGGCGGTCCTGCTGGTCGTACTCGAACTCCAACGGGTGGTCGTGACCATCATCGACGCTGATCAGTCGACCCAGACTGTCGTAGCAATACTTGATGTTGACGCCATCGGGCAGGGTCTTGACCAGCAATCGCCCTGCCGAGTCCCGCTCATAAGCCGTAACCTGCTGCGAGCCGTCATCGCCGAACTCAGTTTTCTCCAGCAGGTGGCCGTTGAGGTCGTAGCTGTAAGCGGTGCGGCGGCCGTCGAAACCTATTTCCTGTCGAATCAGGCCGGTGGGCGTGTAGTCCAGCTGATACTTTTCGCCGGATTCGTTCTCAATTTCCGTCAGCAACAACTGCGCGTTGTCGTAGCGATAACGCAATTGCGTGCCGTCGGCATTGATGCGGCGACTGACCAGGTGCAGGTCATCGGCGTACTCAAATCGGGTGACGCGGCCCAGTTCATCGCGTTCGGCGATGATTTTTCCGTAGGCGTTATAGCTGAAGGCGCGGCTGGCACCGGTGGGAAGCGTTGTCTGAATCAGTCGTCCGACGGCATCCCATTGGTAGTGGGTGACGGCACCGTGTTCGTCCTGACGGGTAATCTGTCGACCCAAAACATCGTAGGAAAACCGACGCTGGCCGCCGTCTGGTAGCGTTTCCTCGACCAGTTGTCCCAAACCGTTCCAGACGAACGCATGCCGACTGGTGTCCGGATAACGGATCGACAGCAGCCTCCCCTGAACGTCGTAGTGGTAATGAGTGACATGCCCGTCGGGATCGGTTGCTTCAGTGATGTCGCCCCGAGCATTGCGCTGATATTTCCACACGGCTTTGCCGCGATACCGCGCATGCAGGAATCCGTTGCGGTACTCGTAGGCCGTCGGTTCGTCTTCCGGCGGCAGCAGCGCAATCAGTTGGCCAACCTCGTCGTAGCGGTACTCGGTGACAGCGCCAAGCGGGTCCTGCTCGGCAATCAACCGGCCGTCATCGTCGTAGGCCTTGAGGTGTTCGGCACCGCCCGCCTCGACCCTGCGCACCAGCCGCGCCTGCTGGTCGTGGACGTAAACCTCTTCGCTGCCATCGGCGTTGAGCACCGTGACACTGCCTTCATCGTCCCAGACGTAGTGCGCGTCCATCTGCGCAAAACTGGCCCAGTGGCGCACGCAGCGCGCCGCTTTGCCTTCGCGCTCCCATTCCCAGAAAAAACTCGCGCCGCCGGCCAGTTGCCGCTGGAGAATCACCGCCTGAGCGTCGTAGTCGTAACGCTCGCTTTCGCCCGCCGCGTTGCTGGCTTCGATCAGTCGATGGCCTTCGTCGTAGCGATAGGCGACCAGCGCTTGTTCGGTCTGCCACGCTTCATCCAGGGTGTCGGCCGGGTGAAAGACCTGATAGTCGACAGCGATCAGATGCTGACGGTCGTAGCGCAACAGCAAGGCGCGGCCGGCGCCGTTGTCCAGCCGTTTGATCCGGTCGAAGCGGTCGCGGCTGATGCGCAGACGGTTGTCGTACGCATCGCTGATTGTTGTGAGACGACCGTCGCGGAAGTGGTAAAACCGCGCCGCCTCACCAGCCTGAGCAAGGATCAGTTCATCGGCGTCGTCGCCCAGGTAAATCGCCGCCCGCGACAGGCTGTTGTGGATCGCCGGGCGTTCGCGCTGGGTTGTGGAAAGCGCGTGCGGCGGTTTTCATGGTCGATCCAGATCAGGCTGTCGCCGTCGAGTTCCAGGCGATGCGCCAGCGAATGGCTCCAGCCAAAGCCCAATCCGCTGTCGATTTCCGCCGCGCTGGTGCGGTACAAGCGGGTGAAAGCAAACGGCAGCACACCGTCGAGTTCGCCGTCAGTGAGGGTCAGCAGTTCTTCGCCGGTAACCATCGACACCGGACAGTTGTGGGTGGCGGTTTTGTTCGCGGTGTCGGCGCTGGCGCCGTTGGGGTTTTTCGCCTGATCCGGGGCGTTGTCGTGGTGTTGGTTGGCCTTGAGCGTGGTATTGCGGCGGCCGTCCCAACGCAGTTGCATCACGCCTTTTTTCAGGCCGGCGGCGACGCCTCGGGCCGCGACTTTTTTGTAGTGGTCGACGTAGCCCATGAAGCTGTCGATGATCTTGAAGATCGCCGCAACGAAGCGCAGGCCGGCATCGACGATGTGTTGGCCATACCGCAGCAACCGCACCGAGAGATAGGCGACACCCACCCCGAAAAAGCTCAGCACGATGCCGATCAGCAGATCAATCACCAACTCGACCACCAGCTTCGAAACCGTCTCTGCCGTAGACCCGGCGATCTGACTCGGCGGCAGCGCCTCCAACCACAGACTCGCGGTACGCAACAGCAAACACAGCGCCGCTTCGTCACTGGCCAGCAATAGGGCTTTTTCCATCATTGCCGGCGATTTTTGCGCCAGAGCGGCCAGAGCATCGGCACTGCTGCCGAGCCTTTCGGAAAACTTCGTCGGGTCTTTGAGGATGTCGCCAATCAGCCCAATGTTGTCCCACACCCCTTGGATCGCCGCCCAACTGCCCGCGAGCATTCCATTGCCCACCGCCAGCAGCGACGCCGAGGCGGATTGTTGCGACCACTGCGGCTTGAAGCCTTTCCACTCGTTGCGCAGCCAGGTTTCCAGCGATTCGGTCAACCCGTCATAAGCGCCAAACAGATCATCGAGTTGCGTCGGCGTGACGGCGCCGTGAACCCGCACCTGATAGAACTTCCCGGCCTCGCCCTTGAACTGCCCCTTGCCATGTTCATCGAGAAATACCGGCGTACTTGGCCCACCCGCCGCCGGAATCACATCGACCTGAATGTTGCCCAGCGGAATGTCGTAGACCGATTCGAACTTGCTCTCGATTTCCAGAATGCCGCTGGCCGGACACTGCGCCACGCTGGAGATGAAATCGTCATCGCCGGTGCTGACCGCTGTGGTCGTGCTGCCGAATTTGATCAGCCGCTCCATGCCCATCAACGACGGCAGGTCGGCAGCGTGGCTAACCTTGTCGGCGGCCCGGATGAACCAGTGGTTGAGTTGTTGACGGTAGAGACTGAGGGTGTCTTTGAAGCTGTCGAGCTCCTGCTCGATACGTACGATTTGCTCCATCAGCTCAACTCCGCCATCAGGTAATCCACCAAGGCGGTTTTCGGTGCTTGAGGCAGATCAGGCGTTTCAAGAAAGATCGCGACTTTGTGCCGCAAAACGCTTTCTGAAAACGCCTCGTACAGATCAGGGCGATCCTCGCTCAGCCACTTCAGCAGGTTGTTGATTCGAGTGGCGGCAGACTGGGCCGCGAGTTGTTCCAATAGCGCGCCGGGAATCTCCCACCATGGAAAAACCCTGGATGTTTCCAGCACGCGGCCACCGATTTCCAGGGCCTGGCCATTGATAAGGCAGCGCCCGATCAGCGGCATCAGTTGAGCGTCATCAACCTCCGCCGACTGAAGAATCGACAGCAGATAACGTCCGTCCCAGAAGCGGAAAAACACCGCGCTACCGTTGGGTAACAGGGCTTGCGTGAGGCTGCGCAGATGATCGACCAGCACCTCTTGAGGGGCAGAGGACACCGCTAGCCAACCCCAGTCGCGAGACTCAGTGGTGGCCACCCACTCCATAAACTCACTGCCAGCAGCGACGACTCCGACATAGGGCATCACCGGTCCCCACTCGGCGTAAGCGGTGTCAGCCCAGATTGGGCTCGGCGCTTGCGCAGTGCTTGAACGCTGCCAGGCTTTAAGGGGTTCAGCGGAGCTGGCATTGCCGAACACCGCGAACAACTGCTCGGAAGGTTTCAGCGGATGGCGGTCCAGCCAGGCACGAGGTGACAAGGCATCAGGCTGCACAGACACCCTCCTTGCAGCGCTCGCATTCTTCGCAGAACGGCGCGTCGCTTTTCAGGCTCAGAATCTGTGCGGCACTCAGCAACGCTGCCGTGGCTGCTACGCGTTTCAACGGTGTATCGGGCAAGGCCGGCGCAGCAGCCATGGCCGGTATCGGCGCACCACCAAGCTGAATCGGCACGCTGCTGAAGATCCCGGCAGCGCTGATGTTGATCCACTGCCCACCCGCCTGAATGGTCGCGCTGGCACCGCCGTCGATGACCACCTGCTGACCGGCGCTGACATGGAATTGTTGACTGGCATTGAGCGCCTGACTGGTCACCCGAATGTGCCGGTCGCCGACCACCACCAGATGATCGTCCAGCTTCACTTCGGTTTGGCGCTGACCGTGGGTAATGCGTTGCTCGTCGGCTTTCAATTCATGACGATCGAGACCAGCGACTACCACACTTCGCTGGTTGCCCACTTGCAGGCGTGAATCGCGCAACACCTGCTGGGTCCAGTCGCGCTGGGCCCGCAGATAGATCTCCTCGGCGCCCTTGCGGTCTTCGATGCGCAGCTCGTTGTAACCGCCGCCACCGGGACTGCTTTGGCTGCGAAAAATGCTGCGGGTTTTGTCCGCCGGCAGATTGAGCGGCACCGAGTTGGCCCCATTCGGCAGACAGGCCATAACCATGGGTTTATCCGGGTCTGCATCGACAAACCCGACCAACACCTCCATTCCAACCCGAGGGATCAGCGCACTGCCGTAACCGTCATGAGCCCAGCCACTGGCGACTCGCAGCCAGCAACTGGAATGCTCGTTCAGTTGACCCTCGCGATCCCAGGCGAATTGCACCTTGACCCGCCCGAACTCGTCGCAATGAATTTCGCTGTCAGTCGGCCCTGTGACGACCGCGTTCTGATAGCCCGGAACTCGCGGTTTGTTTTCGGCCAATGGTGGGCGAAACGGTACGTCCCACGGCGTCGCCAGAAAGGTATTGCGATAGCCCTGAAATTCACCGCTGTCGGCGGACTCCTCCAGCACTTGCGGCTGCCGGCCGTGGTGCTCGATTGCTGTCAGTAGCCACAGGTCATTCCATTCTGTGCGCGGGTGCTCGGCGAGCATCAGAAAATGGCCGGTGAGCAACGCCGATTGATCACTGCAACCTTCAGCCTGACGGAAATCCGCGCCATGACGCTCCAGCGCCCGTTGCGCCAAGTGCTTGCCGTGGTCGCGATCGGTGAACTGACCAGGGTAGTGGTAATCCTCCAGGATCGGGCGCTGTTCGCTGTCGACGGTGCTTTGCAGCAACAGACCGGGCTTGTGGAAGTTGTAGTCGCGACGGGTCACTGCGCTGGTGCGGGTTTCCAGATGTACGTTGAAACGCTTGATCGCAGGCTGGTCGGTGGCCATCCCGCTGCCTGGCAAGTAAAGGGTCGACTCCGCGAGCGTGCGGAAAATCGTCTGGTCGTCACCGAACACCAGCAAGTGTCCGTTCGGGCTGTGCTGGAAGTGGTAGTGAATGCCGATCTCGGCGCACAACCTCTGGATAAACGCCAGATCACTCTCGGCGTATTGCACGCAGTACTCACGCTCGGTGTATTGGCAGCCGAGCTGGAATTCAAACGCGTCGCGCTGGATCCCGTGATGCTTGAGGATCTGCGTGATGATCGTCGGAACGCTTTTGTGCTGGAAGATTCGCTGGTTGATGCACTGATCGAGATAGGCGAGTCGCGGCACCAGACTGACTTGGTAGCGGGTCAGGCGCTTGCCGGAGTCACCTTGGGCGACGCGATACACCTGACCATGAATACCGGAACCTTGAGCATCGAAACTGAGGAAAGCCTGACGGTGCAGCAGGTTTTCGAGGTCGAGGTCCGGATATTCGCTGACCAACTCCAGGTCAAAACGATAGGGCTGGCTGATGGCTTCCTTGCCCTTGAACTCAAGCACTTTGAGCTCATTCTGGACGCCGTCGAGGGTCAACGTGAAACGCGGTTGATTGGCAGGCGCGAGCATCCGATGTCTCTTCTGCAGAATAAAGGCGGGCGATTCTGCATGAGCAACAAGGGGTGTTGATCGAAGGTCAGAAAAATCAGATTTGCCCTGATTTTTTAGAGATTCTTCCTTCAGATATAGGGATTAACTACTACAGACATTCCTGTCGGACGAGCTGTATTGACGCCTTTTTGAGCCTCAACACGATCCCCGTAGCAGCTGGCGCAGCCTGCGTTCGGCTGCGCAGCAGTCGTAAAATCATTCACTGCATTTCTTCAGGTAAACCGCGATGGATGGTTTTACGAGCGCTGCGCGCCCGAACGCAGGCTGCGCCAGCTGCTACGGGGACCGCGTGGCGACCTGAATCTGCCCCCCCCCAAAAAAACGGCCCGCATCCATAAGGCTGCGGGCCGTTTTTATTCAGCGAGCATCAGCGCTTCACATCACTTGTTCAGGTGGAAATCTTTTTCCGCCGCGGCGAAACGCTGCAGCATACCGGCCGACGGCGCACCCATTTTGCTGACCAGCACAATGGCGAGGCTGGCGAAGATGAAGCCCGGGATGATTTCGTACAGACCCAGCAGGTTGAAGTGCTTCCAGACGATCACGGTGAGTGCGCCAACCACGATACCGGCGAGTGCGCCGTTACGGGTCATGCCTTTCCACAGTACCGAGATCAGTACCACCGGACCGAACGCAGCACCGAAGCCGGCCCAGGCGTAGCTGACCAGACCCAGTACACGGTTTTCCGGGTTGGCGGCCATGGCGATGGCAATCAGGGCAACCGCCAGCACCATGGCGCGACCGACCCAGACCAGTTCAACCTGGGAAGCATTTTTACGCAGGAAGGATTTGTAGAAGTCTTCGGTCAGGGCGCTCGAGCACACCAGCAATTGGCAGCTCAGGGTGCTCATCACTGCAGCCAGAATGGCCGACAGCAGCACACCCGCGACCCATGGGTTGAAGAGGATCTTGGCCAGTTCGATGAACACACGCTCGTGGTTTTCACTCACAGGCATCGCCACGGCCGGGTTCGCCGAGAAGTAAGCGATACCGAAGAAGCCCACGGCTACGGTGCCGCCCAGGCACAGGATCATCCAGGTCATGGAGATGCGACGGGCGTTGGCAATCGACTTGACCGAGTCCGCCGCCATGAAGCGCGCCAGGATGTGCGGCTGACCGAAGTAGCCAAGGCCCCAGCCCATCAGCGAAATGATGCCGATGAAGCTGGTGTTTTTCAGCATGTCGAAGTTGCCTGGATCTTGTGCTTCGATGGCGAGGAACGTGGTGTCGATGCCGCCGGTGGCCAGCAGCACGATGATGGGTGTCAGCAACAGGGCGAAGATCATCAGCGTGGCCTGTACGGTGTCAGTCCAGCTCACCGCCAGGAAACCACCGACAAAGGTGTAGGCAATAGTCGCAGCAGCACCGGCCCACAGCGCAGTCTCGTAGGACATGCCGAAGGTGCTTTCAAACAGACGGGCACCGGCGACGATGCCAGAGGCGCAATAAATGGTGAAGAACACCAGAATCACAACAGCAGAGATAATCCGCAGCAAGCCGCTCTTGTCTTCAAAACGGCTGGAGAAGTAATCCGGCAGCGTCAGCGCATCACCGTTGTGTTCGGTTTGTACTCGCAGACGACCGGCCACGAACAGCCAGTTCAGGTACGCGCCGACGATCAGGCCGATGGCGATCCAGCTTTCCGACAGACCCGACATGTAGATGGCGCCCGGCAGGCCCATCAGCAACCAGCCGCTCATGTCGGAGGCGCCAGCGGAAAGCGCGGTCACGACGCTGCCCAGGCTACGGCCACCGAGAATGTAGTCAGAAAGGTTGTTGGTGGAGCGATAGGCCATGAAGCCGATCAGCACCATGGCTGCGATGTAGATCACGAATGTGATCAAGGTTGGATTGCTTGCACTCATTGAGTTACGCCCTGGCTTTGTTTTTATGTAGCAGCGGCCTGTCGAATCGTCGCCAAACGCTTACGCTTGAGAGACGATCGGGTAATCCGCGCATTTATGACTGATGTTTCCCCAGGAAAGCCATCAGCCGATGAGCCGCCTGCGTAGACGGTTGCACCTTGGTGCGCGAATGCTATTCAACAAAGCAAACAAGGTGCAACCGGTTTCTTGAGAATCAGTTGCACCTGATACGAATTTTCTTTTAAACCCCGATTTTTGCTCCTTTTCGGAGCAAGAACCTTTTTCGACTACTGCAAAAAGCACCAAGCAAGGGCGGGGCTCGTGTACCAGAATTTATTTCCTGACAAGCTGCCGATTATTCCGACAAAAAAGGGTTGCACCCGGTTGCACCTCTTTCGGCGCACGGCTAATCTTGCCGCCAGCTGATGCCACGCAGTCGTGGCAAACATGAGGATAAAAATATGGCTACCACCACCCTTGGGGTCAAACTCGATGACCCGACCCGCGAGCGCCTCAAAGCTGCCGCGACCTCGATTGATCGCACACCGCATTGGCTGATCAAACAGGCGATTTTCAATTACCTGGAAAAACTCGAGGGTGGTGCAACCCTGACCGAGCTGAGCGGCTTGACCCGCTCCGAAGCCGATGACAGTGCTGACGTCCACGTCGATCACGCCCATCAGTGCTTCCTCGAATTCGCTGAAAGCATCCTCCCGCAATCGGTGCTGCGCGCCTCGATCACTGCCGCCTACCGTCGTCCGGAGCCGGAAGTTGTACCGATGTTGCTGGAGCAGGCTCGCCTGCCCGCCGCCATGTGCGACGCCACCAACAAGCTCGCCGCCTCGATTGCCGAAAAACTGCGCAATCAGAAGAACGCCGGCGGCCGTGCAGGCATTGTTCAGGGCCTGCTGCAGGAGTTTTCCCTGTCGTCCCAGGAAGGCGTGGCACTGATGTGTCTGGCCGAAGCGCTGCTGCGTATCCCGGACAAAGGCACTCGCGATGCACTGATCCGCGACAAAATCAGCACCGGCAACTGGCAGCCACACTTGGGCAATAGCCCGTCGCTGTTCGTCAACGCCGCCACTTGGGGTCTGTTGCTGACCGGCAAACTGGTTGCCACCCACAACGAAGCTGGCCTGACCTCGTCCCTGAGCCGCATCATCGGCAAAAGCGGCGAGCCGATGATCCGCAAGGGCGTCGACATGGCCATGCGCCTGATGGGCGAGCAGTTCGTCACTGGCGAAACCATCGCTGAAGCCCTGGCTAACGCCAGCCGCTTTGAAGCCAAAGGCTTCCGCTATTCCTACGACATGCTCGGCGAAGCCGCACTGACCGAACATGACGCCCAGAAATACCTCGCGTCCTACGAGCAAGCCATCCATTCGATCGGCAAGGCTTCCCATGGTCGTGGCATTTATGAAGGCCCGGGCATCTCGATCAAGCTCTCGGCCCTGCACCCGCGTTACAGCCGCGCCCAGTACGAACGCGTGATGGACGAGCTGTACCCGCGCCTGCTGTCGCTGACCTTGCTGGCCAAGCAATACGATATCGGCCTGAACATCGACGCCGAAGAGGCCGACCGCCTCGAGCTGTCGCTGGATCTGCTCGAGCGCCTGTGCTTCGAGCCGCAACTGACCGGCTGGAACGGCATCGGTTTCGTGATCCAGGCGTACCAGAAGCGCTGCCCGTACGTG
>NZ_JBIUVW010000058.1:0-33327 GCF_044743155.1 Pseudomonas sp. NPDC087697 | reverse complement strand
AACCACCTGCCGCCTGCGCTGTTTGAGCAGCAAGCGGCCTAATGCTCCTACAGAGCGGTTCAAAAAAACTGAACCACAACAGGCTTGCCCGCGATAGCGATTTCAAAATCAACTCATCAACCGCGCCGTCCCAAACAAACTGACCCGGCTCAGTTCACCGTCTAACTCTTCGAGCAAAACCGGCGCCGTACCCCCGGGCATAACCACCGCCACCGTCCCCGCCGTCACCCAACCGACACTCCACGCCGCGCAGGCCACCGCGCTCGCGCTGGTGCCGGACGACGCGGTCGGGCCTTCACCGCGTTCGAAGACCCGAGCGGCAATGCGATTCCCGGATTCCAGCATCGCCCATTGCAGATTGACGCCCGCCGGACACGGCTCGCCTGCCCCAGCCGGTGGGGCGAAGGCGATGCGCATCAGATCGGCCGACAACCCGGGCTCACGCATGCGCTCATTACTTGGCAGCGCAGCAGCCTGTTCGATCAGCGTCACACAATGGGGATTGCCGATGCGCACAAACCGGCTGTGGTTCCATTGCGGATTCAAGCGTGCGAGCACCGGCACATGGCTCGACTCACGCTGGTTGAACGTCCGCGCCTCAACCGCCTGAGCCCCCACCGCCTGCGGCCCGAATGCCGGTTTACCCAAGTCCAGCCAGAAACCCTGTACTCCGTCGACCTGCGCCGGTTCGACCGAGGTTTCGACAGGCGACACGGCATCGCTTTTGTCATGGTGAACCTTGAGCAAGCAACGACCTTCGGCCGGCATCAAGCCCTGTTCGGTCAACGCCTGGGCAAAAATCGTCAAGCCATTGCCACTGCGCTCGGCCAAGGTTCCGTCGGTGTTGACGATCAACAGATCAAACGGTGGCGCGGCTTGAAACGGGCCGATCAGCAATCCATCCGAACGGTGTTCCTTGGCACCGGCCGGTTGGGTGCCGGGCGCCCAACTGCAGCACGCCTCCACGGCGGACAAGGCCCAGGCGAGACGCTTTTTCGCCGACTCGCTGGCTCCTTCCGGCAGATCGATACCGCGCTGGCGCAGTTCGTGTGGGCTGACAACGGCGTAGATATTCCCGCGAGCATCGAATAGCGACGTCATGGACAGGTCCTGAGTAAGGTCTGGAACACGCCGCTACTGTAAGCGCTGGCGACTCAAATCACACACACAGAACCTCAAGGTCGTCTGACGGTCACTGATGTGCAAGGATGTGGCCCTGCTCACAACCTCCCCCGAAGTACCAAGGATGTTCATGACCGCCATCATCCCTTCAGTCCCCGTCCGCCCCGGGCGCCTCGAACAGATGTCGACGCGCATCGCCTTCTTTATCGCCGGTTTCGGTATCGCGGCGTGGGCGCCGCTGGTGCCTTACGCCAAAGCCCGGGCCGGGCTCGATGACGGCACGCTCGGCTTATTGTTGCTGTGCCTGGGGGTCGGTTCGATTCTGGCGATGCCGATGGCCGGTGCATTGGCCTCGCGCTTCGGTTGTCGACGAGTGCTCAGTGGCGGCACGTTGCTGATCTGCCTGGCACTGCCGCTGCTGGCGACGGTGTCGTCGATTCCGCTGCTGATCGCCGCGCTGTTCCTGTTCGGTGCCGGGTTGGGCACGGTGGATTCGACGGTGAACCTGCAAGCGGTGATCGTCGAGCGAGCCAGCGGCAAGACCATGATGTCGGGCTTTCACGGGTTATTCAGCCTCGGCGGGATCGTCGGCGCGGCGGGTGTCAGCGCCCTGCTCGGCCTGGGCATTTCGCCGTTGGGCGCGACGTTGGTGGTGATCGTATTTCTGGTTTTGTCGTTGCTCAAGGCCGCACCGCATCTGTTGCCCTATGGCAGCGAAAGCTCGGGGCCGGCGTTCGCCATTCCCCATGGCGTGGTGCTGTTCATAGGCAGCCTGTGTTTCATCGTGTTCCTTGCCGAAGGCGCAGTGCTGGACTGGAGCGCGGTGTTCCTGGCCTCCGAACGTAATCTCGACACCGCATACGCGGGACTGGGCTATGCCGCGTTCGCCTTGACCATGACGGTCGGGCGACTGACAGGCGATGCCATCGTGCATAAGCTCGGGGCCACGCGCGTGATTGTGTTTGGCGGTTTGACCGCTGCTGCCGGTTTACTGCTGGCAACGTTGGCGCCGGCCTGGGAAGCCGCGCTGATCGGTTACGCATTGGTCGGAGCTGGGTGTTCGAACATCGTCCCGGTGCTGTACACCGCCGTCGGCAAACAGAACGTCATGCCGGAAAACATCGCCGTGCCAGCCATCACGACGTTGGGGTATGCGGGGATTCTGGCGGGACCTGCGGTGATCGGTTTTATCGCCCACGGCAGCAGCTTGAGTTTTGCTTTTGGGTTGATTGCGTTGTTGCTGCTGGCCGTAGCGGTCAGTGGCAAAGCGTTGAAAGTCTGAAAAACTGTGGCGAGGGAGCTTGCTCCCGCTGGACTGCGTAGCAGTCCCATTTTTAGGGCCGCTTCGCGCCCCAGCGGGAGCAAGCTCCCTCGCCACAGTGTTTTTTAGAGCCCGTCGCTGGCCTGCACGCCCGGCAGGGCATCTCCATCGATCTCGAACAGATAGTCGACAAAGGCTTGTGCCGCGGGGGACAGGCTGCGTCCAGCCAGTCGTACCAGGGCATAGGCTGAAGCTTTTGGAGACGTGGCAGTCGGTCGTACATTCCAATCCACGATTACCATACGGCCACTCTGCACATCGTCTGCGATGACATCCCATGGCACCAGGCAGACTGCATTGCTACTGGCGACCAACTGCTTGAGCAGCAATACGTCATCGCATTGCACACCCAGCGGCTGTGGACGGCCAAGCGTGGTCGCCAGCCATTGCTGGATTTCCTGTGGCAATCGGGGACCCGCCAGTGGATAGGGCCGCAGTTCATCAGGACCTACATTGCGCTGCTCACACAGCGGATGGCCCGGACGACAGAACAACACGCCTTGGTGCTTTCGCAAAGATTGAACCTCTAACTGAGGGTCGCCCTCGAGTTCTCTGCCGTCCGCTATAAACAGCTCGATGTCCCCCTCCAACAGTCGTTGCCGCAGGCTTTGCCAATTCTCGATGGCTAGCTGCACCGTGACCTGAGGATAGGAACAGGAAAATTTCCCCAGCGCCTGGGGCATCAGGCGCGCAGCAGGAAAGGGACCGGCACCCAGACGCAGTTCGCCGGTTTCCAGGCTCGCCAGTTGCAACACTGCATTGTCCAGCGCACGACTTCCGGCCAGTAACCGCCGAGCGTGCTCAAGCACCAACCGGCCATGGGCTGTCAAGGCTACCCCGCGCGGATTGCGGTCTACCAACTGGCAGTTAAGTTGGCCTTCAAGGGCCTGAATACTGCGCGAAAGTGCCGGTTGGCTGAGGTTTACCGCTTCGGCAGCACGAGCGAAGTGGCCGTGATCGGCGAGGGCAACAAAATGACGGAGTTGGCGTAGGTCGCTCATGCGTTATCTGCATCAATTATCTGATTGGAATGCATTGGAATTATCGAATGCCCTGACGGCATAGTGCAAGGGTCTGTTGACATCTCCTCCAATAACAACAACGGAGCCACCCGATGATTCGCCTCTCAACAGCCGTTCTCCTGGTCAGCTTATGTCCACCCTTGATGGCTGCTGATGCCGACGGCACAAAACCTCCGACTGCCTTCACCATCGCCGCCCAACAGCAGGTGAAATCCAGTTTGCCGTTTGAAGATCAAAGCGATTTCGATCGGGTTGATAAAGGGCTGATCAAGCGCCCGGAAAATCTGCTGATCAAAAACGACGATGGCAGCGTCGCCTGGCAATTGGGCGGTTATGATTTTCTTTATGCGGGAAAGGACTTCGACAGTATCAACCCGAGCCTTCAACGCCAGGCGCTGCTCAACCTCAAGTACGGCTTATATAAGGTCACCGATGGCATCTATCAGGTGCGCGGTTACGACCTGGCGAACATTACGTTTGTCGAGGGCAAGACCGGCTGGATTGTCATTGATACGTTAACCACCCCGGCTACCGCCAAGGCCGCTTACGCGCTGGTCAGCCAGGAGCTCGGACAAAAGCCCATTAAAGTCATCATCTATAGCCACGCACATGCCGACCATTTCGGCGGCGTGCGTGGCCTGGTCACACCGGAACAGGTGGCCAGCGGTGAGGTGCAGATTATCGCGCCGAACGGCTTCATGGAGTCGGCCATCAAAGAGAACGTGCTGGCGGGCAACGCGATGATTCGCCGCGCGACGTACCAATACGGCACGTTGCTCCCCAAAGGTCCGGAAGGTCAGGTTGACATGGCTATCGGCAAAGGCCTGTCATCTGGACCTTTGAGCCTGATTGCGCCGACCCGGTTGATCAAGGGTGCCATCGAAGAAACCGAGTTGGACGGTGTCCCTTTTACCTTCCAGAATACGCCGGGCACCGAAGCGCCCTCGGAAATGAACATTTGGCTGCCGCAGCAAAAAGCGCTGCTGATGGCCGAGAACGTGGTGGGCACGCTGCACAATCTGTACACCCTGCGCGGCGCTGAAACCCGCGATGCATTGGGTTGGAGCAAATACATCAACGAAGCACTGCACCAGTTCGGCGACAAGGCCGAAGTGATGTTTGCGGTCCATAACTGGCCACGCTGGGGGCACGAAGACATCGTCAAAGTCCTGGAGAAACAGCGTGACATTTACGGCTATCTCCACGACCAGACACTGCATCTGGCCAATCAGGGCGTGACCATCGACGACATCCAGCACCGCATCAAGGTGCCGGATGAACTCAGCAAGGAATGGTTCAACCGCGGCTACCACGGCTCGATCAGCCACAACTCAAGGGCGGTAATCAACAAATACCTCGGCTACTACGATGGCAATCCGGCAACCCTCGACCCGCTCAGTCCAGAAGAGTCGGCAAAGCATTACATTGCCTATATGGGTGGTGCTGACCTGGTACTGAAGATGGCCAAGGAGTCGTATGACCAAGGTGAATATCGCTGGGTTGCCGAGGTCGGTAACAAGCTGGTCTTCGCCGATCCGCAAAACAAGGCAGCCCGCGATCTGCAGGCCGACGCTCTGGAGCAACTGGGCTACCAGGCCGAGAACGCTGGCTGGCGCAACAGCTATCTGGCGGCGGCACAGGAACTGCGTAATGGCGTTCCACGCAATCTACCGTCTACCAAAATGAACAGTGGTGATGCCTTGGCCGCCATGGATACCGGACTGATCTTCGACTACCTCGGGGTTCGCTTGAACGCCGAGAAAGCCGAAGGCAAGAACATCAGCATTAATCTGAACCTGCCGGATGTAAACCAAACGTATCTGCTGGAGTTGAAGAACTCGCACCTGAACAACATCAAGGGCATACAGAGCGCCGACGCCGGGCAGACCGTGACCATTAACCGGGCCGACCTCAATCGCCTGCTGCTCAAAGACGTTTCGGCCGTACGACTGATCGT
This sequence comes from Pseudomonas sp. NPDC087697, assembly GCF_044743155.1. Taxonomy (NCBI): domain Bacteria; kingdom Pseudomonadati; phylum Pseudomonadota; class Gammaproteobacteria; order Pseudomonadales; family Pseudomonadaceae; genus Pseudomonas; species Pseudomonas sp. NPDC087697. The sequence goes on along the minus strand of NZ_JBIUVW010000058.1, from coordinate 27,905 downwards.
GGAAGGAAAACTGAGTAGCTCCGGCAACCCTCTGCTGCTACCGCAGCTGTTCGGTATGGTTGACGACTTCGATCTTTGGTTCGACATCGTGACGCCGCCAACAAAAGGCTGATGCAGGTCGGTTGCGCCTGTCGGGCCCTTGACCAAGGTCAAGGGCCCGAGCGGTTTAACGATTTCTTTCGCCGATCAGACCGTGCGACGCACACACCCACTCAAAAATACGGCCAGCGCGCCATCTAACTGCTCGCGACCGGCCGCAACATCAGTTACAGCGCTTTTGAACTGGGCTTTGCCAGCGACAGCGTGCTTATCGCCTTTTTCAAGGCCACGACCGGCAAGACGCCTGGCGCTTATTTCAAATAATCATTAGCAACCGACGAGTGGCCGGAAAAATCAATTGTCAGAAAATATTACCTACGTCATATTACGTCCGTAATAACGACTGATACCCCATAGGGGATTGCCATGACCAGCCTGAACGCCGTTGATCCCACCCTCGCCGTGAATCCTGCGCGCCCTCCTTTACTCAAGCGCTTACTGCTGACAGCTGCGGGTGTTGTCGCTCTGGCGTTGATCGCCTTCTACGGTTCGCACTGGTGGACCAGCGGCCGCTTCATCGAAGAAACCGACGACGCCTACATCGGTGGCGATGTGACGGTGATCGGGCCAAAGGTCGCCGGTTATGTCGAAGAAGTGCTGGTGACCGACAATCAGCGCGTCAAGGCTGGCGACCTGCTGGTACGCCTCGATTCACGCGACTATCGCGCCAGCCTGGCTAAGGCCGAAGGCGCCGTTGCAGCGGAGGAAGCACTGCTGGCCAACCTCGATGCCACGGAGCAATTGCAGCATGCGGTGATCGGCCAAGCGCGCGCTGGGATTGATGCCGCAGGCGCGGAAACCGCCCGTTCGCGGGATGACAATGCCCGCTACAAACAACTGGTCGGCAGTAATGCGGTATCGGTGGAAAGTGCTCAACGCGCCGATGCCACCTTCAAGACGGCTCAAGCGCAGAGTGCCCGGGCACAAGCCGAATTGCTCGCAACGCAACGGCAGCTGGACGTGATCGCAACCCGCAAGCAACAAGCCAAAGCGGCGTTGATGCAGGCGCGTGCCGAACGAGATCTGGCGCAGTTGAACCTCAGTTACACCGAACTGCGCGCACCGGTCGACGGTGTAATCGGCAATCGCCGGGCACGGGTTGGCGCCTATGCCCAGGCCGGCTCGCAATTGCTCTCGGTGGTACCGGCCAGCGGACTGTGGGTTGATGCCAACTTCAAGGAAGATCAGCTGGCGCACATGGTGCCCGGCCAGCGCGTGAGCATTCATGCCGACGTGCTCTCGGGGCGCGAATTCCACGGTCATCTGGACAGCCTGGCACCGGCCACTGGCGCGCAGTTCAGCGTGCTGCCGCCGGAAAACGCTACCGGCAACTTCACCAAAATCGTCCAGCGGGTACCGGTGCGTATCCTCCTTGATCCGGCCGATGGCGTACTCGGCCAGTTGCGTCCGGGGCTGTCGGTGACCGCGTCGGTTGATACCAAAACCGCACCCAAGGAAACGACTGTTGCCATAGCCCAGGCCAGCGCACCATGAGCCGCGCCCTCACCGCCCAGGCTCAACCGTTCAATGCCGCGAACATGGCGACGGCGACCAAGGTATTTGCCTTCGCCACCATGTGTATCGGCATGTTCATTGCACTGCTGGATATCCAGATTGTTTCGGCCTCGTTGCGTGACATCGGCGGCGGGCTCTCGGCCGGTACCGACGAAACCGCCTGGGTGCAGACCAGCTACCTGATCGCCGAAATCATCGTGATTCCGTTGTCGGGCTGGCTGTCGCGGGTGTTTTCCACACGCTGGCTGTTCTGCGCCTCAGCGGTCGGCTTCACCTTGGCCAGCCTGCTCTGCGGCGCGGCCTGGAACATCCAGAGCATGATCGCCTTCCGTGCCCTGCAAGGCTTTCTTGGCGGCTCGATGATCCCGCTGGTGTTCACCACCGCGTTCTTTTTCTTCACCGGCAAACAACGGGTTATCGCCGCCGCGACCATCGGCGCCGTGGCCTCGTTGTCACCGACATTGGGGCCGGTGATTGGCGGCTGGATCACCGACGTGTCGTCCTGGCACTGGCTGTTCTACATCAACCTGGTGCCGGGGATTTTCGTCGCTGTAGCGGTGCCGATGCTGGTGAAAATCGACCAGCCGGAATTGTCTCTGCTCAAAGGTGCGGACTACCTGAGTATGGTGTTCATGGCGCTGTTTCTCGGGTGCCTGGAATACACCCTGGAAGAAGGTCCGCGCTGGAACTGGTTCAGCGATCAGACGATTCTGACCACCGCGTGGATCTCGGGGCTGGCGGGGCTGGCGTTTATCGGCCGAAGCCTGCACGTGGCCAACCCGATCGTTGATCTGCGGGCGCTGAAAGACCGCAACTTTGCCCTCGGCTGCTTCTTTTCATTCGTCACCGGGATCGGCCTGTTCGCGACCATTTACCTGACGCCGCTGTTTCTTGGACGAGTGCGCGGCTACAGCGCACTGGACATTGGTCTGGCGGTGTTTTCCACCGGAGTGTTCCAGATCATGGCGATTCCGCTGTATGCCTTTCTGGCCAACCGCATCGACCTGCGCTGGATCATGATGGCCGGCTTGGGAGTGTTCGCGTTGTCAATGTGGGACTTCAGCCCGATCACCCATGACTGGGGAGCCAGGGAGTTGATGCTGCCGCAAGCCTTGCGCGGGATTGCCCAGCAATTGGCAGTGCCACCGGCGGTCACGCTGACCCTGGGTGGGTTGGCCCCGGCGCGGTTGAAGCACGCCTCGGGGTTGTTCAATCTGATGCGTAACCTCGGTGGCGCGATCGGCATCGCCGCCTGCGCAACGATCCTCAATGACCGTACCAACCTGCATTTCACTCGACTGGCCGAGCACCTGAACAGCAGCAATGAAGCCATGAACCAGTGGCTATCACAGGTCGGCAGCAACTTCGCCGCCCTGGGTCAAAGCGGTGACGCGGGCGTGACTGCCAGCCTGCACCAACTGTGGCTGCTGACCTACCGCGAAGCCCAGACGCAAACTTATGGCGACGCGTTTCTGATGATCATGGTCTGTTTCATCATCGCGACGCTGATGGTGCCCTTGATGCGCAAGGTGCAACCACCGGCCGCACCGTCAGCAGACGCCCATTGATCGCGGATCAGGCCTGCGGCATTTTACGGAAACCCACCGCCAGGCGATTCCAGCTGTTGATAGTGGTAATCGCCACGGTGAGGTCGACCATTTCCTTGGCCGTGAATTGCGCGGCGGCCATTTCGTAGTCTTCGTCCGGGGCGTGGGTCAGGCTGAGCTGAGTCAGGGATTCGGTCCAGGCCAGGGCCGCACGCTCGCGGTCGGTGAAAAACGGGGCTTCGCGCCAAGCGGTAACGGCGAACAGGCGACGTGGGGTTTCACCCTCCTTGAGGGCATCGGCGGTGTGCATGTCGATGCAGAACGCGCAGCCGTTGATCTGCGAAGCACGCAGCTTGACCAGTTCGATCAGCGACTTTTCCAGCGGCAGCTTGGAGACCGCGGTTTCCAGCGCGATCATGGCTTTAAGGGCATCAGGCGAGGCGGTATAGAAATCGACACGAGATTGCATGGTGAGCTCCGTAGCAAGTGGGGATGCGCCATACGGTAGCGCCACTGGCCATTGGCACAAATAGCCAATTATTCAGAAGTCGAGGTAGCCAATGACTAACCTGCCCGTTTTTTGGCGCGACCGTTTCTCCGGCCAAGTTGGCGGTGAATCGCGTGCTGGACCACCTCGATCCACCGGAGTAACAGCAACCGTAGCAGCTGCCGAGCCCACGAGGCTGCGTTCGAGGATGCAGTCCTCGTCAACCCTACGTACGCGGTTCACCTGAAAGAACGTGTTGCCTGATTTTACGACTGCTTCGCAGCCGAACGCAGCCTCGCGGGCTCGACAGCTGCTACGGGTGTTTAAGCTTGCCTACGCAGTGCCCATCAGAGGCTACAACACCTTGCGTCACGGCCTACACCTGCGCCAGAATCCGCCGGCTTGTGCGCCTTGGCCCTGGCTTCTATTGTTCTCCTGTCGCTGCCCATCAGCGATCGGGTTTAGCAGCTCGGAGGTTTTACGTAGGTGCACTGCACTCCAGAAATTCAGGTATTCCCTATCCCTGAACGCTATGGTGGCTGTGCGCAGGGCGCCCTCGGGCGCGCCGGTTTTTCGTAATTCCTCCCGGTCTGCTAACCTGCGTACAGCCGCCACCCTTTCGTTTAGCAGCGAATCGGTGGTAGCTCCAAAGAGGCAATTACGAAAATGTTCAAACCAACTCCAAATCCCCCTGAAACAGAAACCGACCCCGTTTCCCCCTACGCCTCCCTCGATTCAAAAGAACTCCACGCCGCCGCGCACCGTGCGCTCGATCACTACCTGGTACTGCCTGAGACCAAGGCATTGTTAGCTGACCGACGCCCTGGCTGCATTTTCGTCATCGCCCCCGACGTCGATTCTGAAACCTTATTGGCCCATGCCTGCGAGACCCTCGCCTCGGCAAATGTCATGGCCAGCGATCTGGCGTTTGAGCTCGAAGGCCCCAAGCGCAATACCGCGCTGGCGATTCAGCAGATGATTTCCCTGGCCGAATTGGCGGTGAATCGCGCACTCGACCACCTCGATCCACCGGAGTAACAGCGCCCGTAGCAGCTGTCGAGCCCGCGAGGCTGCGTTCGAGGACGCAGTCCTCGCATATCCTGCGTACGCGGTTCACCTGAAAGAACGTGTTGCCTGATTTTACGACTGCTGCGCAGCCGAACGCAGCCTCGCGGGCTCGACAGCTGCTACGGAGCGTGTGTAGCGGCTTAACTGGTCGGTAGACCCGGAACAATACAAAACCCGCCTCTGTTTCATAAGGCGTCGTAACGGGCTACGTCCGGCTACGCAACCACTGCAAGAAGCCTTTCTTCTCGACAACCTTCGGCACTTCCTGAGTCAGGGTTTGTGCGGTGTGCAGGCGGAAATCCAGCAACGCTTGCATCGCTTCGTTGATGTCGTGGCGGGCGTCGAGGCAGGGTTTGAGGTATTCCTTTTCGATCCGGTACAGGGTGCAGAAGGTCTTGGCCGAAAAGTCCGCCGGCACCGATTTATCCGAGAGGATCCCGGCCTCGCCGATCACCTCGCCCGGCCCCATGCGCCCGGCTTCGAACTTGTTGCCGCCACGGCTCAAGGCCACCGACACCACGCCCGACTCGATGATGAACAGGTGATCGCTGACCTCGCCGGCCGGCAGGATCATTTCACCGGCGCGGAAGGTGATGAGCGTCATGTTCTGGCTGAAGGTGTCTTTCTCTTCCGAACGCAAGGTCGAGAAAATACTCGAGCTTTCGAGTAACGCCCTTGGCCGCGAAAGGCCCGGCGGTGTTGCGGTTTCTGCGGTAGACAACAGGCTGACGCCCGACGCACGCAAATGCCGGAAGGCCAGATCGAACAGCAAATTGCGCACTTCGCGCTTTTGCCCCATGGACGATACAAATCCGATGATCTCGTATTCCACGCCACTGGCGCTGGAGCTTTTCAAGGAGACGTTCGGCGCCGGTTTGCTGAGCAACTGCCGGCAACCCTGCATCGCCCGCTCCAGCGCTTCGATCACCGTGTGCGGGCGCGCATGGGGGCTCAGTTGCAGGCTGATCGTAATGCCGAATATGTCTCTGGGCCGGCTGAAGTTGATGATCTTGGCCTTGGCCGCCAACGAGTTGGGAATCACCGCCATGCTGCCCTGTGAGGTTTGCAGCCGCGTGGCCCGCCAATCGATGTCGGTGACCCGGCCTTCGGTGCCGTCGATGGAGATCCAGTCATCCAGTTGATAGGGTTTGGTGGTGTTGAGCACGATGCCGGAAAACACATCGCTGAGGGTACTCTGCAATGCCAGGCCGACGATGATCGCCAGAGCACCGGAAGTCGCCAGCACGCCTTTGACCGGCAGGTCGAGCACATACGCGAGGGCGGCAATGATCGCGATCAGGAAAATCACCGCGCCAAGCAAATCCTGCAACAGCCGGCCGGTATGCCCGACCCGTTGCATCATCACCGCGCCGAGCAATACCGTCAGGGTCCGCGCGCCAAACAGCCACCAGCCAATCTGCAGTCCGGTCGCCGCCAGATGCAGCGGCACGCTCTCTGGCCAGGGTGCCACTTCCATCGGGTTCATGCCTTCATTGAACAGCACCGCGCTGAACAACAAAAAAATCACCAGCCGCACGACCAGCTGCCAGTGACTGACACTGACCAACCGCCACAGCAGGATGTCGACCAGAATCAGCGCCAAAGCGCAAAACAGCGGGTGATCGGTGAGAAGTGACAACATCGAGCAACTCCAGCAAAGCCAATGACGCGAAGATCGCACAGATTGGGCACAGTGTAGGAGGAATTGATGGCGCGGGCAGAGCGCTACCGACTGGACACCACAAAACCAATGTGGGAGCGGGCTTGCTCGCGAAAGCGGTGTAACAGTCAACACAGATGTTGAATGTTAAGTTGCCTTCGCGAGCAAGCCCGCTCCCACAGTTAATAGGTGTCGTACAGGGAAACTGTGTACGACACCAAACCATTGTTACTTGCTATTGGTCAGGGTGTTGTAGCTGGTCATCAGGTTGCGGTAGTCCGGAATGTGGTTGGAGAACAAAGTCGCCAGCCCTTCCACGTCGTTGCGCCAGTCGCGGTGCAACTCGCACGCCAGGCCGAACCAGGTCATCAGTTGCGCACCCGAGGACGACATGCGATCCCAGGCCGACTGACGAGTGATTTCGTTGAAAGTACCGGAAGCATCCGTGACCACAAACACATCAAAGCCTTCAGCCAGCGCCGACAACGCAGGGAACGCTACGCAGACTTCGGTCACCACACCGGCGATGATCAGTTGCTTCTTGCCAGTGGCCTTGATCGCCTTGACGAAGTCTTCGTTGTCCCAGGCATTGATCTGACCAGGGCGAGCGATGTACGGCGCTTCCGGGAACAGGGCCTTGAGTTCCGGCACCAGCGGGCCGTTGGGGCCGGTTTCGAAACTGGTGGTGAGAATGGTCGGCAGTTTGAAGTACTTGGCCAGGTCGGCCAACGCCAGCACGTTGTTCTTGAACTTGTCCGGCTCGATGTCGCGCACCAGCGACAGCAGGCCCGCCTGATGATCGACCAACAGAACGGCGGCGTTGTTTTTGTCCAAGCGTTTGTAAGAGGCAGTCATGGGGGTAATCCTCGCTTTTTATCGATGCCGAACAGGCCGGCGTGGGTGAAACCGGGTTGAGTTCGTGCCGCCGAAGCAGCACCGGGTATTCGTTAAATCGCGGCCAGGCAAGCGTAGTCACGCCAAGCCGCAATGCCATGCAGAAACCGCTATCAGGTCAACCGTTCATCCGGCCGAACTGACCGGACTGGAAGTCGGCGAAGGCCTGATGAATCTCTTGCTCGGTGTTCATCACGAACGGGCCGTGACCGACGATCGGCTCGTCGATCGGTTCACCGCTGAGCAACAGCACCACCGCGTCGTTGTTGGCTTCCAGGCTGAGTTGGTCGCCAGTGCGTTCGAACAACGCCAACTGCCCTTCGCGAACCAGTTCCAGGCCATTGACCTGAACCGTACCGCGCAACACCACCAGCGCCGTGTTGCGACCTTCGTGCAAATCCAGCGTCAGCAACTGGCCGCCATTCAGGCGGATGTCCCAGACATCGATCGGGGTGAAGGTCTTGGCAGGTCCCTGCTGGCCGTCGAACTCACCGGCGATCAAGCGCAGGCTGCCGGCCTTGTTCTTGAGGGCAATGCTCGGGATATCGCCATCGAGAATGGTCTGGTAACCGGCGTCGGCCATTTTGTCCTTGGCCGGCAGGTTGACCCACAACTGGACCATTTCCAGGGTGCCGCCGCTCTTGGCGAACGCTTCGGAGTGAAACTCTTCATGCAGAATTCCAGACGCTGCGGTCATCCATTGCACGTCACCGGGACCGATCTTGCCGCCGCTGCCCGTGGAGTCGCGGTGCTCCAGTTCGCCCTTGTAAACGATGGTCACGGTTTCGAAACCACGGTGCGGATGCTGACCCACGCCACGACGCGCAGTGGTCGGGGTGAATTCAGCAGGGCCGGCGTAGTCGAGCAGCAGGAACGGGCTGATGTGTTTGCCCAGGCTGTCGTAGGAAAACAGCGTGCGAGCCGGGAAACCGTCGCCCACCCAGTGTGCTCTTGGGCTGGTGTAGATACCGATGATGTTTTTCATGGTGCCTCCGAATGTGGGTGAGTCAGAACATGGACAAAGCTTAAATCCGGCACCTTTGATGCGCTAGACTGCAAAAATCACCCTTAGCGTTCTATTTGGAGAACGATAGTGGAAGACCTGAACACCCTGTACTACTTCACTCAAGTGGTTGAACACGGAGGTTTCGCCGCTGCCGGACGCGCGCTGGACATGCCCAAGTCGAAACTCAGCCGACGGATTTCCCAGCTCGAAGAACGCCTCGGTGTACGGTTAATCCATCGCACCAGTCGGCATTGTTCGCTCACCGAAATTGGTCAGGCCTACTACCAGCGTTGCCTGGCCATGCGCGTGGAAGCCGAAAGCGCCGCGGAACTGATCGAGCGCAATCGCTCCGAACCTCAGGGGCTGGTGCGCATCAGTTGCCCGACGGCGCTGCTCAATTCCTGGGTCGGGCCGATGCTGACGCGCTACATGCTCAAGTACCCGCTGGTGGAGTTGTTCATCGAAAGCACCAACCGCCGTGTGGACTTGATCCACGAAGGTTTCGACATCGCCCTGCGGGTGCGCTTTCCGCCTCTGGAAAACACCGACCTGGTGATGAAAGTGCTGGGCAACAGCACCCAAAGCCTGGTGGGCAGCCCTGCGTTTCTCGAACGTTTGTCGTCCCCGGCATCCCCGGCCGACCTCAGTGGCCTGCCGAGCCTGCACTGGGGCACCGCGCAACGTGAATACCAGTGGGAGCTGTTCGGCCCGGACGGCGCCAGTGCAGTGATCCGCCATCATCCACGGCTGGTCACCGACGACCTGATCGCCTTGCGCCACGCGGTGCTGGCCGGCCTTGGTATCGCCCACCTGCCCGCTGTGGTGGTGCGCGAGGATCTGGCCGCTGGCCGGTTGGTCGATCTGGTCCCGGGCTGGGCGCCCAAGTGCGGGATCGTCCACGCCATCTTCCCTTCGCGCCGTGGTTTGCTGCCATCGGTGCGAACGCTGATCGACTTCCTGGGTGAGGAGTTCAGCCAAAGCGATATTGCGTAGGAGCACGGCTTGCCGGCGATGGCGTCCTTGAGATCGCTATCGCAAGCAAGCTGTGCTCCTACAGATTCGTGATTTTCAGTAAAGAGTGCTTTGCCGATACAGCGGTTTTTCTCAACAGTGTTGACCGGGATACTCGTGGCCATTCCCGTCACAACCCTTGGAGTCACACATGTCTGTTCCCGCTTTCGGCCTCGGTACTTTTCGCCTGCAAGGCCAGGTGGTCATCGATTCGGTGAGTACTGGCCTTGAACTCGGTTATCGGGTGATCGATACCGCGCAGATCTACGACAACGAAGCCGATGTCGGCCAGGCCATCGCCGCCAGCGGCATTGCCCGCGAAGAGCTGTTCATCACCAGCAAGATCTGGGTCGCCAATTTCGCTAAAGACCAACTGATCGCCAGCCTCAAAGACAGCCTGCGCAAGCTCAAAACCAATTACCTCGACCTGACACTGATCCACTGGCCATCGCCGGAAAACCAGGTGCCCGTGCACGAGTTCATGGGCGCCTTGCTCGAAGCCAAAGCGCTGGGCCTGACCCGGCAGATCGGGGTGTCGAACTTCACCGTCGACCTCATGCAACAGGCCATCGATGCGGTCGGTGTACACAACATCGCCACCAATCAGATTGAACTGCACCCTTACCTGCAAAACCGCAAAGTGGTCGAGTTCGCCCGGAGCCAAGGCATTCAGATCACCTCCTACATGACTCTGGCCTATGGCGAAGTCCTGAAAGACCCGGTCATCCAACAGATCGCTGAACGTCATCAGGCAACTGCGGCGCAAGTCACGCTGGCCTGGGCCATGCAGCTGGGCTACGCGGTGATCCCGTCTTCGACCCAGCGTGCCAACCTCGACAGCAACCTGGCGGCCCGCGAGCTGACGTTGAGCGCTGCGGACATGGCGCTGATCGCAGGGCTTGAACGCGGCCAGCGCCTGACCAGCCCGAAGGGTATCGCTCCCGATTGGGATTGAGCAGAACCGGTCAATACCGTTCGAGGTACTGAGCCAACCGTTCCATGGCCTGCTGCAAGGCGTGCACCGCCTGGCTCAAAAGCGTGTGGTCGCGATTGCTGCACGCGACTTCCAACTGCTCGCAACAGCGGACCAGGCGCTGCGCCTTGACCATCTGCGCGCCGCCCTTGATCCGATGGGCCAGGTCGCGTAAACCCATGCGGTCACGTTGGCTGTAAAAAACCTGTAATCGTGCCAGGTCCTCGGCGTTACTGATGGCCAGGTCAGCCAGCAAATTATTGATCAGACTGCGGTTGTCCCCGGCCAGTTGTTCAAGACTGCCGAGGTCGATCTCGACGCCTGCGGCCGGCGTCGTTTCGCTCTGCGTCAGCACACTCGCATTCGGTGCTCTGTCGGCCAACCGGGCATTCAGATCGTGCAGGTTGATGGGTTTGAACAGGCAATCGTCCATCCCCGCTTCCATGCAGCGGATCTTTTCTTCGGGTTGGGCGTTGGCGGTGAAACCGAGAATCAGGCTGGGTGTATAGCCATTGGCCCGCTCCTCGTCGCGAATCATCCCTGCCAACTCGTAGCCACTGAGGTTAGGCATATTGCAATCGCTGATCACCACGTCGAACGAATGCTCACGCCAGTATTCGAGCCCCTGTTCACCGTCGTTGGCAGCCAGAACACGATGCCCGAGGTAACTCAATTGTTGTGACAGCAACAGGCGATTGGCCGGGTAGTCGTCAACCACCAGAATGTTCAACGAGCGGCCCTGTTCTGTCGGCGCAATATCTGTTGTCGGCTGCTCGGTCAGCGCCTGCAGTGCCAGCACCTCAAGGCTGATATCGACCTGAGTGCCAGTACCCAGCACACTGCTCAAGTGCAATTGCCCGCCCATCATCTCGCACAGTGAACGGCTGATGACCAGGCCCAGCCCTGAACCACTGCGGCCATCCTGCGGGCTATTGGCGGCCTGAACAAACGGGCTGAACAGCCGCTGCTGGTCAACGTGGCTGATGCCAATTCCGCTGTCCTCTATGCGCAGGCTGATCGCCAGATACTCGTGAACGGCGCCGGGCTCTACCCTTAGCGTCAGGCTGATCTGTCCGGTGCGTGTGAACTTGATCGCGTTACTCAGCACGTTGGAAACGATTTGCTTGAAACGCATGGGATCGATCAGCACATCACAGTGACTTCGCGCATCCAGTTCGACTTGCCAGAACAAGTTTTTTTGTCGCGCCAGGCCTTCGAACACTCTGCTCACCGATCCGACCAGTGCCAACAGATTCGCCCGCTCCGGGGCCAGGGATAAATTCCCGGACTCGATCCGCGAGATGTCCAGAATGTCGCCAATCAGCTCCAGCAACTGCTGCGCGGCATTCGACGCCACCTCAATCGCAAAGCGGTCGGTGACACCCTCTTCGGCACGCTTCATCGCCAGCTCAAGCATGCCGATCAGCGCATTCATCGGCGTACGGATTTCATGGCTCATGGTTGCCAGGAAAGTCGTTTTGGCCCGGTTGGCATCGTCTGCCGCGTCCCGGGCTTGCTGCACTTGCTGCAGTAATTGCTGACGCTTGCGGATCAGGCTGCGCTGGTAGGCAATCCAGCCCAGCGCCAACAGCAACAGCAGTCCTGCGGCCGCAAACCCCTGAATGATGGTAGTGCGGTGACGCGACCAGTAGCTGTCATCCAGCGGCAGTTCGTTGCGCCAGCGGTTGGCCAACTCGTCCATTTCCTCAGGGGGAATGCTTAACAGGGCTTTATTGAGGATTGAGTAGAGCTCAAGGGCTCCGCGGTTGGTCGCAAAGCTGATGTGCGCCGGTTCAGTGCCGACCGTACTGGTGATCGCCAGAGCATGGCGGTGCTCCCGAGCGATCAGGTAGCGAGCAATGATCAACGAACTTAACGCCGCATCGGCTTGACCCTTGATGACCAGTTCCATGCCTTGGGCCGGGGTTTGCACTTCAACGAGGCGCACACCGGGAACTCGCGCAAGAATGACCTCGCGCAGCGCGTGGCCACTGTAGATTGCCAGTCGCTTGCCGCTCATGTCGTCCAGCGTCGCCGGATCCCGAGCCCCGCCGGCACTGACCAGGACAAAGGGATTGATCAGATACGGTCGAGTGAAACGCAGTTCTGCCTGACGCTCGGTGCTCGGGGTAATCACTGCCAGCAGGTCGAGCCCGCCTTGTTTGACCTGCTCTATTTGTTGATACAACGAATTGCCGCGCACGAGTTCGAACTTCAGCCCGGTATGCAGGCTGATCCGGTCCAGGACCTGGGCGCTGAGGCCTCTGAACTCACCTTTATCGTCATAAAAAGACAACGGTGCAAAGTTGTCGATGACCCCGACCCTGACTGACCGATGGCTATCCAGCCAGCGTTGTTCGCTGGCACTCAATTGCAAGCGTTGCGCACTGTTCATACTGCTGCCGGCACTCCAGCGGCGCAGGATGGTCATACGCTCTTGCACCGGAATCGATGCCAGTGCGGCATCGATAATACGGCGCAAACGAAGATTGTCAGCACTTACTGCAAACCCGAACGCGTTGGTTTCCAGGCGGGCAAATCCCGCCAACTGCACATTGTTCAGGTAACTGTTATTGATCAGGTAACTGGCACTGATGGAGTCGCCAAGGTAGACGTCGGCTCCGCCGAAGGCCACCGCGCCGATGGCACTCAATGTCGAGGGGTACAGTTGCAGGTGGGCCTGGGGGTAAACCGCCTCGACCGCTTCGGGCCGCAAATAATGATCAAGCATCGCCAACCGCTGGCCCGCAAGGTCCGCTGTCAGACTGGCGCTGTCGCCCATGCGGGTGACCAGCGCCGGTGCGTCTTCGGCATAGGCATGCGACATCAGCAGCTGCGGATCGGCCGCTTCAAAGTCGTTGGCGGTCCCCAGCAGATCGACGTTCCCCTGCTTCAATGCGGCAATCACTGCCCCCCGGGACGGGTAACGCTTCACCTCGACCTTGATGTGCAGTAACTGGCTGAGCATTACCGCAAAATCAGCGGTAATGCCTTCCAGAGACTTGTCGTTGATGGTCACCTCGAACGGCGCGTAATCGGGTGCCGAAGCGCCCAGTCGCAAACTGCCCTGCTCACGCAGCCAACGCCAGTCGGCCTCCTCCAGTTCGACCTGGTAACCGTCGACGTTCGAACGCCCCTGCAGTTTCAGCAGCTGTGGCTTTGCGGCGAAACTGTCCAACGACCAGAGTGGACTGAACAGCATCAACACCACCAGCCATGCTCGCAGGCTCATGTGCATTCAAATCAGGTCATTGCGCTTGGCGAAATCTCTCAGGTGAACCAGAGACTGCACGTTGAGCTTTTCGATCAGACGGGTCTTGTAGGTACTGACGGTCTTGTGACTGAGGAGCATGACCTCGGCGATCTCCTTGTTGCTGGAGCCTCGCGCCAGGTACTGGAAAATTGTCAGCTCACGGTCGGAGAGTTTCTCGATCATCTGCAGTTCGTCGAGTTGCAGCCCGTCCAGGCTCATTGAACGAGTCTCCGGCCAAGGGAAATACGTATTGCCGGACATCAACGCCTTGATGGCTTTACGCAGTTCTTGCAGGTCATTGGTTTTCGCAACGAAACCGAAGGCCCCGGCCCTCACGCAACGCTCGACATAAAACCTGGGTTCATGGGAGGTGAAGACCACAACTCTTGCGGGCGACTGTTCGCGCTGCAGGCGACTCAGAAAATCCAGTCCGCTAAGTCCGGGCATATGCAGATCCAGCACCACCAGATCAGGTGACTGCTCACGGATCACTTGCAGGGCCTCAACACCATTGGATGACTCCAGAATGCTCTGAAACATCACCCTGTCGCTGGAATCCCTGAGTGCCCCAAGCACCATTTTGACGGCGGCCATAACAACCGGATGATCGTCCACGATCAACGCTGAACTCATGGCAACTCCTGTAGAAACGCTCGAAGATCCCGGCGCGCAGCCCCTAGCGCTTGCCGGGCCTGACACAACGGCTGCGCAACGACTGTTGCATGGGAAACGGAGCGAAACTACCTGTTAGAGTTGACAGTTCAGACGAACGGTCGTACGGCTCAGGCGCGCAAACCGCCCTGCTGCCTGCGTCCACGCTGGGAACCGAGAGACGGCATATCGACGCGGCTCATCAGTCCTTCGAGGGTTTCCTGGTCCGGTACGCGAGCCTGGCTGATCCGGACGTTGTGCCGCTGAACGGCGAACAACGCAGGCAGTCCGGCTTTTTGCGCATCGTAGATCAATGTATGACGGATTTGCTGGTTGTCCTGGCAGAAGGCCACCGGGTCGAGGCCGGTCCCGGTACACAAGGTTGCATTGATGATGACCAGATCAAACGGCTCACAGCCGTATTCGACAACGCTGAGCAGCTCTGCAAGGGAGTGCACGGGAGCGATCCGGTAATAACCGAGCTGGTTCAGGTTGCGCTCGATTTTCATGCGATGAAAATGCTGCTCATCGGCGATCAGGATACGTAACGATTTATTCGGCATAGTTGATTGACCCTACAATGACGGTGCGGCCGTTTGCGCCCACCCTTATCAAGAGCGCCTCAGACTAAGGGCAATGCCGCGGGGTTTCTGTAGGACCTTTCTGAAAGAAACAGTTCCATCAGCGCTTATTTTTTTTGCTGTGACAACGATGACACCTGCAGCCAACGCAGCAAGTCGGCGCCGCTCATGGGGCGGGCAAACAGATAACCCTGGCCCTGAGTGCAACCCAGTTCCAGCAACTGCTGGCGCTGCTCATCGGTTTCAATACCCTCGATCACCACCGACATGCCCAGTGCCTCGCCCAAGGCCAGGGTGCTGCCGATGACTGCCCGGCAACGCGGTTCGTCGTCCAGTGTGCGTACGAATTCACCGTCAAGCTTGATCTCGTTGAACGGCAACTGACACAGACGCTGCAACGACGAAAACCCGGCGCCGAAGTCGTCAATGGACAATCGGCTGCCCATCATTCGCAGGCGCACCAGGTTCTCGAGGCTGGTGGCCGGGGCTTCCAGCAAGCCACTTTCGGTCAGCTCGAACGTCAGGCCGCAGCCGCGCGCATCGTGCAAGGCCAGAATGCCTTTGATGGCGGAGGTCAGGTAATGATTGGTCAACTGCTGGGCATGCAAATTGAAGGCGACATTGAGCGTAAATCCCTGCTCCCGCGCTTGCCGTTGAAGCGTCAACGCCTGGTCCATCTGCGTGAACAACAACTCGTCCAGTAACTCAAAGCGCTCCAGTACTGGCATGAACACGGCCGGCGACAAGATCCCCTTGAATGGATGCAGCCAGCGGGCCAGCACTTCTACGCCGCAGACTTCACCCGTCAACAGGTTGAATTTTGGCTGGTAGTACGGCTGCAACTGCCCTTCGCGCAGGGCGTTTCGCACCTCGTTTTCGCAGGCCAGCTCGGGCACCGGGTCGGGCATCAAGTCGTCACGAGGACCACTGCGGTGTTTTTCCAGTAACTGTGCCAGTGCCTGCGAATGCAAGGGTTTACCGATATCTCCCAACAGCCTGAGCCCTGACAGCGAAACGATCTGGCGTACCGCACGCCGCAAGTCGGCCGACAGTGAACTGCTGATAATGATCGACCCGACCAGCCCCGAAAGTCCGACGCGCCGGAAGAACTCCAGACCATCCATCCCCTCCATGCACAGATCGCACAGGGCGATATCCACCGCGCCTACGTCTTGCAGAACCGCCAGAGCCTGGGCGCCGTCGCTGGCCTGGAACACCTCGCAACCGCCCAACTGCTTGAGCATGTTGACCGCGACAGCACGTGCAAAGGAATGATCCTCAAGCCCCAGAACCCTGATCGGCAATGTCATCTCGGCGGCCCGCGTCATAAAAAGATGACGCAATTATCCCGGCACACCTCGAGGACTTAACTAGGAACAGTCTGAAAGCTTGTAGGAAATATCCCAAAGAAGCTGATTTCCGGAATCGGTGACCTCGACCCCTTGAAATACACCAGCGCTTAGCCTGCAAGCTGCTCCAAGGTCTCGGCCAAACGTTCCATCGCCTGTTGCAAGGCATCCACGGCCGCCGTCAGTTGCTCGGTATCGAAGCCCTCGCAGGCGGCTTCCAGACTTTCGCAACAGTGAATAAGCCCTTGTGCCTTGATGATCCGCGCGCCGCCTTTTACCCGGTGCGCCAGATCGGCCAGTGCAGGCAAGTCATGTTGGGTGAATAATTTCAGCAGCCGCGACATGTCTTCTTCATTACTGCTGGCCAGATCCCCCAACAGGCTCTTGATCAACGCCTCGTCACCCCGCGTCAGTTGCTCAAGGTTGGTCAGGTCGATGGCGTCGCCCGGCTCGCGCCGCTCTTCTTCGGTCGGCACCGGTACGGTGTCCGGGGCCACATTGGCCAATCGGGCGCCCAGATCACGCAGGCTGATGGGTTTGAACAGGCAACCGTCCATTCCGGCCTCGCGGCAACGGAGCTTTTCCTCGGGCTGAGCGTTGGCCGTGAAACCCAGAATCAGCCCTGGCGCGATGCCCCGGGCTCGCTCTTCGTCGCGGATCGCACGGGCCAGCTCGTAGCCGTTCATGATCGGCATGTTGCAGTCAGTGATGACCACATCGAAATGCTGGCTGCGCCAGGCCCGCAGACCATGGGCACCATCCTGCGCTTCCTTGACCCGATGCCCCAGGTACGTCAATTGCTGCGACAGCAGAAGACGATTGGCCGGGTAGTCGTCGATGACCAGGATGTTCAACATCTGGCCTTGGGGTGCTGGAAGACTCTTGACCCTCGTATCACTGGCCAAAGGCGTCAGAATGGGCAGTTCCAGCGTCACCTCGATCTGCGTGCCCTGCCCCAACACGCTGGACAGCTCCAGCTTCCCGCCCATCATTTCGCACAATGTACGACTGATCATCAGCCCCAGGCCAGAACCACTGCGCGCCGATTGAAGGTTGTTGCTGGCCTGGCTGAACGGACTGAACAGCCGTTGCTGGTCCGCCACGCAAATGCCGCTACCGGAGTCCTCGACACGCACCACGATAACCAGGCGCTGATCGTCGCTGCCAGGCCGGACCCGCACACTCAGGCGCACCTGCCCCTCAGCCGTGAACTTGATCGCATTGCTCAACAAGTTGGAAACGATTTGCTTGAAACGCAGTGGGTCGATCAATACGTCGCAGTTGGCCTTGGCATCCACGTCCAATAGCAGGTGCAAATGCTTTTGCCGGGCCAGCCCTTCGAAAATCCGCGCCGCCGATTCCACCAGCGCGCGCAGGTTGGCCTGCTCGGGGGCCAGCGACAGATGACCGGATTCAATGCGGGAGATGTCCAGGATATCGCCGATCAGCTCCAGTAACCCCCGCGCCGCCCCCGAAGCCACTTCGATGGCGAAGCGGTCCATGATCCCTTGATCGGCTTTTTTCATGGCCAACTCGAGCATGCCTATCACCGCATTCATGGGTGTGCGGATTTCGTGGCTCATGGTCGCCAGAAACGTGGTTTTGGCGCGGTTGGCGTCATCGGCCTCATCCTTGGCTTCACGCAACTGTTCGAGCAGTCTCTGGCGCTCACTGACGTCGATCCAGCCGGCGATCATGCCGTTGACCTGGCCGTCGCTGCCACGGTACGGCAGCATCCAGTGATAGATCGTTCGCACATCGTTTTCAGACAAGGTCAGTTTCCGGTCACGCACCCGTGGCAGGCCCTCCTCCATCACCAGCAAGTACTCTTCGTGATAGGCCTTGGCCTCGGCCACACTCTTGAACTCACCGGCAATCACGGTTTTGCCGATGACCGCGTCGCGCTCGATCCCAAACACCTCCAGGTAACCGTTATTGCACGCCATCAAGCGCCCTTGGCGGTCACGGACGTAGATCGGATGGGGCGTTCCATCAATCAACACGCGCATGAATTCCAGCTGATCACTAAGCGCCCGTTCGGCGTGCTCACGCTTGCGCATCAACACTCGCAGATAACCGATCCAGCCTAGCGCCACCAGCAACAATAGCCCGGCGATGGCAAAGCCCTGGATGATGGTCGACCGGTAGCGCAACCAGTAGCTGTCATCGACCACGGCTTCGCTGCGCCAGCGATTGGTCAGTTCGTCCATTTCTTCCGGGGGAATGCTGAACAAGGCCTTATCCATAATCGAATACAGCTCCCGCGCGCCGCGGGCCGTAGCAAAGGCCATGTGCGCCGATGAGGTCCCGACGGTGCTGGTGATTTGCAACTGGTCACGGTACTGCCCGGAAATCATGTAGCGCGCAATGATCAAGGGGTTGATCGCGGCATCCGCTTCACCTTTGGCGACCATCGCCATGGCCGCCTGGGCGTTGTCCGCCACCAGTAGCCGAACGCCCGGATAGCGCTCGGCAACCATTTCTCTGACCGGGCTGCCCAGGGTCAGCGCCAACCGTCGACCGATCATCTCGTCCAAGGTGCTCGGGGCGTCGGCGGATATCCGGCTGACCAGTACGTACGGTGTGTTCAGGTAGGGACGCGTGAAGCGCAACGTGTCTTCGCGCTCGAGGCTGGGGGTCAGGGACACGAGCAGATCCGCCTGATCCGATTTGATCCTGTCGATCAACTCTGGAACCGAAGAGCCCTGCTGTATATCGAACTTCAAGCCCGTACGCAGTGCAACCTTGGCCAGAACATCGGCAGCCACACCGCGAAATTCACCCTCGCGACTGTAGAACGACAAAGGCACAAATCCGCTGTCCACGACAACGCGCACCCGTGGATGAGTGTCCAGCCAGCGCTGTTCGCTGTCACTGAAATGCACCCGGTTTTTCCCTGAAAGGCTTGCGCCACCGGCACTCCAGCGCCGCAGAATACTCAGGCGCACCTCCGTTGGAATCACCGCCAGCGCAGCATTGACGATGCGTAACAAACGCTGATTGTCCCGCGCCAGGGCGAAGGAAAAATTGTTCACCTCCATGCGCGAGAAGTCGGCCAACTGGACGTTATTCAGGTAGTTTTTCAGAATGAGGTAATTGGCACTAATCGCGTCGCCGAGGTACACGTCCGCCTGGCCAAATGCGACCGCGCCGATCGCACTGAGCGTCGAGGGGTACAGTTGCAGGTGGGCCTTGGGGTAGAACGCCTGCACCTGCGCAGGCGGCAGGTAGTGATAGAGCATCGCCACCCGCTTGCCTGCCAGGTCAGGAGTCAGGTCCTGGGAATCATCGATACGACTGACCAGAGTCGGCTGGTCGTCGGCATAGGCGCTGGACAGCACCAACTGCGGATCCGTAGCCTCGAAGGCGTTGGCGGTTCCGAGCACATCGACCCACCCTTGCTTGAGAGCCTCGATGACTTGCTCGCGCGAACGGTAACGCTGCACCTGCACCTTGATGTGCAGCAGCTCTCCCAGCAGTTGCACGTAGTCGGCCGTCAGACCTTCATAGTCGTTGCCGTTGTTGGTGATGCCGAACGGCGGGTATTCCGGGGCCGACGCACCGAGCACCAGCGTGCCTTTGCTGCGTAGCCAGAGCCAGTCGCTGTCGTCGAGTTCAACGTGATAACCCTCGACACTGGAACGGCCCAGCAGGTGATAGGGCTGCGACTCGGCCAGCACCGGGCGGGCCGGCAGCGCCCAGAAGACCAGCGCAACCGCAAACAGGCACTTTCGAAAGAAGGTCATCTAGATCAGATTGTTACGTTTGGCGAAGTCCGCCAGGTACACCACCGATTTGACGTTGAGCTTCTCGATCAACCGGGTTTTGTAGGTGCTGATGGTCTTGTTGCTCAGGAGCATGGCATCACCGATCTGTTTGTTGCTGAGGCCATTGGACAACTGCTGCAAGATCGTCAACTCACGGTCCGTCAGGCTCTGGATCAGTTCAAGATCGGTAGCCTGGACATCGCTGCGACGGACCGAACTGCACGACAGGTTGGGGAAAAAAGTGTAGCCGCCCATGACCGCCGAAATGGCCTTGAGCAACTCGCCCGTGTCCTCGGTCTTGGAGACGTAGCCAGCGGCGCCCGCCTTCATGCAGCGCATGGCGTAGAACTGCGGCGCCTGCGACGTCAGCACCAGAATCTTGCTCGGCAGGCGCAGCGCGCTGATCCTGCTGATGACCTCCAGGCCGTCAAGTTTTGGCATCGTTATGTCGAGAATAATCAGGTCCGGCGCGTGCTCACGGGCCAGTTGCACGGCATCGGCACCATTGCCCGCCTCGGCGATCACCTCGAAATGTTGTTGCTCCAGAAGCGTCTTGACTGAAGATCGAATGAACGGATGATCGTCCACAACCATCGCTTTATACATACAAACCTCTGTAAGACTGGCCAGAACAGGCCGAAGGGGAAAATGTCCCTGCCTGAAAAGAAAGTCCGCCCTTCACGCGTCACTTCAAAGGACAGGCCCCTGAGTGCAGTGTAGGAACTTTCACGGACCTTTCAGTGCGTCCGCTGCTTCGCCTCTTGGGGCCTGCGCGGAGCGTCCCAGCCATTGCTGTAAGCCCTGGCAGGTCATGGGACGTGCCAGATAATAACCCTGACCGGTCTGACAGCCCATGGCGATCAAGGCATCACATACGTCCTGGCTGCTGACACCTTCGATCACCAGGCTCATATTCAACGAACGACTCAGCGCCAGGGTGCTGGTAATGATCGCCCGGTTGTGCGGCGCCAGAGGGTTCTGAACGAACTCACCCTCCAGTTTGATCTGACTGAACGGCAAATGGCACAACTGTTTGAGCGACGAAAAACCTGAGCCAAAATCATCGATCGACAGACCGCAACCCAGCCTGCGCAGGCGCAACAGGTTTTCCTCGGTGCCCGGTGGCAGATCGAGCAACCCGTTCTCGGCCAGCTCGAACATCAATGACGAGCCCGGCAGTTGGTGACACTGCAAGGTCCGCTGAACATGACCGAGCAACTCGCTGCCGACCAGCTGTGAGGCATGCAGATTGAACGCCAGCTCAAGCTCAAGGCCTTGACGAAAGAGGATTCGCATCAGGCTCAGCCCCTGCTCGAACACGTGCTTGAACATCTCATCGATCAGGTCGTAAGCCAGCATCGCTGCCAGAAAATCCTTGGGTAGCAGCACGCCACGGGACGGGTGTTCCCAGCGCGCAAGCGCTTCGGCACCGACCAGCGCACCACTGGCCAAATCCACTTTAGGCTGAAACCAGGCGCGAAACTGCCCTAGCCCCAAACCACGACGAACCTCGGCTTCGCTGGGCAATACCTGCAAAGAAGCGGGTTTGGCCGGCGGAAACTGTCGACGATGGCTATAGCGGTGGAGCATGAGATGCAATGAACGTAACTGCAACGGCTGACTCAGCACACCGAGCAATTCCAGGCCTGACAATGAAGCCATCTGCCCTACGGCGCGGTGCAACTCCGGTGACAATTCACTGCACAAGACAACCGCGCGGACCCTGCCCAACTGACTGGCACACCGCAGGAATTCCAGGCGTTCAAGGGGCCGGCCGGCCAGATCACACAGCACGATATCGACACCGCCCGACACGTGAAGCTGTTCCAACGCCTGCTCGGCATCACTGGCCAGCAGCACATCGCGCACGCCCAGCCGTTGCAGCATGTCGATCAGTGCATCGCGCTGAAAACCCTGATTATCCAGAACCAGAACACGGGGAGAGTTCATAGGCTTCAAACACTTTGAAAATCCGAGGCGCGAATACTGGCGATCTGAGGTGTGTTTTTAGGAAGGATCCATCCTGCCGCCACGTAGGAAATTTCCCAAACAAAGCATCACTCAGTAGTACTCGGGCTCCAGAACGCCTGTTGCACCAGTGGTGAAATGGAGAGCCGTGCCACGAGGGCATCCAGCTCGTCGCCGTCCACCGAGGTGGTAGCCAAGGTGGCTTCGATTTCCACTTCATCGTTGCCGAAGGCGTGCACGTCAACATCGCTGGCCGGGTAGTTGCTGCGTTCCAGTTCGGCTTCGAGCAGGGAAAACACAGCCTTTTGCTTGGAGCGCTGGGCGATGACGTAAACGATGTTCGTGACTTCGGCCGAGATCACGTCCAGTGGCTGACGGTTGATGTTGTTGACGATCGGCCGCAGCAGGGTGTTCGCCGCCAGGATGAACACGGTGCCGAGCGCCGCTTCGAGCACCAGGTCAGCGCCAGCACAGGCACCGACCGCCGCCGAGGCCCACAGGGTGGCGGCGGTGTTCAGGCCACGCACGTTGCCCTCTTCGCGCATGATCACCCCGGCCCCAAGAAAACCGATCCCGGACACCACGTAGGCCACCACCCGCACCGCCCCGTCGGCACCGCCGAGACGGTTAGCCATGTCGACGAAAATCGCCGCGCCGACCGCCACCAGCACGTTGGTCCGCAGCCCCGCCGTGCGCTGACGGAACTGGCGCTCGAAGCCGATCAATCCGCCCAGAATGAACGCCGCGCTGAGGCTGACCAGGGTGTCGACCAGCGAGGTCAGGTTGATGTTGTCGATGGCTTGCATGGGCACTCTCCTTGGTAGCCTGAACCCTTCGCAGGAACAAGGTTTGATCGTCCTGGGCGCTGGCACCAAACACATACCACATCAAGGCGAGCATCAATATGTCAAAGACTGCACGTTCAGGGCATGAAACATAAAAAGGATCGCAGCCTTCGGCAGCTCCTACAGGGTGTATGCCGTCCCAACGTAGGAGCTGCCGAAGGCTGCGATCTTTATTGAAAACGATGATTAATCGACGGCGACCATCGCATGTCGCCGATGGTGAATCTCCAGATGGCCCTTGATCGCCCGCAGTACTTTGGCTTCATGTTCATGAATGAAGAAGTGCCCGCCGGCCAACATGTCCACCGAGAAAC
Source organism: Pseudomonas sp. NPDC087697 (assembly GCF_044743155.1). Lineage (NCBI taxonomy): Bacteria > Pseudomonadati > Pseudomonadota > Gammaproteobacteria > Pseudomonadales > Pseudomonadaceae > Pseudomonas > Pseudomonas sp. NPDC087697. The sequence goes on along the minus strand of NZ_JBIUVW010000058.1, from coordinate 4,917 downwards.
TGCCTTGGGTTTCCTGGCTCCAGCCGATCAATTGCTCGGTGCTGGCCCGGTCGGCCTTGCCACCGAACACGTGCACCGGGCATTTGAGTCGTGGCCGTTCCGGCGGTTGAAAACGTCCGCACAACAAAAAGTCCGCCCGCAGGATCGGCAACGTCAGGCTCATCAGTTCTTGGTTGGCCAGCACTTCTTCGCTAGTGCCACTGAGGCTGCGCAATTGCTCGATCAATTGGACGTCGGACTTGGGCTCGGAAAAGCCCCGGTCGTAGTCCGAACGCATCGTCGGCGCAGCCGTTCCGGAAGCGAACAGCGCCACCGGTTCCGGCGCGCCCAACACCCGAAAAGCGTGGGCCATTTCACACGCCAGCAAGGCGCCGAGGCTATGACCAAATAACGCATAAGGCGTTTTCAAGGACGAACGTTGCTCCCTGGCCAGCTGCATCGCCAGTTGACGCATGTCGGTCTGCAAGGGCTCGTCAAATCGTGCGCCCCGCCCCGGCAGCTCCACCGGTTTGACCTGCACCCATTCCGGCAGTTTGCGCCGCCATCGGCTGTAGACCATGGCGCTGGCGCCCGAATAGGGCAGGCACAGCAGTGTCAGCTGGGCCACCGCACTCCCTCACTCAAGTTATCTGCACAGAGAACGGATGGCGCACTGCACAAATTAGTCGGCTCCCATCAGGTCAATCGTCGAAAGCTTTGCACTGCCGAGCCCAGCACCACGGCCCCCGCCACAATCGACAGCCAGAAACCGCTGCGCGCGCCGAAGGCATCCACCAGCCAGCCAGAACCGGCCGCACCGATGGCCACGCCAATGCTCAGCCCGGTGATCAGCCAGGTCAGGCCTTCCGTGAGTTTGGCCGGCGGCACGATGCGCTCGACCAGCGCCATGGCGACAATCAATGTCGGCGCGAAAGACAGCCCGGCGACAAATACCGCCAGCGACAACCCGAGAATGTTCCCTACCATCAGCAACGGTAGCGTGGTCAGCGCCGTTGCCAACCCGCCGTAGAGGAACAAACGCGGCAACGGCACGTTAAATTTCAACGCACCAAACGCCAACCCGGCGAGGCACGAGCCGATGGCATACACCGACAGCACGATACTCGCCGCTGCCGGCTGGCCTTGCTGTTGGGCGAACGCCACGCTGACCACATCCACCACCCCAACGATGGTGCCCATGGCGCCCATCAACAGCATCAACAGGCGTATATCCCCCGAGCCGACGACCGAGCCCGGTTGATCTTCGTCATGCGGATGCACCGGCGGCTCGGTGCTGCGCTGCAACACAAACGCGGTCACTCCGATCGCCAGCATCAGCAACGCCGCCAACGGCCCGGCTTCGGGAAACGCCACCACACACAGCCCCACCGACAGCGGCGGGCCGACAATAAAACACACCTCGTCCAGCACCGACTCCAGGGCATAGGCGGTGTGCAACTGCGGCTGACCGCGATACAGCTCGGTCCAGCGCGCCCGGACCATCGCCGACATGCTAGGCATGCAACCGGCGAGTGCGGCGAATACAAACAACGTCCAGTTCGGCGCTTGTAATCGTGTACAGAGCAACAGCAACAACAACGCCCCGCCGCCGACCACGGCAGCAATCGGCAGCACCCGCCCCTGACCAAAACGGTCGACCATGCGCGATACCTGCGGCGCGCAAAACGCCGTGGCCAAGGCGAAGGTTGCCGCTACTGATCCGGCCAAACCGTAACCGCCCTGCAACTGCGAGAGCATGGTGATCAGACCGATGCCCGTCATCGAGATCGGCATGCGCGCAACCATTCCCGCCAGCACAAAGGCGCGGCTGCCTGGGGCACTGAACAATGCTCGATAAGGGTTTGCCATCGGGTTCCATCCTCTGCTGGGGCGTGCAACTTGCCATAAAGCGTCCCTGTAGTAAAAAGCCTGGCGACGCGGAACTACAAATAAACCCGCCCCCACATGAACTCAAGCACCTTGCGCCAGTCACCTAGTAAAGCCCTCTCTTCAAAGCTGACTGATGTGAGTCTCTATCCGGAGTTATGTGGCCATGGTTGATCATCACAACGAGCGACAAAGCGACATCGACGCCCATGGCATCATCGGTGACATGCGCAGCGCTGCGCTGGTCAACGACAAGGGCAGCGTGGACTTTTTCTGCTGGCCGGAATTCGACAGCCCGTCGATTTTCTGCTCATTGCTGGACACCCCGGATGCCGGGATTTTCCAACTGGCACCCGACCTGCCCGATGCCCGACGCGAGCAAATCTACCTGCCCGACACCAACGTGCTGCAAACCCGCTGGCTGAGTGAGCAGGCGGTAGTGGAAATCACCGACCTGCTCCCCGTCGGCGACAGCGACGAGAACCTGCCCCTGTTGATCCGTCGCGTGCGGGTGGTCAGTGGTCGCGCAACCTTCCACCTGCATTGCGCGGTGCGCCATGACTACGCCCGAGCGCAGACCACGGCGCGGGCCGACGACGCAGACATCTGCTTCGAAGCCGCCCACCAACCCGGTTTACGCTTGCGCGCCAATCAGCCGATGCAGGTTGCACACAATGCAGCCGTCGCCACGTTCAGCCTCGAGCAGGAACAGAGCGCCGAATTCTTACTCGGAGCCCTCGACGACTCACGCTTCAAGGATGAAAACAGCGACCTGTGCCTGCAACGCACGCTGAAGTTCTGGCGCGACTGGATCGGTCAATCCAATTACCGCGGACGCTGGCGCGAAATGGTCAACCGCTCGGCGCTGGCGCTAAAACTGCTGACTTCGCGCAAACATGGCGCAATCCTCGCCGCCGCGACCTTCGGCCTGCCGGAAATACCCGGCGGCGCCCGCAACTGGGACTACCGCTACACCTGGATCCGCGATGCCTCCTTCACCGTCTACGCCTTCATGCGCCTGGGCTTCATCGAGGAGGCCAATGCCTATATGCGCTGGTTGCGCGGACGGGTCAGCGACTGCCGGGGCAAACCGATGAAGCTCAACGTCCTGTATGCCATCGATGGTCGTCAGGAGCTGCCGGAAACCGAGCTCACGCACCTGTCCGGTCACGGCAACGCCAAACCGGTACGTATCGGCAATCAGGCCTACGATCAGGTTCAGCTGGATATTTACGGTGAGTTGATGGACGCGGTGTACCTGGTCAACAAGTACGGTGAAGCCATTTCCCATGAAGGTTGGCAGCACACCGTAGAGGTGGTCGATCGGGTCTGCGATACCTGGCAGCAAAAAGACGTCGGCATCTGGGAAATGCGCGGCGAGCAGCACCACTTTCTGCATTCGCGGCTAATGTGCTGGGTGGCACTGGATCGAGCCATCCGCCTCGCCTCGAAACGCTCGCTGCCCGCCCCGTTCGCCCGCTGGGATCAGACCCGCCAAGCGATCTACGCCGACATCTGGAGCAATTTCTGGAACGCCGAACACGGGCATTTCGTCCAGCACATCGGCGGCACCGCGCTCGACGGTTCGATGCTGTTGATGCCACTGGTGCGCTTCGTCAGCGCCAAGGACCCGCGCTGGCTGTCGACCCTGCAAGCGATCCAAAAAACCCTGGTGCGCGACGGTATGGTTTACCGCTACCACAACGACGACAGCCAGATCGATGGCCTCGCCGGCACCGAGGGCGCCTTCGCAGCCTGCTCGTTCTGGTACGTCGAATGCCTGGCCCGCGCCGGTCAGGTCGAAAAAGCGCACCTGGAGTTCGAACAACTGCTGCGCTACGCCAACCCGCTCGGGCTATACGCCGAAGAGTTCGACAGCCAAGCCCGGCACCTGGGCAACACGCCACAAGCGCTGACCCATCTGGCACTGATCAGCGCGGCGAGTTTTCTCGATCGGAAGTTGAGTGGGGAAAAGAGCTACTGGCAGCCATGAGGTCCTGGTGACAGACCTGACGCGGACCATCTGACAACAGACAATCCCTTGTGGCGAGGGGCTTGGCCTAATGCCGATCAGTTAAGCCGAATACTGAACCTGTGGCGAGGGAGCTTGCTCCCGCTGGACTGCGTAGCAGTCCCATTTTTTGGGCCGCTTCGCGCCCCAGCGGGAGCAAGCTCCCTCGCCACAGGTTGTGCTCTACGCGTCCGAGTCGTAGGGATCGAAATTATCCAGCGCACGGTTCACCAATAACTCGCCCAGCACCACCATCTGCTGAATCGCCAACGCCACATGGCGGCGCGAGCCTTCCAGTTCGAAAGCCAGATCGCTAGCCAACACATTCACCGACGCCAGGGTTTCGCTGGCGTGGGCCAGCAGGGTTTCGTTATCAACATCGGGAATGACGACAAACATTTTACCCGGCCGGGTATCGAGTTTCGGTGGCGGGGTGAACGGCGGCAGGTGGAAATCCAGCGCACGCTCGGCTGCGTCATGCAGCTTGCTGGAATCGAGAGAATCGTACGGGGAAACGCTAGGGTTTTCGGGGGGATTGGGGGTGATCTTGACCATGGTTGAAACTCCTGACATTCATGAAGCTCACCAGCATCGTGACCAAACGATGGGTGGTGGGCGGTACGCAGGTTGGTCAACCGGGAAGTCAGGCACCCGGCGCACTCGAAAGTGCCCCGCGCACAGCCCACCGCGAAGCATAACGGCAAGTGCAAAAAAAAGCGCCGACATGCTTAGGTTGGCGCTCATGCGCCTGACATTGAACAGGTGACCAAACCCGGCCGCTGAATTGGCAGCGACCCGCAAAGGCTAGTCCCGTGCCCTTCCTAACCGCAACCTTAAAACCCCGTCGGATATTTCCCCGGCCAGCACCACTTCTGTAGGAGCCTAGCTTGCTAGCGATGAACGATGACCCGGTCTACCTGACGAAACGCGTTTAATGATGAAAGCCCCAAAAGATCGCAGCCTGCGGCAGCTCCTTGTATCTCGACTATCGCTCCGTCAGGAGCGATAGTTCTCGACTGATCATCGAGGGAGGGACCTGG
>NZ_JBIUVW010000057.1:0-35252 GCF_044743155.1 Pseudomonas sp. NPDC087697 | reverse complement strand
TCGCGCAGCCACTTGCCGGTGCAGCGTTTCGTGCACCCGGACACCTTCGCCTGGTTCGCCGAGGAAGGTTACAAGATGGGCTTCAAGAACGTCGCTTCCGGCCCGCTGGTACGGTCCTCGTACCATGCTGACGAGCAGGTTCATGGCGCGAAGAACGTTGTGGGCTCCAGTGTGTAATCGCTACTGAAAAACGAACGGTCTGCAGTGCCGTCCGGCGTACCCGAGACAAAACGAAAAAGCCTCAGGCCTTATGGCCTGAGGCTTTTTCGTGGGGCTGAGGAAGTGCTACAAAGCGCAGGAAATTATTGATCTCGGCTTCCGGGCTCGAATAGTCGCCCCAGATCACGCGCGCCATGCAGCACTCGCTCAATCTGGATGTCGTTTCCGGTCAAACCATAAAAGATCAGATACCGACCGTGAGCAATCATCCGCAGGCCTTTGGCGCAGTCTTCACGAGTCACGCCAAGATCAGGCTGCCCGACCAACAACAAACAACGCTGGCGCAGCTCACCGACAAACGTTCGGGCCCTGGCAGGATTGTCCCGGGCGATGTAACGGGCAATGTTCTGTAGGTCCTCCCGCGCCATCGCGGAGAACAACAGTTGCCTCACGAACGATTTTGCTCGGCTGCGACGTGATCGATTATTGCGTCCAGCTCTGCAAACACCGTGTCGGCGTCTATCGCCGGACGAGGGTCATTACGACTTGCGGCTATCGCCTCGCGTATTTCAGCAGCATGCAACCGATCCAAAAGCTGTTGATAAACCGCCTGGGGTAAAAGATAGGCGGCTGGGCGGTTATGATTGAGCACTGCGACGGGCTCAGACCCCGCCTGCTCGATCACGGTGCTCGGGCTGCGTTTGAGTTCCGTGATGCTGACTGAGCGGCTAGCGAGTAGTTGCTCCATGGGCAGGCTCCAAGGTACGAAAAAAGGTACCTGATAGTGCTCGATTTACAGCGCAAGGGTCAACGCACATCTGACCAGTTGCGAGCCACGCCAAAGAGCCGAGTCGAATATCGCGCTGAAATGAAGACCCGCTGATGTGTCCGGCGTTCGACATGAGAGCCCGCATGACCTGGCTCCTTTTAACTGATAGGGATTGGCTAAGGCTAATTGAGTGATTTTTGCAGGGACGTTTTTTAGTCGTACTCATCGCATTGGGCCTGTTGGCAGGTTGTTCAACCACACCGCCAAGAGAGCAAAGCAACCTTTGCAGCATCTACCGCCAATACCCGGCCTGGTATGAAGACTCGCTGAAAATGGAGAAAGCCTGGGGCCTGCCGCCACATGTGGCCATGGCGATCATCAAGCAGGAAAGCAGTTTTGTGCACGATGCCCTGCCTCCTCGCTACTACTTTCTGTGGGTTATTCCCTGGGGACGGGTCAGCTCGGCGTACGGCTACGCCCAGGCGCAGGATCCGGTGTGGGGCGAGTACAAAGGCGCGACCGGCAACGGCGGATCGCGTGACAACTTTGACGACGCGATCATGTTCGTCGGCTGGTACGTCGCCGGCACTCAGCGTCAGTTGGGGGTTTCCAAGTGGGATGCCTACAGCCAGTACCTTGCCTACCATGAAGGACGTGGCGGGTTCAGTCGTCAGAGTTATCTACAGAAACCCTGGTTGGTGCAAGTGGCGCGCAAGGTCGAGCAACAGGCGAAAGATTATGGCTGGCAACTCAGGCAATGCAGGAGTGAATTAGAGAGCAACCGCAGCTGGTGGTAGCGTCATGCTTTAGACGGCTTCTCGTCCGTGACGTCCACCTCGGCAGGCTCCTCCTCGTCGTCATCCTCTTCATCGTCATCAAGAAGAAAGTCCTTGCGAGCTTCAGTAATCGCCCGGCGCATTTCTTCGCCCTTGATCGGGCAGTTGAGCATTTGGGCAATGCGGTCGATTCGTTGTGTCACAGCTGGCCTCCAACGCACCAGTAATTGGCTTGATAGTGCTCGCTTTCAACGAACGAAGCCAATGCCCTGAACACTCAGACCGCAATCCCTGCGCAAAACCTCACATCAGATGTGTCCGATCATCATTGCCCGCTGGCAACATTGCTTTCTGTTCCGTCAGCGATGCTGGCGCAGGCAACTGCTTTTGTGTGGGCGAATCTATGCGCAGGAAACGCGTGACCACCTGGCTGACGTCGCCGGCCTCATCGTTGTGGATAACCATGATCCCCGGATGACGAAGCTGTACCAGCCGTTCGCCGGTCAGCTTGAAGCTTTGTTTCAAGCCGTTGTCGTCGACCACCGGCGCCGGCAAGCGCCGCTGGGCGAAGCCTTTGCTTTTACGCTGTTGATAACGCGCCCAGCCGATCAGGAGCACCGCGTTGAGCAGCGCCACCCACAGGTAGATTTGCAACGTGCCGAGGGCGTCGAGCATCGACGATTCGACACCCACTCCATCCTGGGGATCGAGCAACGGCCAGAGGCCGCGCACCAGTAAATACAGCAGGCCGATCCAGGCCAACACGGTGAAAAAGGCGTCGATGACCACCAGGAATGGCCGTTGACGGGTTCTGATGATGTTCATTGACCAATCGCCTCTTCATCGTCATCCAGCGGTTTGATGCCACGGTCCGGGCTGACCCAACGGGCACGTTTCTGGTGTTGGCCAAACAGTACTTTGGGAAAACTGACCAGCGTGGTGAGCAGGCTGATGAACCAGAACACCAGCGGGTACCAGACCACCCAGAACATGGTTTTCCACAGCCCGCGCTCATAGCGGCGGTCGATCAGGATGCTGACCGCGAATTGCAGCAGGCAGACCATCGCCAGCAACAGCCCGGTGAAGGCTGGCGGCAGCAAGTGGTGCACGGCGATGGCGGCCGGCATGTCGACGAACTTGCCCACGCCCCAGAAAATTACCGACAGCAAAAAGGTGAAGGCCCAACCGGTGGACAGGCAGTACTCGAACAGCAACGGCCAGAGGTAGCGGTGGCGGTATTGCCAGATACCGCGAATGTTTTTGAACAGCACTTCGGCGCCGCCCTGGGCCCAGCGCAGACGTTGTTTCCACAAACCGGAAAGGGTTTCCGGCATCAGAATCCAGCACAGCGCGCGCGGCTCGTAGAAGATGCTCCAGTGATCCAGTTGCAGCTTCCAGCTGATGTCGATGTCTTCGGTGATCATGTCCGGGCTCCAATAGCCGACCCGATTCAACGCCGAACGGCGGAAGGCGACGATCACCCCGGACACGGTAAAAATCCGTCCGAAGACTCGCTGAGTGCGTTTGATCAAACCAATGATCGAAGAGAACTCACCCACCTGAACTCGCCCGACCAGCGTCGAACGGGTTCGAATCCGTGGGTTGCCAGTCACCGCGCCGAGCCTGGCGTTGTCCAGCATCGGCGCCACCAGATAGGCCGCGGTGTTCGGCGCGAGCAAGGCGTCGCCGTCAATGCACACCAAATATTCACTGCGTGCGGCAATGGCGCCCATGCGCAACGCCACCGCTTTGCCCTGGTTTTGTGCCAGGTGCAACACCCGTAGGCGTGAGTCTTCGGCAGCGAGGGCATCGAGGACGGCGGCAGTGTTGTCCTTGGAGCCGTCGTTGATCGCGATCACTTCGATGTTCGGGTAATGCTGGGCCAGCGCTGCGTGAATGGTATCGGCCGCGTTATCGCCCTCGTTGTAGCAAGGGATCAGGATCGAAATCAGCGGTTCGCCGGCCAGCGGCGGTGGCAGTGTGTCGTCCTTCCAGGGCCAGTGCCGCTCCCAGTGCAGCCAGAAATACAGGCCACCGGCGATCCACAATCCGGACATGAACAGCGGATAGAAAAACACGAAGTCCATCAGGAATTGCCCGGTGACCAGGAAGATCACGCCCAGGGGAATCCCCAGCACGATCGCCAGAACCAGCAGGGCCAGAAGTCTATCCAGCATGTTAGGGATTCCACTTGTTGGAGAGTGCGGGGCGCACGGTTTTCAGGTCCGGCTGGTTCTCGAGGAAGTTGTCCGGGTAGTAGCCGAAACTGGTCGCGCCCTGACGTTTGAGGCGGCCCATCCAGTCCGCCAGTTGCTCACCGTTTAGCTCTGCGGCGGCGTCCTTGCGGGTCCAGTCGCGGGCCTGCAGTTCGAACACCGTGCGATCCAGCGCACCGGGGCGGGATCGGACTGTCGCCACCAGCGCTTCCAGCCAGGCACCGGATTGCTCGCGGCTCTTGCCTTCCATCAGCGGCATGGCCATGGGTGCGGTCCAGTCGTAGGCGCCGAGGAAGTCGTCGAGGTTCTGCGCGAACCAGGCTTCACTGGACGGATTGAGCATCGGTTCAGCGAACAGGTTGCGCGCGGTCTGCACCTGCGGCCCGCGAATGGCGCGGACTTTGGCGGTCAGTTCATGGGTGAAGTCGATCAGGTAGCGGCTTTTGAAACGGCTCCAGCGTTGCAGCGTCGCCGGATCGCCGCGCAAGGCGGCCATCGAGTCGGGCAAGCCGTTCGCGGCATAAACCTTCAGCGCCTGCGGGCTGGCGTCTTCGAAATCCGAGAGCAACGCATCGTCGTGGTAGAGGATGCCGTCGACCGAGGTCAGACGCGCTACGTCTTCATAGATCTCACCGATGATCCGCCGCACGTTCGGGTCGAACGGCGACAGGCGCCGGTACTGGCCGGGGTCAACCGAGGTCTGACCGCTGTCCGGGTTCCAACGGGTCACGCGGGGCAAGGCCGGATCAAGCGCGAAACTCAGCACCGGCATCCAGGCGAAGACTTTGACGTGGGCGCGAGTGCGCAACTGCCAGGCAACGCGGTCGAAGATGTCGGCGCGCACCGGCAGGTGACGGTTGGGAAAATACAGCGAGTGCACCAGTCCGTCGCCTTTAGGGTCGGCGAAGGCTTGCAGGAACACCGTGTTGGCGCCCATGTCGGCCATACGCTGAATCAGCTTGCCGAGGTTGGCGTCCTGCTGAACCGGGTCCGGGTCGTAGACGTTATCCAGATCAACGTGCACCACGCGCATCGGCGCGTCGGATTGCACGGCAACGATGCTGTTGGCGAAGTGCTCGCCATTCGGATCGGAGGCCACCAGAAAGCGCGGGCTGCTCATCAGGTTGTCGAGACTGTCGAGGCCATCGTCGAGGGTCAGGGCCATCTGATAGCCCTCGGAACCGATCACCTGCAACGCGGTGCCATCCGCCGTGCCATAAGGCCAGACCCACACACGCGGTTTATACCCGGTGGTCTTGCGGATTTTTTCAGTGATGGTGACCACGTCCTTGCGTAGACGCGCCTGGAAATCGGCTTCCGACTCGTAGCGTCCGGTCGCCGCGTCATAACGACGGGTCGCCGCCGCGGGTTGCAGGTTACCTTGTGGGTTGGCCAGGATGCCTTGGTGGCTGGCGTCGGTGTGGGCAGCGATTTCCACCAGCCCGGATTTGGACACTTCAGTGATCTGCGCCCACGTCAGGAAGTCCGAACGCTGGCGCGGGGTGCCAGCGAAATCCACGGGTTTATCCAGCGGCGTATCGATCCAGACCCCGACCGGCGCCAGCAAGGCGTGCCAGTTATAGGCGCGCAGCACCGGCATGACGCGGGTGTAGAAGCTCGAATAGCCGTCGTCGAAGCTCAGCAAAATGGCCTTGGCCGGCAACTCCGGGCCGCCGTTGCGTGCGGCCATGATCTGGTCGACGGTGACGGGTTTGTAGCCGTTCTCGCGCAGCCAGGCGAGCTGCTCGATCAGCCGCTCGGTGCGCACGGCAACAACAGCCTGATCGGGGTCGCGATCTTCGACATCGTGGTAGGCAATGCCCAGCACATGGTTTTTCGGCCAGGGCTTTTCATTGGCCGGTATCGGTCGCTGTGACGGCGGCGTGAAAGCTGGAGCTTGTTGGGCGCACGCGGTGAGCAGCATGACGCCCAGCAGCAGGATGCAGCGTGTGATTCCAGGCATGATCAAACTCTTCTAGAAGCGGTAGGTGAGGTCGATGACCAGACGCAAATCGCTTTCGCGATCGCCGTCATAGGGCCGGTTGAGCAGGCTCAACGCGGCACCCGCCTCGAACACGTCGTTCCAGCTGACGCGCTGGCCGTAACTGAGCAAACCAACGGCGCCCGTGCCGTAGTCGCGCTGGCTGTAGGTCCCGGCACCAGCCTGGAATTGCTGGCTCCAGGAGGTTTCGTAACGGTGATAAAGCACGTGGTTGACGCTCACTGTCGGCAACACGCTGAAGTCGGATTTCGGGTTGAAATACGGCACGTCTTCATTCATCGAGTTGTGGCTGCTGCTGACTTCCAGGCCGAGGTCGACTTGCATACCTGGCGCGCGGTACACGCCTTCACGACCGGTCAGCAACGCTTCGAGACGGTTATTGCCATCGCTGAAGTGCGACGGGCTGACGGCGAGTTTCCACTCTCGACTTTCATTGGCCCGCCAGCGGATAAAGCCGCTGCCGCCGTTGGCAGTGATGTCGCTGTTCAAGGCCCGCAGTGGCGTGTTGGCCGACAGGTACTCAAGGCTGCCGCCGTACTGCCAGGCATCATTGATGTCGCGAGCCAGTGCCAGACGCGCGCCGGTTTTGTCGCCGTAGCCAAACGAGTGGTTGGAGACTTCTGCTTCGAGGGTCATGTCACGGGTCCGCCGTTCAACACCCAGGCGTTGCCAACGGTGATAACCGGTGCCTTCCTGAAAGTCGCCGGTGGCGAACCCGGCACCGCCGAACAGCCGCCAGTCCTCATCGATCGGCGGGCTGTAGAGCACGCTTTCGATGCCGAAATCACGACTGCCGGTTACCGCTCCGGCGCCGTTGCTACCGCCGCCGTAGCTCTTGCCGCCATAGGTCGAAACACGCAACTCGGCCATGTCATGCACGTCGCGCACACGCTCCAAACGCTGCACCTGACGGCTATCCGGGAATCGCGTGCCAACGTCATCGGCCAGCGCATCGAGCTGACGCCATTCCTGTAAATCCAGCGCGGTGTAGCCCTGGCTGACTTCCAGGCCGACATCACGCGGCGCCATGCTTTCGGTTTCCTTGAGCTGGGATTCTGCGCGCCGTGGCCAATCGCGAGCGCGGTACAGATCCGCCTGAGCCAGACGCAAACCGACATTGCCGGGCGCCTGATCGACCAGCGCCGCCAGCCGCTGCTCACCCGAGGGCAAGTCGGCGCCGTGGGTACCGGCTTGAGCGGCCAGTTGTTGCGCGTCCATCCATTCGTCGTTGGGGTTGCCCACCGGCAAGCCCTTGAGCTCGACCCGTGGTTTTTGGCTTTGCGCCAGGTTCTCGGCGAGCCTGCGCGCCTCCACCGGTTGATCGCTTTCAAGCAAGGCGTAATACAGCGCGGTGCTGTCTTCGAGGCGGTCGCCGACATCGGCATCCGGCGCCGCCAGCACTTGACGATACAGATCGACAGCAACCTCGGGCTGACGCTGATCCAGATACGAAGCAGCCACCCAGCGCAGCGCATAAGTCGGAATCTTCGCGCCTTCGCCGATCAGCTGTTGGTATTCATGGATGACCTCGGCGGTGCGCGCGCGGGCCTTAAGCGCGCCCATGCGGTCGATGCGCCAGCGCACCACGTCGTCGTGGGCCTGTGCGTCCGGGGTCCAGGTCTTGAGTAATTGGTCGTAGTCCGCCAACGCACGATCGGCGATGACGTAGCGTTCTTTTTCGCTGCGTGTGGCCAGTTCCGCCAGACGCACCCGCTCAGCCGCCACATCGCCTTCGATGCGTCGCAACACAGTCGGGTCGATCAACCCCGGCCGCTGATGGGCCAGGCGCAAGGCCGGCTCCGGCAAGCGCGCACGTTGCAAGGCGAACACATATTCGCGGGCGATATCCGGGTTGTTGCCCGCCCGAACGAACGCTTGATCGTATTCAAACAGCGCGTCATAGGTTGCCCCGGCGCGGGTCAAGGCGTACGCCAGCGCCAGCCGGCGGGCCGGATCCTCGGGCTTGGCCGCGACCAGGGTTTTGGCGCGGCTGACGGCCTCTTCAGGTTTGCCGGCATCAGCTTGGGTCAGCGCCAGACCCAGTTGCAGATCAGCATTGTTGGGCTCAAGCGCCAGCGCCTTGCGGTACAGCGCGCCAGCCGAGTCCCAGCGTTTGAGATTGCGATAAGCACGGGCAGTGGCGGTCAGTGCCTGAACCGACAGCACCCGGTTGCGTCCTTGAGTTTCATAGACCTCGACCACTTCGCTATCGAGACCGGCCCAACTGGCGATCTGCAAATGATCGCTGACTTTGCCTGCGGTCAACTGGGTGTCGGGAACCTGGCGCAGCACGCTCAGTACCGGGCTGTAATTGCCGGCACGCGCCTGGAGGATCAGGCCGTCGTAGGCCGTATCGGCAAAGGCCAGCGTCGGCCAGAGCAATTGACTGCACAGCGCCATGCGAATCATCGGGCGCAGATGGGGGTGGAGGGTACGCAACATTCGCAAGCTTCCTGTACGAGGAGAGCTGGAGCGATGGGTTCCCCTGAGCACTACACCTCAGGCGGCCGGTGTCTGATGACCCAGCCAAGCTATCCTGTGGTGGAGTCTTCCATGGCGACGAAGGGCAAAAGACGAATCCGCATAATTCTTCAGATTCGTCCCACACAGCAAAACGCCCAGTCCCACCGCTAAAGCGAAGACCAGGCGTTTTGCTGAGGCGGCCAGACCGGCCACCGACGGTGTTGCATGCTGCGTGGTGTTTACTGGACAGTGCCAGCGGTGTTGAGCTTGCTCATCACGAAACCGACGAACTGTTCGACGGTCATTTTCTGGCCGTTGAAGTCCACCTGATTGTTGGTGTAGTGCAGCTTGGAAACGATGTCGTTGCCATCCAGCGTCGCCAGTTGCGTACCGACGGCCATGCTGCTGACCATGTCGCTGGTCGCGCTGGCTTGCTCCGCAATGGCTTTGGCATCGGTCTGGCCTTCCATCTGCGCCTGCACACTCACCAGGTCAGTGATCATCGGCTTGGAGATCTTCAGATTGAAGTCCAGCAGGGCAATCATTTGCTTGCCCAACTGGTCGGGTGGCAGGTCAAGCGATGTTGGCTTGGTCAGGTCAATCACCAGGCTGGTGCGGCTTACACCATTCGGGGTGGTGAACGAAAAGTTCTCCAGCGCGACTTGTGGCTGGGCGGCCAGTAGTGTCTCCAGACCCGCCTTGACCTGTGCCTGCTCAGCGTCGGTCAGGTTCAGCTCGGGTGCCGGTTCACCCGCAGCGGCAGCAGCAGCGGCCGCCGCTTCGTACGGTTGCAGTTTGCTCTGGTAGATCTGCACCAGCGACAGCGTCGACGGGATATCGAGGTTTTTCATGCTCCAGGCCATTTGCGCAGAGCCAAGTGCCTTGTCGTTGAGGGCGATTTCGCCAATCTTGTAATCGGCACGGCCTGCCGCATTAGTCCCGGACTCGGTGGTGGAGCTCTTCATTTCAGCGTTCTTGAAGGTCATCACCGACTGTTTGTCGCCGAACGTGGTTTTGGTGCTGGTCAGCTCGACGACGTTTTCCCCCAGGTAGTAGCCATAGCTGCTTTTGCTGAGGTTGCTGGCCAGGGTCAGGCCATTCAATTCGATTTTCACCGGGGACTGGTCTTGGGCAACACTGGTCAGCGTAAGGCTGTCCATGTAGCCGTCGGCTTTGACCTTCTGTGCCTCGGCGCTGGCCGACACGTCGAGGTTCAGACCGGAAAATTTCAGCGTGGACTTGTCGTCCAGCACCGTGTCGACTGGCAGCAGTTCAACGTTGCCGCTGGTGGCACGGTCATATCCGATGTTGACCACACCCTTGAGCGGGGACACGTCCTTGGTGGCAGCGAACCACTTTTCGGTCGTCGGGGTCTTTTCCAGCGAATAGTGACTGGTGGCCATGACCGGCAACCATTTGAACGACACCAGACGCGAGAATGGCAACGGCCCGTGTTCGATATGGTCAACAAACAGTAGCTCGACAGGCTCACCGCCGAACATTTCGCCCTGGCCTTTGAAGCGGTAGTGCGCGGTGCTGCTGAACAACTGGCGATCCAGCGACACCAGTTCCAGGGTCGCCGTGCCTTTGGAACCGACCATCGCCGTTTGCAGCTCTTTGTTGGCGTCGGCGATCGAGGTTTGCAGCACCCCTTCCAGTTTTGTGCCGGTGTACCAGGCACCGCCGGCACTGATTGCACCGATGGCAACGACGATTCCCAGAAGCACGCCTGCTGATTTATTCATGAATGACCCGATCGATGTCCGTTGTTGAAAATGTGGTCGTCTTCCCTGAACCCTCGACGGGTTGCGGCTCGACTCCGCTAAAAGTGGGATGAGATTAGCATTAGCGCCGTGGACCGGCCCAATGATTAAAGGTGAAAGTGTGTCTATGGAGCGCGGGAGGCGGGATTTTTGTTGATCACTCGATCGCCATCGCGAGCAAGCTCGCTCCCACAGGGGATTTGCGTTGATCACAGATCCAATGTGGGAGCGAGCTTGCTCGCGATGGCGGCAGTCCTACCAACATTAATTCAGGAATACTGCACTTCAATCTCATCCAGCTGATGATCAAAGCTTTTCAGCCGTGCCGTCCATGTGTAGACCAGCACTTCAAAATCCCGATTGATCACCGCTCCGTTGGGTGATTCCGAGCGCGGATCGCAGAAATCCAGTTGATAGCGCTCGCGGGCCATGGCATTGGCCACGTCAGACAGTTCGCGGGCATTGTTCAGCCAGTGCCAGCCTTCATCGGTGACCTGTTTGTCGAGGGCCAGGCATTGGGTTTTCAGGGCTTCGAGGCTCTTTTCCAGCGGGGTGCCGGTGAGTTCGCCCATGACTTCTTGAAAAGTGCGCCCCGGTTGCCAGTAACTGCCCCAGAAATATCGGTCAAACACCGTTTCAACCCGACGCAACGCCACCTTGGTGTCCCAGATCATCACCAGGGTCTTGCCTTGTTCGAGTTGTTTTTTCTTGATCCGCTGGGTTTGCAGCGAAGCCCAGGCGACGACCGTGATCGACAGCACACCGATCAGCGCGCTGGCACTGTCGAGAAAGACCAGCGCCTTGTCGAGCTGGTGCGCCAGCATCACGCCATAAAAATACGTTGCCGAGAGCAGCACCAGCGCGGCAATAGCGCACCAGAAGCCGGGAGCATAAGGGTTTTTCATTATTGGAATCCCCATGACCAACACGAGCCTTGACTGTCGGATCCGCCCGCGCGGACCCGACATGTAAAAGCATAGCAACGGCCTCAGGGTTTCGTCGGTTTCGAACCTTGCGTTCGTCCGCTTTCCCAGCCTCCGCCGAGTGCCAGGAATAAATCGATCTGGCTCATGGCAACCTGGGTATTGGCGGTCGCCACCTGCGCACGCACGTCGGTGAAGGTGCGGGTCGCCTGCAAATCGGCCAGAAACGACGCCCGGCCGGCCTGGAAGAAGCGGTGCGTCTGGTCCGCCGCCAGTTGCGCCGATTGCTCGGCGTCTACCAAGGCATCGCGGCGCTGCAACAGCGCGGAATACTGCGCCAGACCGGTCTGGGTTTCGCGAATCGCGTTCAACACCACGCCGTCAAAGTGCGCCAGCGCGCCTTGGGTCGCGGCTTCGGCCTCACGCACCCGCGCCCGGGAGCCGTTGGACGGCACCGTCCAGGTCAGCAATGGACCGAAACCCCAGCGATTGGTTTGTGGTTGACCGAGGTGATCGAGAATACCCACGGTGCCAACGGTCGCCCCGATGCTGATGTCCGGGTACAGCTGACCGGTGGCGACCCCGATGTCCGCCGTCGCAGCCGCCAACCGACGCTCGGCCTGACGCACATCCGGCCGACGCTTGAGCAGCGTGGCGCCGTCACCGACCGGCAACAATTGCGCAATCTTTGGCAGCTCGTTGCAACTGCCGGTGCCGGCGGGCAATTGATCCACCGGTTTGGCCAGCAGCATCGACAAACGGAACAACCCGGCCTGACGCGCGGCTTCATAGCGCGGCATATCGGCGCGCAAGGATTTGAATTGGGTTTGCGAGCGGGTGACCTGGGTTTCGTCGCCGCGCCCGGCATCGCGCAGCCGCTGAATCAGCGCGGTGCTCTGGCCTTGCAGGTCCAGCGAATGCTCGGCGATCTCGCGCTCTTCGTTGGCCGCACACACCTGGGTATACGCCCGCACTACGTCGGCGACCACGGTGATTCGTGCAGTGTCCGCCGCGGCTTGCGTCGCGTCGGCGTTGGCTTTGGCCGCTTCGATCCCGCGCTGCAAGGTGCCGAACAGGTCGAACTGATAGGACGTGGTGAAGGCGATGTCACCGACATTGGCCACCGGGACTTTTTCCGGTATCAGGAACGCCTCGCCAGACTCCTGCAAGCGCTGGGCGCCGACCTTCACGCCACCGCTCCAGCCTCCTGCGGACTCGGCTTCTTCGACCTGGGAACGGGCGCGGGACAGGTTAGCCGCCGCTACCCGCAAATCGGTGTTGGTGGCCATGGCTTGACGCACCAGCTCATCCAGACGCGGATCCTGATACAACCGCCACCAGTCTCCCGGCACGGGCGCCGAGACCACATTCTGGCTGCGGGCGGTCAGGTCGCCCTGAAAGTCGTCGCGATGCACCGCTGCTTCTTTGGGCAACTGGTAATCCGGGCCGACCACCTGACAGGCCGACAGCAGCAAGCCGAGCCCGGCCGTCGTTAAACACGCGGCCGCTTTCATTGCGCCGGCTCCTGCTCGGGTTTGTCGCCGATGATCGACACGGTCGCGGTACGCCCGGCGATCATGCGGAAATCTGTCGGCACGTCATCAAAGGCTATACGCACCGGAATCCGCTGTGCCAGACGCACCCAACTGAACGCCGGGTTAACGTTGGGCAGCAGATTGGAACCGCTGCTGCGATCGCGGTCTTCGATGCCGGCGACAATGCTTTCGACATGCCCGCGCAACCGTGCACGGTCGCCGACCACGCGGATATCGACACCTTGGCCGACATGAATGCCGTCCAGTTTGGTCTCTTCAAAATAGCCGTCGATGTGGAAGGAGTTGCTGTCCACCACCGACAACACTGGCCGGCCCGCCGTGACGAACTCCTGGGCACGCGGTGCGCGGTCGTTGACGTAACCGTCCACCGGGCTGCGGATCACCGAGCGGTCGAGGTTGAGCTGGGCACTGTCCACCGACACCTGAGCCTCAGACAACGCCACCTCGGCGCGGGCCACGCGGGACTGGCTTTCTTCCAACTGCTCGCCCGGCACCAGATTGCCCAGGCCCCGGTTACGTTTGGCTTCCCGTTGCGCCTGAGCCAGGGTTTCCTGACGGTCGGCGACCGCCGCTTTGGCCTGGCGCAGCGCCAGTTTGAAACGGTCCTGATCGATGCTGAACAGCACCTGGCCGCGTTTCACCAGTTGGTTGTCACGCACTTCCACTTGCTGGATCAGCCCGGAAACGTCCGGGGCGATCTGCACGATATCCGCACGAATGTGCCCGTCGCGGGTCCACGGTGCGAACATGTAATACATCACCATGCGCCAGACCACGAAACAGGCCAACGTCACGATCAGCAGCGTCAACACCACACGGCCAAGGGTCAAAATAGGTTTTTTCATGTCATCAGGTATCGACTGAGTGAGTCCACGGCGCCGAGCAACAGAGCGTAAAGACCAACGTTGAACAATGCCCGGTGCCAGACCAGACGATAAAAGTGCAGGCGCGTCAGCAACCCGTGCACCACCAGGTACAGCACGTACGTAATGCCCATCAGCACCAGCAACGTGGGCAGGAACACCCCGCTGATGTCCAGATCACCGATCATAAAGGCGCTCCATCGATGCCATGGGGAAAGGGCTCTTCGGCCTCGCCGCTGCCGATGAACTCCACGCCCGGCAACAGCGCCAGGCGCAGACCGGCGAGAGCATGCAGCAGGTGCAGGCGGGTTTCGCCGTCACCTTGCAGGCCTTGGCCATTGAGTGCGCGCCGGGTGCGATCCATGGTCATCAGCAACGGTGCCGGAGCCGGCAAGCGCTCGCCAGCCTTCAAACACGCCTTGAAGTACTCGCCGACCTCGGCCACCACCTGACGCAGCAAGACGTTCGGCACACCCAACACCCGTGGCGCGTACGCCAACAAGTCAAGCAAGTTCAGCCCAACCCGTACTTCGCGCAGCGCTATACCCGTGTCCTGACCGGTCATCGCCAGGCGCGGCAAATGCTGCATCAGCCGATCAAGCATCTGCACCCCCAAGTGCCGGTGTTCGGCGAGGTTCGCAGGCTCGGTCATGCCGACGATGTCGCGCCAGCTGAAACGGGTCAGGCGCTTGGCCGCCAGCTCCGAACCAAAGGGGCGCGCCACCAGGGTCCAGATGAAGGCAAACAACAAGCCGATGGGCCCGGCGAGGTTGGAATTGGCGAAGCTCAAAAAGTCCGCGTCGTAGGCACCCTGGATGCTGATAAACGACGAGGTGTTGACGATGGTCAGCAGCATGCCGAGGTAGAAACGCGGCTGTACGGTCAGAGTGCCGACGCAGATAAACGGCACGGCGAACGCCAGCACCAGCATTGGGAAGTCATGCAGGTTCGGCAGAATCAGGAACAGATAAAGGCTGGCGAACAGCACCGACATCGCGGTCCAGAAAAAGAACCGGTAAATCTGTGGTGCCGGGTCATCCATCGCGGCAAAAAAGCTGCACGCCACCGCCGCCAGAATCACCGCGCTGCCACCGTCGGTCCAGCCGAGCAGAATCCACAGCACCGAGGCGACGATGATCGCCAGCACCGTCGACGCCGCCGAATAGAGCATCAGCCCACGGTCGAGAAAAGGTGTCAGCCGGCCCAGCCGCCAATGGCGGTAAACCGCACGCCAGCTGTCCTGGCTTTCGCAGCGAATCGCCTCTTGCAAGCTGCGCAAGTCTTGCCACAAATCGATCCATTCCCCGAGGCGATACAGCGCGTTGGAAAACAGCAATTGCTTGCGATCGTCCAGCGCCTCGGCATTCGGTTGCAGGGCTTCGAGTTGATGACGCAGCGTTTGCCAGCGTTCGACCGAAGCGTCTTTGTTGTCGAGCCATTCAACGGTCGCGGCCAGCAACGGCGCGAACTTATCCACAAGCTCGGGAGTGCGCCGCTGCAGTGCATACAGCGCATCGTCCAGCGCATCCACCACCGGCAGCAGGTGAATCATCCGCCCGCGCAGTTCTTTGGTGTTGCGCACGGTTTGCGGCCGCGCACCTTCGTGGGGCAACTGGCCGATCATCAATTCAAGGGAGTTGAAGGTCGCGACCATCGACGCACGCAAGGCGCTGACTTCATCGGGCTGCACGTTGCGGCTCAGGAAGCGCTGGCTGTAGGTCACCGCATCGCTGAACCACTTGCTGACCGCATCATCGAACACCGGCGCCAGCCGTCGTGGCCAAAACATACTGCCGACCACCGCCGCGCAGACGATGCCGAGGAAGATTTCTTCGGTCCGCGCTTCCGCCACATCCCACACCGCCAACGGGTTATCCACCACCGGCAGGGCGATCAGCGGCAAGGTGTAGCCGGCGAGCATCAGCGCGTAGTTATTGGCGGTGCGTAAATGCATGGACAGGAACAGCAGGATGCCGGTCCACAGTGCGATGACCAACACCAGCACATACGGGCTCTGGACGAACATCGGCACAAACAGCAGCGCCGCTGCCGCACCGGTCAACGTGCCGATGGCGCGGTACAAGGCCTTGGAGCTGGTCGGGCCGACGAACGGGCTGGAAACGATGTACACCGTGGCCATCGCCCAATACGGACGCGGCATTTGCATCAGCATGGCGATGTACAGCGCGATCATCGACGCAGCGAAGGTGCGTACGCCGTAAAACCAGTCGCGGGCCGGCGGTATGCCGCTAAAAAATCCGTTCAAGACGGGGTCACCGGTAACTGCTGTTCTGCCGTCTCGAATGCGCGAATCACCCGCAGCGCCGCCTCCAGATCCGCCGGATCGATGCCTTCGAGCACCACACGGCGCAACCGCACCAACTCGGCTTCCACCGCCTGCACCAACTCGCGCCCGGCCTCGGTCAGACTCAGGCACTTGGCGCGACGATCATGGGCATCTTCGGTGCGGCAGACATACCCGGCCTGACACAGCTGATCGAGCAGACGCACCAGTGACGGGCTCTCCATCCCCGCCGCCTGCGCCACCGTCACCTGCCGCACACCCTCACCCAACCGCCCGATCATCAACAACGGGACGGCGCAGGCTTCGGAAATGCCGTAGTTGACCAGCGTGGTCTGGCAGATTTTCCGCCAATGCCGCGCGGCCACCACCATGGCACTGCTGATGTTCATCTGAAGGGCGTCGAGGGTCTGGGACACGGGAGAATTCGCACACTGTTAGTTTGCTAACTATCAATATCGCATTGGAGGGGAAATTCAGTCAAGTTTTGAAACAAATTGGTGATCAAACCCATCTCGTAGGCCCCGTCAAAAACGCTGCCACGCTGAATATTTCTGTAGGGTTTCGTCAATCAAACGGAGGGATCAATGATGACCGAACGCCCTGACTCAAAAAACGAGCGTAGCCACAACGACGCAGACTCCACGCAGTACCACGACTTCCTGCAAAGAAAAGTCGACGCGGCACGTAACTCGGTGCGAGTCGGAATTGGTCGGAGCAATGATGAAGTTGAAGCTGAATTCGCTGCTCGGCGGGCTCAAGCAGCTCAAATCAAAGAGCGCTGACGGATCACCTCGTAGCAGCTGCCGAGCCCGCGAGGCTGCGTTCGAGGACGAAGTCCTCGCAAATCCTGAGCCCTCGGTTTGCCTAGAGGAATGCGCTGCCTGATTCGACGACTGCTTCGCAGCCGAACGCAGCCTCGCGGGCTCGACAGCTGCTACGGGAGTAACCCTGGATCGCATTTCAACGTCGGATGCTCCACGTTCAGTTTGAAGCTGACGCGGAGCATCGTTACCACCTTAGCTCGCTTGCGCCGCCTGTGCGGCCAGGCGGTGTTGCAGCTCTTCCATCAAATCCAGCCCATCGCGCAATGACACATACGCGGCGTTGATCAGGCGGTAGAAGTCTTTGTCGTTGAGATCGCGAAGGGTGATCGAGGTGAGGGTTTCCAGCAGATCGGTGCCGATACGCACACGGCTACAGGCGGTTTCGTGGAGAAAGTGCGTCGGTGCGAGGATGTTGTAGGCCAGAACGCAGACGGGGGTTGGGTTGGTTGTCAGTGGACGATATGGATGCATAAGAGATGAACTCCAGAATGGTGAAATTACTCACCACCCTCCGTCGCCAAACGGGATAGGCGGCAACTGTACGCAGGTTGGCGAACCGGTCACCATCCAAAACCGGCAGACCCGAAAGTCTCCCGCGCACAGCTGCCATAAAACGAATCGCCAGCACCGAAAAACGTGCACAGCAATGGTTCAGACGCTATTGCGCGGAGGTGAATAGGATCGCCAAATCCTGTCGCCGATGTGCGGCGACGTGGCGAACTATAGGGGGACGTTTCGGGGTTCGCAACCGAGCGGACAAGCTTCGGAATTTTCTTCAGGCCTATTAGCCCATTCGTACGCCGAAAGCCTGGATAGCCTGGAGTACAAAGGATTCAGGCATCCTGCGAACTGTCAGCTTTTTTTACATCCCCCGCCCCTTCCTCAGCAGCACATCCAGCTGATCCACCACCTCCGCCCAGTCGGAATCGTCGAGGATGTCCTCGCGCAGGAAGTCCGCCTGGCATTGGGTCCAGAAGAACGCGTCGGCCAGGTGCAGTTCGGGTTTCAAGGGTGAGTGGGTGGCGATGAATTTGTCGATGCTTTCGGCGTCGTCGGGCAGGCCGAGTTGTTTGAACAGGTTGGGGAGGCTGTGGGTGGGTGATTCCATGGGGCTGGGCTCCTGGTTTTGGTGAGAGGGTCTGGGACTGCCGCGCAGTCCATCGCAGGCGAGCCGCGCTCCCACACACGGCGGTTCCTGTGGGAGCGCGGCTTGCCCGCGATGGCGGCGGTGCTTTTACCGCCAATAATGGCTACTGACTCAGCTCGCACACCTCGGCATGGGGCACCATTTTCAGGTACTGGTCCATGCTCAAGTGCACGAGGTTGTTGTGGTTGCCAGCTTCGACGTAGATCTCTTTCTGACGGGTCAGCATCGGGTCGATGACCATGTCCAGGCCATAGGATTCGCCCAGGGCCGGAACAGCGCCGCGTTCGCAGTCGTTGAACAGGTGGGCCAGGGTGCTTTCGCGGGTGACTTGCCATTCACCGCTGCCGCGCACTTTGGTCAGGTCCAGATGCCGGCTGGCCGGCAACACGGCCATCAGGTAGTGGCCATGATGGTCGTCGAGGATCACCGATTTCGCCACGCGTTCAGCGGGAATGCCCGCCACCCGGGCGGTTTCCAGACTGCTGGCCGAATGCGGGTGAGAGACTACGTCAAATTCGCAGTGCGCCTCTTCCAGGCTGCGCTGCACGGTTCTTGCCATACGCATGATGCACCTCGGTGTCCGCAAAAACGGCGGGCGGACGATGATTAAACAGTTTGGCGTCTCCTCTAGAGTCTAGGCCTGCTGCCAGAACCCGGTGATAAATCTGCCCACTGGAAACCTCCAGAAATTGATCAAAATTCGTTCAAGCCAAGGCTCAACTAGACTATAAGCAGGGCCACCGTGTGGCTCGCAGACGGATGACTCTCCTGGAGGGTCAAGTGAACACTCGCTGGTGTTGGTTAGTTGCGCTGTTGTTGGGTTTGAGCGGATCGGTTTTCGCGACCGACACTGTCGTGCTGATCGTCCCCAACCCGCTCGGTGTCTGGCTGATAATGGTTGGTATTGCGTTCATCGTGGCCGAGGCGGTGCTGCCCAACTACGGCGTGGTCGGGCTGGGCGGCATTATGATGTTTGTGATCGGCGCCGTGATTCTGAGCAATGCCGATGTCCCCACGCCGCTCATCATCGGCCTTGCGCTGATCAGTGCGCTGTTGTTGATCGCGCTGCTGATCCATGCCCTGAAAACCCGACCGCGCGAAACGGTCAGTGGCGATTCCGGGTTAGTCGGCAGCGTGACGCCGGTAACGGCGTTGCAGGCCGGCAGTGCCTATAACGGCTGGGTGCATTTGCAAGGCGAACGTTGGCGGGTACTGAGTGCCACACCGCTGCAACCGGGACAACAGGTACGGGTGGTGGCGCGCAAGGGAACGCTGCTGGAAGTGGCCGCGACTGACGCGGCGTCGCAGGGAGAATGATCATGGGTCTGCAACTGGGTTTTGCCGCGCTGCTGGTGCTACTGATTGCACTGGCAGGATCGACCTTCCGCATCCTGCGCGAATACGAGCGCGGCGTGGTGTTCCAGCTCGGACGCTTTTGGCAGGTCAAGGGCCCGGGGCTGATCCTGTTGATTCCGGTGGTCCAGCAAATGGTTCGGGTCGATCTGCGCACGGTGGTGCTCGACGTACCGCCGCAAGACGTGATCACCCGCGACAACGTCTCGGTGAAGGTCAACGCGGTGTTGTACTTCCGTGTGCTCGACTCGCAGAAAGCGATCATCCAGGTCGAAGACTTCCTCATGGCCACCAGCCAGCTGGCACAAACCACCTTGCGGGCAGTGCTCGGTAAACATGAACTGGACGAGCTGCTGGCCGAACGCGAACGCTTGAACTTCGACATCCAGCAGGTGCTGGACGCCCAAACGGATGCCTGGGGGATCAAGGTCGCCAACGTCGAGATCAAACACGTCGACCTCAACGAGTCGATGATCCGCGCCATTGCCAAACAGGCCGAAGCCGAACGCGAACGGCGGGCGAAGGTGATCCACGCCGAAGGCGAATTGCAGGCCTCGGAAAAACTCATGCAAGCCGCCGAAATGCTCGGCCGCCAGCCCGGCGCCATGCAGTTGCGTTACATGCAGACCCTGAGTTTGATTGCCGGCGACAAGAGTTCGACCATCGTCTTCCCGCTGCCGATCGAGTTGCTCAAGGGCATGGCGGATTTGTCGTCGAAGAATTGAGCTGTTGATTCACCTGTGGCGAGGGAGCTTGCTCCCTCGCCACACGAAGCGGCTCTCCATTGCTCCAGGCAGGTCGCGAACCCAAAAACCCATCCTCCGCGCGCCTACAAGGCATTACTTGATTTTAGAGCTGTTGATAGCAAACAACCGCGCCCGCGCATTGCCGGCTACTTTTTCACTGATCTTCTGCCAGTCGGCGGGCAACGGTGCGAACTCATCAGGTTGGTCAGCGGTGCTGAACAACCACACACGGTGCGTTTCGGGCGGCAGATCGGTGAGCCGATCGAGGTAAATCTTGTCGGCGGCTTCCTCTACCAGCGTACCGAAACCGTAGGCATTCGGGCGACTGGACGTGCCGTTGGCCAAGGGCGGAGTAAAGAGCCGCGGCTGGACGACGGTGCGATCGTAGTAAACGTACGGCATGTACCAGAGCAGATCGCTGATGACGACCTGATCACCCGGCTCGTAATGCTGATTGATGAACTCGACCGTCACATTGAGCTGGTCATTTGGATCGACCGTCGCGTTGTTTTTCAGGCCTACCCCTTCAACGCCGACAAACAGCAGGATTAATGCCAGGCCCAGCACTCGGAAGCCTTTTTTCAGGCCATCGACACTCAGCGCGATGATCAGTGGCAAGCCCAGCGCGAAGGCCGTCACGTAGCGTTCGATGAACACCGGCGAAACGAACGACACCAGGAAAACCAGCACCAACGGCACCACCGCGTAGATCGCCAGCAAGGCACTCCAGCGGTAGACGCTACGATCACGCAGCACTGTCAACCCGATCACGCCCAGCAGCAGCACCGGCAGTGCAATAAACACCGACCTGGGCAGGCTGTCGTCATCGCCCTGGATCATGAAGGTCCAGACCATGGACGGCAGGGAGCCGAGGGTGACCGGGTCTTCCCAGCCCACATCGCCACTGGCCTTGAGTTCCGGCATGTGCTGAACCAGATTCAGCAACTGCGGAACCCACGGCAGAAACAGCAGCACAATCGCCGCGTTGGTCAGCCACCAGCCCGGGCGGCTGATGTGCCGCAACGAGTTGCCCGGCTGCACACGCAGCACCAGCAGGTACAACCAGTGGGCAATCACGCACAGCGCGGTGAAGTAGTGGGTGTAAAACCCGGCGGCCATCAGCAGCGCGTAAATCACCAGATACCGTGCACGCTGGGGTTGTTTGATCCAATACACCAGCGCAATCGTCGCGCCAAGCAGCAACACACCCAGCAGCGAATACATCCGTACTTCCTGGCTGTAACGCACCGCCGATGGGAATAGCGCCAACAGCAACCCTGCCAGTAACGCCACCCGCGGACTGGCGATCAACCGTACCAGCCAGACACCCAGTGCCACCGTGGCAATACCCGGCAGTGCACTGAGGCCGCGAATCGAGAGAATGCCGTCGCCGAACAGTTCGATCCAACCGTGCAGCACCATGAAGTAGAGCGGTGGATGCACATCACGGCCCGCGTGAAACCAGATCCCGGCCAGATCGTACTGGCTCATCAGCAGGCTGGAGCCTTCATCGCCCCAAATCGCCGCCGCCGTCAGGTCGTAAAACCGCACGAACGTCGCCAGCGCCAGAATTGGCCAGATCCCATACTCGATCAGCCACTGAAACAGACGCGCCGAGGCCGTCAGCCGAGTGCGCACAGAGCGCTCATCAGGCTTGTCGGCAAGCTCTGTTTCTCTACGGTATTCCATCTATCCCCCTGGGTGATCGAAAAGGCCCTATAAGGCTTGGACCTTGAATTGGGTGTGGATGCTGCCCCATTCCCTGCACGCACGCAATGTAGCGACATCGGTGTCAGCGGCTACGCTGATCGGTGGTCTGCGGACATGCCAGGCCTTCTCGATCTGAAACCCCAGCGCCAGAGAGTGCCGGCACGCGGTATCATCGCGGCCTCGATTTCAGCGTTTGCGGATTAAGGACAATTCATGCGTATCGGTCTTCTGTCGCCCTTCGTTCTGGCACTTGCCACAGCCTGCGCACTCCCGGCCCACGCCAGCTACGATCAGGACGCCTGCACGCCTGAACTGTCGCTCAGCGGTGACGGCCACTGCAACAACGTGCCGTTCCTCAACCCCGGCAACGACAGTCGCGCCAACTTGCGCATATTGCTGTCCGATCAGGGCGCGCTACCGCTGAACCCGGCGCCACTGAGTGATTTTGATCGTGAAGCCGGTTACGGCCCAGTGCCGTTCGACCTCGCACGTCTCGACTCAATGCCGACGCAGGCCCCGACGCCACCTCCTGAAACAGCTCCGGTTTCGGTACTCGATGAGCCGCTGCGCCAACTCGGCATTAGCCGCGAAGCCTCCAGCATTATTGCCGGTGATCAGTTCATCGAAGGCGAAGGCAACCGCTGCCGCAGCAACAGCAACAGCACAGAGAGCGCCGCCGCGTTCCTGGCGCAACTGCTGAAAACCACTCAGCTGCCCGCCGAAGAACGCCAAAGCCTGGCGCAAAGCCGCCTCCAGATGCTCGCCGCATGCCGTTGGGAAGCCGATCGACTGAACAGCCTGCTACCTGCTTCAGTCACCTCGGAACCTGGCAAGGCCTTCCTCACGTATCTGCGCGGCGCAGCACAGTTCTATGGCGGCCACTTCGCCGAGGCGACGCAAACCTTCGCCAGCCTGAACAACAACGATCAGCCCTGGCTCAAGGAAACCGCGCTGTACATGGCCGCGCGCATTGCGCTCAACGCAGCCCAGGAAAACGCCTTCGACGAGATGGGTCTGCCGACGCTTGAGCATGTGGATAACGTCAACCTGCAATTGGCCGAAAATGCTTTCGAGACCTATCTGAAAACTTATCCACAGGGCGATTACAGCGCGTCGGCCAAAGGCTTGATCCGTCGGGTGCACTGGTTGGCTGGCGAAGATCAGAAACTCGCCGACGACTACGCCTGGCAACTCACCCAAGCCACCGACGTCCAGCGCAACAAAACCCTGCCGGAACTGGTGGAAGAGGTCGACAGCAAACTGCTGACCCAACCGGACAACGGTATTCAGGCGCCGCTGCTGCTGGCGGTCAAAGACTTGCTGAGCATCGGCACCTACCAGACGTCTTTCAACCTCAAGGCGCTGCAAGCGCAGCAAGCCCTGTTCGCCCAGCAACCGGCGCTCTACGACTACCTGCAAGCGACAGTGTTGTTGTACCTCGAAAAGAACCCGGAGCAGGCACTGAAAGTCCTCCCGAGCAGCGTTCCGCACAACCTCGACTACCTTGCCTTCAGCCAGCAGGTGCTGCGCGGTATCGCCCTGCATGCACAGCACAAATGGCCGGAAGCCGAAGCGCTGTGGCTGGAGTTGCTGGCCAAGGTCAAACAGCCGTTGCAGCGCGAGCAGGTCGAACTGGCGCTGGCCTTCAACTACGAACTCAGCCAGCGGCTGGGCAAAGTGTTCGCCGCCGACTCACCGATCAAGACACCCGCCGTGCGTTATCGCCTGCAACGGCTGGTGGCCGACGCGCCGCTGCTGCGTCAGCAAATCAGCCAGGGCGCGGACGCCACCGAGCGCAACAGTGCGCTGTTCGTATTGCTCTATAAAGAGTTGCTGCGCAGCCAGTACGCCGAGTTTGCCGAAGACTTCAAGCAGCTACCGGCCGAGCCCTCAACAGACAAACTTGGCGTGAGCATTGGCTATTTCTACAGCTCCGGTCAGCCGTTGACGATGTTCCGCTGGCAAGGCGACAAGGCTGAATCCGGTTACCACTGCCCGAGCATCGCCGAGATTGCCGCGACCCTTCAGGCGGACGGCAAGAACCCCAAAGGCCTGAACTGCCTGGGTGAGTTCATCCTGCGCAACGACCTTGATGGCGCACCGCTGGAAACCAAACCCAATAAGTCCGAACTCGGTGCCACAGGGTCGGCGTTCAAAGGTGAGATCTATTCCCGGCACGACGGTTATCGCCAGGTCATCGACAACGCCAAAGCGCCGAAGGCAGACCGCGCTTACGCACTGTTCCGCGCCATCAACTGCTACGCGCCCTCGGGCAATAACAGCTGCGGTGGCAAAGACGTCGAACCCGCTGTCCGCAAGGCCTGGTTCCGCCAGTTGAAAAGCGGCTTTGCCGACACCCAGTGGGGCAAGTCGCTGCAGTACTACTGGTAATCCATGAGGGATTTTCTGAAAAGCCTGGCGCTGCTCGCACTGCTGCTCAGCGCCCCGGCCTTTGCGGCCGTCGACGCCCGCGACCATGACGCCTTTTGGCTGTGGAGCGGGGTCAACACGCAACCAGTGCTGGCCCGGGCCAAAACCTTGTACATCCTGCAAGGGCAGATCAGCGAATCACGCCGCACACCACAGCGCGGCGTGCGCTTCATTGCCCAAGGCATCGCCATCCCGCGCCTGACCCAGGGCGAAGTGTGGGTGACCTACCGCGCCCATACCCTGCGCTGGCCAGAGCCGGTCTATCAGCAATTGCTGGGGCAGGTTCAGCGCTGGCAACAGGCGGGCAACCCGGTGGTCGGTATCCAGATCGATTTCGACGCCCGCACCCGTTACCTCGACGAATACGTCAGCTTCCTCAAAGACCTGCGCCAACGCCTGCCCACCCACTATCGCCTGAGCATCACCGGCCTGATGGACTGGAGCAGTCACGCCGATCCGCAGGTGATCGGCCAACTCAAAGGCGTGGTCGACGAAGTGGTAGTGCAAACCTACCAGGGCCGCCACAGCATCCCCAATTACGCCGCCTACCTGCCAAGGCTGAACAGGCTCGGCTTGCCGTTCAAGGTCGGGCTGATTCAGGGTGGGGAATGGGAGGAGCCGGGGTATATGAAGGACAGTGAGTGGTTTCGTGGGTATGTGGTGTTTTTGCAGAATCGGTAGGGTGAACAACTTCTCGCCCCGCTCTACCTGAACGGCCACAGCCAGCGCAAGGTCCGAGGGAGAGCGATTGGCGGTGAAGCCTTGATGGGTAAAAGACAATGGCACGGTGCAATCACCGCGAGCGCGCTAAACTTGGGGAAGCGGACGCAGTTGAAAAGATCTTAGCCCGTGAAGTTGCGTTCGGCGGCAAAGCCAGTGGCACAAAACTGTCGAAAACTGCATTGTCTTGCCGGTTTGACAACCAGTCAGGCAGTTACTAGCGTGCATTGGATCCAATATTATTTTCATTTCAGTCAGGGTGCGTTGTCGTGACACAGAAGCCCAACCCTTTAAGTACTATCCCGGTCAGCGGCCCTATCCCCGCTCACCTTGCGCGATCGGTGATCGAAGAAACCCTGCGCTCGGCGATTCTCGATGGTCGTTTGCCCTGCGGCACCGCTCTGCGCCAGCAAGACCTGGCCGACCTGTTCGGCGTCAGTCGTATGCCCGTACGCGAAGCCTTGCGCCAACTTGAGGCGCAATCGCTGCTACACGTTGTCGCACACAAAGGTGCGGTTGTCGCGCCACTGGTCGAAGGTGATGCCGCCGAGACCTATGCGCTGCGCATCCTGCTGGAGTCCGAGGCCCTGCGCCTGTCGATTCCGTTGCTCGACGACGAGGATTTTGTCGAAGCGGCACGTTATATCGACGACCTGGAAACACAAACCGATTACGCCGAGATCGGCAGGCTCAACCGTTTGTTCCACATGACGCTGTACCGCAAGGCGCCCAACCGCCGGCTCCTCAGCCTGGTAGAAAGCGGCCTGTGGGAAGAGGAACGTTTTCTGCGTTTCAACCTTGAAGCGATGGGGCTCGGCAAGCTGTCCCAGGAAGATCACCGTGAACTGCTGCGCGCTGCGCAAGCCGGAGACATCGAGCTAACCGTGACGAAGCTTGAGAACCACCTCAACCGGGGTGTCGAGGTCATCACACGCTACCTGAACAGCCTTGAACCTCAGGGCAAGAAAGCCTCGACGTGAGCCTCGCAGGGAAAGCCGTGCACGCCCAGGACACCCCATGGCTGACCGTGATCAACGCAGGCCAGGCGACGGATGTCCGACTAATCTGCTTCTGCGAGGCCGGTGCCGACCCCGAGCAGTTCCGCAGCTGGACACAAGTACTGAGCGAGCATATTGAACTGCTCGCGTTCAGGCTTCCTGGCCATGGCAATCCACAAAACCAGACACGCTACGAACAATGGCCGCCGCTGCTGGTCGACGCCTTCGCCGCGCTCCAGCCTTACCTGTCCGAGCCCCATGCACTCTTTGGCCATGGCCTGGGCGCAATTCTGGCCTACGAACTGGCCAAATTGAGCGAAATCCGTTGCCCGGGGCAAACCCGCCATCTGTTCATTTCCGGCTACCCCAGCCCGGACACCCGACCGGCCACAGCGCCGCAGCACAACGGTCATGTTCCCTCAAGTCAGGGGCTGATTCCCGATACAACGGCCAACGATCAACTCACCGCCTACGAAGCACTGATACGCAGTGACTTGAAACTGCTCGAATCCTGGGCCGACCCTTCCAGTCGCAGCCTGCACATCCCGATGACCGCCTTCTACGGCAGCGACGACCCACTGGCACCGCTTGAAAGCATGGTCAATTGGCGCGAGTTCACCCACCGTGAATTCGAGCTGATCGAAATGACCGGTAACCATTTTTTCACCACCACTCAGCGCCATCGTCTGCTGCAGATCATCAACACCCATCTGGGTCTGCTCAGCGAGTAAACGCCTGACGCCTGTGCGATGAGGCACAGGCTCTCGAGAAGCGCTGGCGACAACCTCTCCCCCTCTCCCCTCCTTGAAAGCCCCTGTCTACCCCTGCGCCAGTGATAGCAGTGCTGGCTTTTTGGGCTCACTCTTGGTTTGCCGACTAAAAAAGGACGAGCGGCGTGTAAATCTGCCTGCACAGCCCTCGCGTGATGGACAAACAAAAGGAGGCTTGCCAAAGGACGGGAAGAGCTGGGGCCGTGCCCGCCTCCTGCCTACCACATCAAAAACCATTAATTTTCCAGCCAAAAAGTTGCTCCGAGTGAAGCATTCACTCATTTTAAATTCTGACTTATATAAGCCGGAAGGAACAACTTCACCCCAATAAAACTTAATCCAAAAGTTTTATCGGAACTTGTCACGCCTAAAAAAACACACTTAACAAATAATATAAAAAACACTTGCCCGTCACTTGTTCCATGTATTAATTTTTCTCCGCCGACAACTTCAAGTTCAATTGCACTTGTCGGCACGGTCAATGCACAGGTCTGTAACACCAACCTGCACAACTGGCCACCCAGCACCACCTACGTACTCGACGCCTTGCCTGACAAGGCCCGCCGCCCTCATGAACTGCATCAACGTTTGTTTGAGGTACTTGTTCGCCTATTAAAAAGTTCAGGCAGCACTTTGCTTGCACTTGCATAAGAAACATTCGCCAACCGAATAACTTAACTCGCAACTTATAGGTCACTCATGAAACCAAACAAAGCACTTCTCGACCTGAAAAAAGCAGAGCTCAGCGCCCACCCTATCTTTGCCGAGATTCATTCGCTGTCGATACTTCAGCGCTTTATGGAAACCCATGTATTTGCCGTATGGGACTTCATGTCGCTGACCAAACGCCTACAGCAGGAACTCACCTGCGTGCAGCTTCCCTGGCTACCGCCGCAAGACCCTCAAGCGGCGCGCCTGATCAACGAAATCATCCTTGGTGAAGAGTCGGATAACCGGCTTGATCACGGTCACTACAGCCATTTCGAGTTGTACCTGGATGCGATGCGCGAAGTCGGCGCCAGCACGGCGGCTGTGGAGCGCTTCGTCGCCTTGCAAAAAGAAGGCGTGAGCTACGACATCGCCCTGCAAAGCGTGGACGTCGACCCGGCCGCCTCGAACTTCGTCCGGCACACGTTGCACACCGCCCTATACGCGCCAGGACACAGCGTTGCCGCGGCGTTTTTGCACGGTCGTGAAAGCGTCATCCCGCAGATGTTCCAGCGTATTCTCGACGATTGGGGAATTGGTATCGAGCAGGCGCCGACCTTTCGTTACTACCTGGAACGGCACATCGAAGTCGACTCCGAAGACCACGGCCCCGCCGCCGAAACACTTCTGGCGCGGCTGGTCGACGGCGACCCGCAACGACAAGAGGACGTCTACGCCGCCGCCATCGCCGCCGTGGAAAGCCGCATCGCGCTGTGGGACGGCTTGCGCCTGAGCATGCGTGAACCAGTAGCCGAGGTGAGCGCATGAACGCCGCCGACTACCAATCCTTCGCCGACGCCTGGGAAAGCCGCGCGACCATCCGAACCCGCCCCCGGCGCATGGTCGAAAACGACGACAAACTGATCTATCCCCTGAGCCGCCAACCGCTGGTGCTCAGCGAAACCTTTGTTCGCGAATGCCCGGAGCAGCGCGACTTCGCCCTGGTGCAGACGCTCTACAAGTTCATCAACGATGTGGTGATTTTCGAAACCGAGATCGTCGACAAGACCGCCCGCAGCATCGCCAAGAATCGCTTCGCCGTGCCCTTCCCGTTCGCCTGTCGCTATGACGCCATGACCGTGGTGGTGGATGAGGATTACCACGCGCTGGTGGCGATGGACTTCATGCAGCAGACCGTGGCCATGACCGGCATCACGCCGCTCGAACTGCCGCATGAAATCGAGCTGAGCCGGGCGATTCCTGCTGCGTTGGCACTGGCGCCGGAGCATCTGCGCAGCGCCGTGGAGCTGATCTGCGTGGCCATCGCGGAAAACACCGTGACCAACGATGTCGCGGCGTTCGCCAAGGACGACACGGTCAAGCAATCGATCAAGGGCCTGATGGCTGACCACTTGCTCGACGAGGGCCGTCACTCGGGATTCTGGTCACGGCTGGTGCGGATCTATTGGCATTCGGCGAACGAAGACGACCGCCAACTGATCGCGAAGATTCTGCCGGTATTCATCACTCACTACCTGACTAATGACATTCAGAAATCGTTCGACTTCCGGTTGATCGAACACCTGCACATCAGCGATGCAGCCAAGGCCGCACTCAAGAGCGAAGTGGCAGGTCTGGCCTTCCCGATCAATCGCCATCACCCGCTGGTCGCCAACATCGTGCGGTTTTTCCGCAGCAGTTCGCTGCTCGATTCGCCGTGCGTGCAAGACGCCCTGAGCGACTACCTGATCTAGCCGAGGAGAACATCATGAGACGTCTCGACATTCTGCTCATCGGTCAAAGCCAGGCCTTGAATGAGCTGGTGCTGGAACTGGAACAACACGGCCATGCGCTGACGCGATTGATCGACAGCCACGCCCTGGATGAACAAAAGATCGGTACCGCCGAGCTGCTGATCGACGACGGCAGCCTGGCTATCTCCGCACAGTGCCTGCACGACCTGGGCGACTGCGCACGGTTGAGCGTGACGCTGGGCCTCGGACCAACAGACGCCAGCGGTCTGCCGCCCATTGACGTACTGTGCCGCTACGCATCGAGTGGCGACCAACGACTGATCGCCCGCGTCCCCGTCGCCGACGAAGTCTCTGGTAATGGCCAGGCGCTGCGCCTGAGGGTCATCGCTGAATTGGTTGACCGCGTGGCGCTTGAGGTCAGCCGTTTTTCCCGCGATGCCGAGTACTTCACGCACGCCGCAACGGCCACATCCGGTCATCATGAGCGTGAAGAGAGTTTGCTGGCGCTGGAGAGTCTGGCCTACGCCCACCGACTCAACCTCACCCAACAACCTCCGCTGCTGCAACTCGGGCAAATCCCGATGATCGAGCGGCTCGAACAGAGCCTCAGAACCTTCTGTGAGCGCCCGGCGCTGCACATCGATGGTGAAGTGCTCAGCTATGGCGATTTACACGCCCAAAGTCAGGCGATTCAGCAACGGCTGCTGCCACTGATCGAGCAGTACCGAGTGGTTGATGGACCGGTTGTGGTGGGTATTTGTCTACCGAAATCCAGCGCGCTGTTCGCTGGTATTCTGGCGATTCTCGGCAGTGGCGCAGTGTACCTGCCACTCGAACCCAGTCATCCGCTGCAACGTCAGCAGTACATCCTGGAGAACGCCGGCGCAGTGCTCTTGCTGCACGATGGTCTGCACCCGTTGAGCAACGAGATGCCCGGGCTCGACATCAGTGGCATTGACGCCCGCGAGGCGAATCTCGGCCTGCCGCTAATGCGTCAACGACCCGGCAGCCAGGCGCCGTGCATGGCGCTCTACACGTCGGGCACCACCGGTCACCCCAAAGGGGTGTTGCTCAGCCAGAACAATCTCGGGCACTTCACCGCGTGGTACGCCGATTACGTCGAGCTGACGGAACAGAGTCGGGTGTTGCAGTTTTCATCGCTGAGTTTCGACTCCTCGCTGATCGATATTTTCCCGGCGCTGACCCAGGGCGCCGAGCTGATCGTACCCAACGACGACCAGCGTCGTGACCCGCTGCAACTGGTCGAGTTGATCCGTCATCATCAACTCAGTCATGCGTTTTTACCGCCAGCGCTGCTGAGCATTCTGCCGTTGGAGCAGTTGCGCGACCTTGCGCATGTGATGACCGGCGGCGACGTCTGCGAACCCCATGTGATCAAGCAACTGACCCAGCAGGGCAAGCTCTACAACCTGTATGGCCCGACCGAAGCCACCGTGCTGATCACCGCCCGACAACTGCAAGTCGGTGACAGCAATCGCAGCCTCGGGGCGCCAATTGCCAACAGCCAGGTACTGATCCTCGACGAAGATTTTCAGCCAGTAGCCGAGCAGACCGTCGGCGAGCTGTACATCGTCGGTCCGGGGGTGTGCCTGGGCTATTTGAACAACCCGCAGCAGACTGCCGAGCGCTACCTGCAACTGCCCTTGCCCGGCGGCCAGAATCTGCGTGCCTACCGCACCGGCGACATGGCGAAGTGGACCGCAGACGGCATCGAGCTCTGTGGGCGACGGGACAATCAGGTGAAGATCCGTGGCTACCGGGTCGAGCCGGAGGAGATCGAACGCTGCCTGCGCGACAGTCAGTTGTTCCGGCAGGTGGCGGTGGTGATCGACAGTCATCGACGGATTCTGGCGTTCCTCGCACAACCCCAGGAAGAACAACCGAGTGCAGCACGCGAAGCACTGAAAGCTCACGCCCAGCAGTTCTTGCCGGACTACATGCAGCCCACTGCGTGGACCGAGCTGGCGAATATGCCCTTTGCCAGCAACGGCAAAGTCGATCGAAGGGCGCTGTTGGAGATGCCGGTCAGCGTCCTCGAAAACCATCAGCGTCGGCTACCGGAGTCCGCCGACGAGGCGCAACTGCTGGAGCTCTGGGCCGAGCTGCTGGAGTTGCCGGCTGGCGACATTTCCACCGACGAAAGCTTCTTCAATCTGGGCGGCCACTCAATCCTGCTATCGCGCATGTTGCTGCAATTACGCGAGCAGTTCGGACGCAGTATCTCGATCAATCGCTTCATCGAAGTACCAACCATCGCCAGGCTGGCAACGCTAGTCAGAGGGTCCGCCGGCGAAGAAGTGCTCAGCGAAAAAGCCCTGGCCGATGCCTTCCGCGAACTCGATGTACAGCCCTTGCCGATCAGCCGGATGGGCGATGTGCACAAGGTCATCGTCACCGGTGCCAACAGCTTCGTCGGCGTGCATATCGTCGAGGCGCTGCTGGCCTGGGGCGCCAGTGAAGTCGCGTGCCTGGTGCGCGACGGTGCCGGGCAAAGCGCTGCGCAGCGCTTTGCCGAGTCCCTGCGCGAGAACCGCCTGGAGCACCTGGATCTGACTCGGGTGCGGGTCTACGCGGCGGACATCACGCAACCAGCGCTGGGCCTGGCACCAGGCGTGTATGAGCGACTGGATCGGGAGTTCGGCGCGTTGGTGCACAACGCCGCCAACGTCAACCACGTACTCGATTACGAGTCGCTGGCACGGGACAACGTCGAGCCGATTTTCGAGTGTTTGCGGCTCTGCGAAGGGCGCAGCAAGAAGGTCTTCAACTTCGTCTCCACGCTGTCGGCCTCCAGCACCATCGACGCCGAGGGTCGAGTGCTCGAACAACCCGCCGCGCAGACCCCGCCGATCTACATCAAGAACGGCTACAACCTGTCCAAATGGGTCGGCGAACGGATCCTCGAACGCGCTCGCGAGCGTGGGGTGTGGGTCAACCTCTATCGACCCGGCAACATCAG
The DNA here is from genome assembly GCF_044743155.1 of Pseudomonas sp. NPDC087697. Taxonomy (NCBI): domain Bacteria; kingdom Pseudomonadati; phylum Pseudomonadota; class Gammaproteobacteria; order Pseudomonadales; family Pseudomonadaceae; genus Pseudomonas; species Pseudomonas sp. NPDC087697. The sequence goes on along the minus strand of NZ_JBIUVW010000057.1, from coordinate 3,377 downwards.
CTTCAACAGCCTCACAGGCGTCTGCCAGCCGCACAAGAACCGTCTGATGCTGATGCTCAAGGGCTCGATCCAGCTCGGCCAGGTGCCGGAGTTCGCGCTGAACTTCGACTTGATGCCGGTGGACTTCCTGGCCCGCTTCATCGCCTTCCACGCCAGCCGCTATCAGCCCGAGCAGGCAGTGTTCAACCTGCACAACCCCGAACCACTGAGTTGGGATGCTTACGTGGCGTCGTTCCGCGAGGCCGGTCGCGAGTTTCAAATGGTCAGCGTCGCCGACTGGCAACAGCAACTGGGTCGAGTCGACAGCGATAACGCGCTGTTCGGCGTGCTGGGTTTCTACCTCAACGGCTTCGAAGAAGACATCGGCGACATCTCGATGATCGGCCACGCCAACGCCCAGGCCGGCGTGCAGCAGATGGGCGCGCACTACCCGCAGAAATCCCCGGCGCTGCTGCGTCGCGGCTGCGACTACCTGAAAGAAATCAACTTCATCTGACCCATCACCCGTAGAAATGGAGCAAGACCATGAGCACTCTGCAACCCGATACCCTGATCAAAAACCCGCACGGCTGCCATGTTGTGTCGTCGGTGGAAATACCGGCCGAGGCGTCGAAGGTCTGGGACATAGTCGGCAACTTCGCCGGCTTCGACAAGTTCATCCCGGCGCTATCGCACATCGAGATGACTGGCGAGGGCGTGTCGTCGCTGCGCAAGAAGTTCTTCAAGGACGGTAACCTGGTGGTAGAGCAACTCAACTCCCGCGACGATCAGGCACTGAGCATGACCTGGACTACCGTCTACAACACGTTGGGCGTTGGTCAGTTGTGGGCCGCGATGAGCGTCGAGCCCCTGGGCACCGGTAAGTCCCGCGCAACCTGGACCATCATCGCCGAGCCTGCCCAGGGCGGCGCCGAAGCCCTGCCGGGGTTCAAGGACTTCGTGCAGGGGTTTGCGGATGACTCGATGAGCAATGCGCGCAATCTGTTTGTATAAGGCAATCTCGCCATAAAAAAACGCGATGAGTCAGACTGACCTCATCGCGTTTTTTGTATCCATGGAACGGTTTAGATCTTGAAGCTATCCACCAGTTGCTTCAGGCGGTTAGCCTGCAGCGACAACGCATCGCAATCCTTCAACGTTTCGTTGAGGTTGGCCACGCCCTGCTGGTTCAGCAGGTTGATCTGGCTGATGTCGACGTTGAGGGTTTCCACCACAGCAGTCTGCTCTTCCGTCGCGGCCGCTACCGATTGGTTCATGCCGTCGATTTCGGTGATCCGCTGGGTCACGCTGACCAACCGCGCACCGGCCTGATTCGCCACTTCGACGCTTTCTTCGCTGGATACCTGGCTGGCATTCATGGTCGATACCGCTTCACGCGAGCCGACCTGCAACGAGGTGATCATCTTGTGAATCTCCTCGGCCGACTCCTGGGTACGATGGGCCAGGTTGCGCACTTCGTCTGCCACCACCGCAAAACCACGCCCGGCCTCACCCGCACGCGCCGCTTCGATGGCCGCGTTGAGCGCCAGCAAGTTGGTCTGCTGCGAGATGCCTTTGATTACGTCGAGGATGTGCCCGATGTTGTCGGTGCTGGCGTTCAGGGTTTCGATCTGCGTGCACGACAGGCTGATTTTTTGCGACAACTCGGTCATCGCCAGGATGGTTTGTTCCACCACCTGACGACCGTCGTCAGCCTGTTCACTGGCACCACTGGCGTGTTGCGAAGCGTCCGCCGCGTTGCGGGCGATCTCCTGAGTGGCCGCCCCCAGTTGGTTGATCGCTGCCGCCACGCTATTGGTCCGTGCGCTCTGCTCATCGGAGCCAATGATCGAAGCATTCGACGACGCCATGACACGTTGCGACAGGTCATGTACCTGGCGCGTGGCCGACGACACTTCGGAAATCGATGCGTGAATTCGCTCCACGAACTGGTTGAAAGCACCGCCCAACTCGCCAAATTCGTCTTTGCTTTCCACCGCCAGACGACGAGTCAGATCGCCTTCGCCTTGAGCAATGTCCTGCATCGCACGGCCCATGGTGGTCAGTGGACGCATCAGCACCTGAATCAACAGACTCAGCAGCACGGCAATCGCCGTCACCGCGACGAACATCGCAATCAGTGCCGACGTGCGGAACTTGCCCAGTGGCGCGTAGGCCTTGTCCCTGTCGATCGACAGGCCGATGTACCACTCGGCATTCGGCAAGCCAGTGACCGGGGTGAAGGACAGGATGCGCGCCTGCTTGTTCAGGAGCACTTCCTGATTGCCCTTCTCGATACGTACGTTCGAGCCTGGGTAGATATCCTTGAGGTTCTTCATCACCTGGTCTTTGTCCGGGCTGACGATCACCTGGCCGTCTGCGCTGACCAGGAATGCATGACCGATACCGCCGAAGTCCACCGAGTTGATGATCTTCACCAGGGTTTCCAGACTCAGGTCCCCGCCGACCACGCCGAGCAGATCACCGTTCTTCTTCACCGGCATGGCAATGGTCACCACCAACCCGCCGACAGCCGCCATGTAGGGCGGCGTGAGCATGGTTTTATCGGCGGCTACAGCCTGTTTGAACCAAGGGCGCTGACGTGGATCGTAGCCATCCGGCATTTTTGCGTCAGGGCGTTGGGTAAACACACCATTGGCCTGACCGACGTAAGTGAACTGGAAGTTCGAGGTGAAGGCCGGTTGGTCGACCAGCCCAGCGAAGTCCGCGTTGGCACCTTGGTGCGCGATATTCTGGGCCAGGTTTTCCAACACCAGAATCCGCCCACTCAGCCAGTTCTGAACGCTGCTGGCAGTTAGATCGCCGGCTTGCTGGACGGAGGAGTCGAGGTTTTGCTGGATGGTATTTCGCTGCAGGTAGTCGTTGTACAAAGTGAACAACGCAAAAGCCAGAACCACTACGCCTGAAGCGGCCAAAAGGATTTTATGGCTGAACTTTAGATTCATTTCATGGGACTTCTTATGCAAAGAGTGGGGATGCGTTCCGGGTGCAACATTCCATGTAACGCCGTAGGCCGCTCTTAGGCCGCTCTACTTTGGTGCACGCATGTCTCACCAGTTTTTCGGCACAGGTCCGAGAAAACTTAGGCCTTTGTGCAAAATGCATCGGATTCCCTGCACAAACCCGCCAAACGGCGTGCTAGAGCGCTCAACCTACGTTTTTTTGATGACGATTGATCAAGTGGCGCAGGCGCTCTACAGCAACCACCACACTCTGAGCTTTTAGCTGCCTCTAAAACGACAAAACCCCTGTCTGCGTTAGCAGACAGGGGTTTTGGAATTCAATCTTGACGATGACCTACTCTCACATGGGGAAACCCCACACTACCATCGGCGATGCATCGTTTCACTGCTGAGTTCGGGATGGGATCAGGTGGT
>NZ_JBIUVW010000056.1:0-35794 GCF_044743155.1 Pseudomonas sp. NPDC087697 | reverse complement strand
GCTGTTGCACTTCGTTTACGGCGTGCTCAAGTCGGGTCAACCCTTTGACCCGAAACTTGCGCTTGCCCGGTGAGGCTCAAGACGGTATCTACAGGGATTGCGTTAACTGTGGGATCCTGTGGATGTCATTCAAAGGAAGATATATGGATGGATGTATTTGAGCTGTTGAACCAATGGCCGTGGGGTGCGGTGGACTGGCTGGTGATCGGGCTGGGCATCAGCCTGGCCTATATCGTTTTCGGCATCGCCGGGTTTGGCACGGCGCTGGTGGCGGGTCCCATCCTGATTCTGTTCATGCCCCTGTCGAGAATCGTGCCGTTGTTGGTGCTGCTGGATTTCGTCGCGGCATTCGGCAATCTGCTGCCGTCGCGGCGGGACGTGGCCAAACCCGAATTGTTGCGGTTGCTGCCATGCATGGCGGTGGGTTGCACGTTGGGGGTGATTTTTCTGCTGAACCTCAAATCCGATCTGTTGCTGCTATTAATGGGGCTGTTTATCAGCGCTTATGCGATTTACAGCCTGTGGGTAAAAGTCCGACCTGCGCAGCTGGCTGCCGGTTGGGCGATCCCGATGGGCACGGTGGGCGGAATGTTCGGGGCGCTGTTCGGCAGTGGTGGCTTTTTATATGCAATCTATCTGAACAGCCGCTTGCCCAAGGATGCGGCCCGGGCGACCCAAAGTGCGCTGATCAGTTGCAGCACGGTGGTGCGTTTGAGCCTGTTTACGCTCGCCGGGGTCTATGCCGAGCTACCCTTGTTGGTATTGGCAGTGTGTTTGTTGCCGGCAATGGCGCTGGGGCTGTGGATCGGTCGACGGTTGACCATGAAAATGTCCCGTGATGCCTTTGTGCGGCTGGTGACCTGGCTGGTGCTGGCCAGTGGCATTGCCTTGATCGGTCGCTATATCAGTACTTGACGGGATTTCGTCAGGGATTAAGCTGCCGGCCGCTCTATCGCCTTCGCGAGCAAGCCCGCTCCCACAGGTGATCTCTGGTGGTCACACAATTATGTATCCACAGGAGATCCAGTGTGGGAGCGGGCTTGCTCGCGAAGGCGTCATCCGGTACGCCGCAGAACATCCATTTGACGCAGTAGGCTGCACCCATGAACTCGCAAAGCATCCTCGTCCCGAAAATCTCCACACTGCCGGTGCACGAACCTCGGGCGCGGGCGATTGTGCGGTGGCTGGTGCGCAAGAACATTATTGAAGAACAACTCACCACCTGCGGTCGTACTGGCAATCGCATGGCCCACGCCATTGCGCCTGGCGCGCGGGCGGTGGTGCTGCATCCCGAAGCGCTGCCGTTTGGTGAGCCGATCAATGGGCTGGAGATCATCACCAAGCGCTGCATCTATACACCGGCCAAAGGGTTTCTCGAAGAGGCCGGTTGTGCCGAATGCCGCAAAGAGATCGGCGAAGCACTGTTCGAAAGCCTGGAAGACTGGATGCCGGGGCGCACCGACAACTTCATCTGCCCGGAATGCGGACATGAAGATGACATCAATGGCTTTCTGTTCCTGCAGGAGTGCGGGTTTTCGAACCTGGGTTTTATCTTCAATAACTGGGCTGAGGCCGGGTTTAAACAGAGCTTCATCGACGAATTCGCCGAATGGCTGGACCTGCCTGTCAGTTGGGTGAAAGTAGAATTGTAGGAGCACAGCTTGCTGGCGATGCAGGCAATTCGGTCTGCCTGTTACACCGCAGTGATGCCATCGCGGGCAAGCCTTGCTCCTACGGGATTTGGGCGTGAAATGCCCCGTCGATCACTCTGCCAATAATAGACAGACTTTTACATTGAGCCTGAGGGGGTGTCTGAGTATAATGGCGCGCTTCCATTTTCCCGCTCGGGAGCCCCCGCGATGCTGCGTATCAGCCAAGAAGCTCTGACCTTCGACGACATTCTTTTAGTGCCCGGTTATTCCGAGGTTCTTCCTAACGAAGTCAGTCTCAAAACCCGCCTTACCCGTGGCATCGAGCTGAATATTCCACTGGTTTCCGCTGCCATGGACACCGTCACTGAAGCCCGTCTGGCAATTGCCATGGCTCAGGAAGGTGGCATCGGCATCATCCACAAGAACATGACCATCGAGCAGCAAGCTGCCGAAGTGCGCAAGGTCAAGAAGTTCGAAGCCGGCGTGGTCAAGGACCCAATCACCATCGAGGCTGATGCCACGGTTCGTGACCTGTTCGAACTGACCCGCATGCACAACATCTCCGGCGTTCCGGTTCTGCATGATGGCGACCTGGTCGGCATCGTCACCTCCCGTGACGTGCGCTTCGAAACCCGTCTGGATGCCACCGTTCGTGAAGTCATGACGCCTAAAGAGCGTTTGGTGACCGTCCGTGAAGGCGCCAACAAGAACGAAGTCCGCGAGCTGCTGCACAAGCACCGTCTGGAAAAAGTCCTGATCGTCGACGGTAAGTTTGCCCTCAAAGGCATGATGACCGTCAAAGACATCGAAAAAGCCAAGGCCTACCCACTGGCCAGCAAGGACGACCAGGGGCGTCTGCGCGTTGGCGCTGCGGTCGGTACCGGTAAAGACACCGGCGATCGCGTCGCGGCACTGGTGGCTGCCGGCGTTGACGTGGTGGTGGTCGACACTGCCCACGGTCACTCCAAAGGCGTGATCGACCGCGTTCGCTGGGTCAAACAGAACTTCCCTGAAGTCCAGGTGATCGGCGGCAACATTGCCACCGGCGCAGCTGCCAAGGCCCTGGCCGAAGCGGGCGCTGACGCAGTCAAGGTCGGTATCGGCCCTGGCTCGATCTGCACCACCCGTATCGTCGCTGGTGTCGGCGTGCCGCAAATCAGCGCCATCGCCAACGTCGCCGCTGCCCTTGAAGGCACTGGCGTTCCGTTGATCGCCGACGGCGGCATCCGTTTCTCCGGTGACCTGTCCAAGGCCATCGTTGCCGGTGCTTCCTGCGTGATGATGGGCTCGATGTTCGCCGGTACTGAAGAAGCGCCGGGCGAGATCGAACTGTTCCAGGGCCGTTCGTACAAGGCTTACCGTGGCATGGGTTCGCTGGGCGCCATGTCCCAGGCGCAAGGCTCTTCCGACCGCTACTTCCAGGACTCCTCCGCGGGTGCCGAGAAGCTGGTTCCGGAAGGCATCGAAGGGCGTGTTCCGTACAAGGGCAGCCTGAGCGCGATCATCCATCAACTGATGGGCGGCCTGCGTTCTTCCATGGGCTACACCGGTAGTGCCGATATCGAAGAAATGCGTACCAAGCCAGAGTTCGTGCGCATCACCGGCGCCGGCATGGCGGAATCTCATGTCCACGACGTGCAGATCACCAAAGAAGCGCCAAACTACCGCGTAGGTTGATGCTTCCAGCAAAAAGTTAAGTAACCGGGGCTGTTTTCAGCCCCGAGTTGTTTCTGAATCACGACTGTTTTTGAATTACTTAGACGAGACTGAATCATGGCCCTCGACATTCACGCTCACCGCATCCTGATCCTCGACTTCGGTTCCCAGTACACCCAGCTGATCGCCCGCCGCGTGCGTGAAATCGGCGTTTACTGCGAGCTGCATCCGTTCGACATGGACGACGAAGCGATTCGCGAATTCGCACCGCGCGGGATCATCCTCGCCGGCGGCCCCGAGTCCGTGCACGAAGCCAACAGCCCACGCGCCCCGCAAGCGGTCTGGGACCTCGGCGTACCGGTCTTCGGTATCTGCTACGGCATGCAGACCATGGCTGAACAGTTGGGCGGCAAGGTTGAAGGTTCCGAGCTGCGTGAGTTCGGTTACGCCCGTGTTGACGTGGTCGGCAAGAGCCGCCTGCTCGATGGCATCGAAGATCACATCGACGCCGACGGCCTGTTCGGCCTCGACGTGTGGATGAGCCACGGTGACAAGGTCACCAAAATGCCAGCGGACTTCCACGTCCTGGCCAGCACCCCGAGCTGCCCGATTGCCGGCATGTTCAGCGACGAGCGCGGCTACTACGGCGTGCAGTTCCACCCGGAAGTGACCCACACCAAGCAGGGCGGTCGCATCCTCTCGCGTTTCATCCTCGACATCTGCGGCTGCGAAGCCCTGTGGACGCCGTCGCACATCGCTGACGACGCCATCGCCAACATCCGCGCTCAGGTCGGCACCGACAACGTCCTGCTCGGCTTGTCCGGCGGTGTGGACTCCTCGGTGGTTGCCGCGCTGTTGCACAAGGCCATTGGCGACCAACTGACCTGCGTCTTCGTCGACAACGGTCTGCTGCGCCTGCACGAAGGCGAGCAAGTGATGGCCATGTTCGCCGAGAATATGGGCGTCAAGGTGATCCGCGCCAACGCCGAAGACCAGTTCCTGAACAACCTGGCCGGCGAGTCGGACCCTGAGAAGAAACGCAAGATCATCGGCCGTACGTTCATTGACGTGTTCGATGCCCAGTCCAACAAACTGGACAACATCAAGTATCTGGCCCAGGGCACCATCTACCCGGACGTGATCGAGTCGGCTGGCGCGAAAAGCGGCAAGGCTCACGTGATCAAGTCGCACCACAACGTGGGTGGCCTGCCGGAAGAAATGAACCTCAAGCTGGTTGAACCGCTGCGCGAGCTGTTCAAGGATGAAGTCCGTCGTCTGGGCCTGGAACTCGGCCTGCCGTACGACATGGTCTACCGTCACCCGTTCCCGGGCCCGGGCCTGGGCGTGCGGATTCTCGGTGAAGTGAAGAAGGAATACGCCGACCTGCTGCGTCGCGCTGACCACATCTTCATCGAAGAACTGCGCAAAGCCGACTGGTATCACAAGGTCAGCCAGGCGTTCGTGGTGTTCCAGCCGGTGAAATCGGTAGGCGTGGTCGGTGACGGCCGTCGTTACGCCTGGGTTGTCGCCCTGCGTGCGGTAGAAACCATCGACTTCATGACCGCACGTTGGGCACACCTGCCTTACGAGCTGCTGGAAACCGTCAGCGGCCGCATCATCAATGAAATCGAAGGCATCTCCCGCGTCACCTACGACGTGTCGAGCAAGCCGCCAGCGACGATTGAGTGGGAGTGATGAGGCGACCCACAAAGCCGGCACCCTCTAGAGTTCAACGTTAGATTCGGAGGGGCGCAGGAGGGTTTTTAGCCAATGCCAGTCAGTTATGCTGACTGGCATTTTTGTTTTTGGGTGGAAAGCGCCGAAGCAAGAGTCGTCGTTTTCAGTGGATGGCAAAGGCTGGCGTAGGTATTAGAGAAACTGTGATCGAATCAAATCCGTATCGAACGGCGTTATCCCTTGATCAGGTGCAAACACCGCCTGTGCCTGCTGCGGCGAAGCCACTCGTTCCCCCCGTGCTCGTACATGTAAATCGAACAGAGTCTCCAAATCAGGCCGTGGTGTATGTACCAAAGCCCGCAGCATCAACGATATTCCACTGAGGTTGTTCCTGACATTGTTCCACCGGGGGAGATGAAGTCAGCCCCAGATCGGCCCAGATCACTCGTCGCTCCTGCAAGTCCATCACAAATGGCAGACAGATCTGTGTGTCGGATGCGATATCGATACGATCGAACACGGATCTCGGCTCGAACACTTCACCCGATGCCGCGTCGGCGCGGGCCATCCAGCCGGCGAAGCATTCTGGAAGATCGCAATACGGCTGCTCGGTGAATGAGTTGATAGACGTGACGACATAGCGGATACCTTTCTCGACGAGGACATCAAGGTCGAGGTCGATGAACTCCGAAGCCCCGTCGGGCGCGTCGACGATGTCGCCGCTGTGGTAGCCACCGAAACTCTTCAGGTTGTAGTACGCGACCGTTTGTGTGAACACGAAGTTGGCGTCGAAAAATGTGGCGGACAAGTCGATATCCGTGCGTTCACGACCGTTCTTCCACCACAGGAACAGGCGAATGAAACGTGTGTCAGGCATGGGCAACCGACTGCCTCGTACCAGCGTGCGTAGCGACTTCGATGAGGCACGCTGCGCCAGCGGAACCCGGTATTCGCGTAATGCTGGATCGATGAAACAGCGGCCTAGCGGCGGCAGTGACGCAAAGCGCTTTACGAGAGCGTCTACGCAGATTCGGGCTGCACGCGCCAACACTTCAGGTGTGAGAGGTCCACGTCGATCCTCAGTGCCGTAGACTTTGGCCAATGCCCCTTTCGGTGTGAAGGCCCGCAAGGGCAGGGGGCGCGGGGCACGTACTTGGGCTAGCACCTGCAGCAGAACAGGTGAGGACACTTGTGTCGCAACAGCCTCGAACGCGTCGAGTACAGAGTCTGCTTCGGTCGCGCGGCGCAGGGTCACGTCCAGTCGTCGTGCGAACTCACCAGGACGGCTTTGTAGTAGGGGCGTAAGCGTGGCGATGTGACGTTGGGCAAGCAATGTTTCGACACGTGAACCAAATGAGGCCGGCGCTTCGTTGCGACGCGCGGCCGTGATGGCGGCTAGAGCTCGTGGGTACTTATCGGCATAGTCGCCTGGATGCAGTGCTTCAGCCAGGCGTTTCCAGCGCTCAGCATGTCGCATCACGTCTTCTGCAGCGTTGGGTATGTGATCGAGCAGGCGCAACAGCAGACGGCGCATCGAGCGCTTCATCGCTGTGAAACGTGTTGAAGCTGTCGTCAGTGACACGTCTCCTCCATTCAGTGCGATCGCCAGTCGTAGCACGTCAGTCGCCGTTTCAACGTTTCGCTCCAGGAATGCGTCCACCCGTGCATCGCCAGTTACATGCAGGATCAGTGCGCCGCCAAGCTGCGCACGGATCTCCCGGAACGGGATGGCCTCAGGCAGCAGACGGAACACATCGCTTTTGTACTCTCGGACAAACCAGACGATATCGGCAGCTTCCTCTTCGGAGAGCGAGGTGCGCGATGAAACCAGCGGCTCGAGCAGTGACTCGAACTCAGAGACGCTTCCCGGTTCGATAACGCGGGATATGAAGTTGCCTTCAAGCAGCGCAGGTCGAGAGTGTTCGCTTGGTGGTAAACGCCGAAGCGTGAGGTAGTGTATGACGGCGTTAAGGTACAATTCCGCCTCTGAAGCCGTCAGAACTTGCTCTGGAAAGTTAGGATAAAACGGCTTGTGGTGAACATGAGCGCCGGTCTGCCGTCGAAGCACTCCGACAACGTCGCGCAGCCAGTGCGTGAGTTCTGCCGCCGACAGCATGCCGATTCGCTCAATCAGGGGCTCGGACAGGACGCATCGGAATGCCGCAACTTCCCGGACAGCCGACGCGACCTGAGCGCGCGTGGCACCACCAGTGCCCATCGGGACGTGAACTCTGGTACGGCGACGCAGGAACAGTTCCTGATTCATCCTTGATTTTCTCCCTTGGCCGCCGTTTCGAGTGAGCTGCAGCATCGTGTCTACAGTCGATGTAAAAACGCCTGCAAGAAGCAGGCGCGGTGTGGAGAGCGGAACCCCTAGGTCATTGGAGGTTTAGAAGGAAGGTGTTCCATAGCCACGAAGGCATTCTACGGAAGGTAGTCCCTGTTTGTCAGGTTGCTGCGCATCCCAACGGTAACAAGCTGCTTCACCAGAAAAATACGGGGCTGATGAGCGACAAGTCGCTCGTCCATCGCCCTGACGAGTGGCGGCGTTATTGGCCAAGTGTACCTTCAGGGTGGGCGACGGCCGTCGTTACGCCTGGGTTGTCGCCCTGCGTGCGGTAGAAACCATCGACTTCATGACTGCGCGTTGGGCACACCTGCCTTACGAGCTGCTGGAAACCGTCAGCGGCCGCATCATCAATGAAATCGAAGGCATCTCCCGCGTCACCTACGACGTGTCGAGCAAGCCGCCAGCGACGATTGAGTGGGAGTGATCCCGCGCAAGCCTTGACGGCTTGATTGCAGGCAACAGAAAAGGCCGTGTGAACAGTGTTCACACGGCCTTTTTACGTTTTAGACGATTCGCTCACGGACGGCGGTCATTCCGTGGGACTCGAGGCGTTGAGTCAAGTCTGCGACGGTGTTAAAGCGCTGGTTGCTGATCCACGGCCAGGACTCTCGCAGGATGTAAACCCCGCGGCCATCCCGGAGGACTTCGGTGCGAACGAGTTTGCCCTTGGTGATGGCACCGCTGGCGCTGGTGGTGGAACTGCTACGGTGAATCAGCATGGCTTTACCGTCGCTGTTGCCGAGGGTGAACATCCCGGCGTCGGGCAGGTGTTTTTCCAGATTTCGCGCAACGATCACGCTTTGCGGCGTCTTGATTTGCAGTAGCAGATCATTTTTAGCAAAGCTCGCCGCCTGACCGGGTCGAGCTTCGTCCGAGACACCCGGATCGGCCTTGATACCGGCGATCTCATCCGGCCTCACATCTTCAATTCGCAGCCCGATGCTGCCTTCGAGTTCACTGACGCCTGCTACGCCTTCATAGGTATTGACGTGGCTGTTACCCATCAGCGCCACCCATCGATGGGCGCCCCGTGCAGCTTGATCCGCGCTGATGACCTTGTGGGCGAAGAAATTCATCATCTTTTGTCGAAAGTTGATGCCCGCCCCCTGGATACCGGTGCTGCGATAGCTGGCCAAGCAATCGATGGCCTGAACGCGGATGCGGTTTTTTTGTGCGGTCCTGACGACTTGTTCAAAGGTGAATTGACCGCCAGGGTCCGTTTCAAAACCCTCATCAAGGTAGTTGAGGTAGCTCTCCAGGCGCTCGGACATCACGCCCGTTCTGTTGAACACGTCCAGATCAGCCTGATGGAAATCTGTCAGCAGGTGTTCCATGTACAGAGTTTTGACCTTCTGCTGGCGCAGCACTTTCATGTTCTCGATCAGAAACTGCTTGCTGCCCACACCGGAATGACTTTCGCCGACGACCAGGCCGGGTGACCGGTTGAGAAGGGTCTTGATGATGTCCTTGGGTTTGGCTGTCGGGATGAACGATGGAATCTCTGGCCGGGATGGCAGTTGCAGGTTTGAATAGAAGGTCACGGTATCGTTGTGCAGCGTTCGGCGCAGTTTTTTGAATGCCTCGAACTCGTTGTCGGGGTTGATGGTATCGACAAAACCGTCCTTCAAGTCCCACTTCATGCCATTTCCCTCGGCCGCCTTTTGCAGCGCCGGCTTCAGTTCCTGCGGAACATCGTAAGGGGTTGGCGGGGCATCGAAGTCGGGGAGTGGAGGCTCGGCCCTGGCAAACAGGTCGGAAAACTTGCCACCGCCGGCCAGGCCGGGACGCGTGATGGGCACCCATTCACCGAGTTCATTCAGACGCACCGGTATGTTGCGGTAAAAGGAGTAGGGATTGACCGGATCGATGAGGGTCCAGGTCTTCAGTTCACTGCTGTAGCGAACCTGGTAAAAACGGTCATCGATGGCGATGTAATTGCCCCCCGTTTCAGGCTGGTAAATACCCTGGAACTTGCCTTCGTCGCTGACGGGGGAGTAACCGTCGAGAACCTCATTGGTTTCAAAGGGGGTCAGCATGTCCGCGTCGGTCGGGCCAGGAGCGATGGTTTCGACGGGAAGGGAGGGTGGGGCGGCCGTTTCAACTTCTGCCCGCAGCTCCTGCTCGGACGTCAGCACCTCTTCAGCTTCTGCGGCCTCTGCAAACTCGGCCGCACCTCTGAGAAATGGCAAGTTGAACAGTACATCCACGCTACCGAGAATGGCGCCAGTGACGGCCGCCTTGCGCTCCGCCGGGGTGGTGCCGTTGATGGCCTGGTCGATGTGAAGCCCGACATTGGCGATGCCGGCGCCGATGACGACCAGCGCTGCGGGCCATGCAAGAGCAGCCATCGGCCCGAAGGTGTGGTTGAAGGCATTGAGGTAGCCGATCCACAGCTTTTTGCGTATCTCACCGTTGGAGTGCAGCAGGAAGTTAGCGTCGCTGAGCATGCGCTCATGGGTGGACTGGTTCAGATGGGTGAACGGGTCACCGGCAATTTTCTCGCCACGGTAATGCAGCAAATGATGGTTCGCGACTTCATCGTCGCCGGGTAAAACGTCATACGCGTGGTTGAGGCCGACATTTTCATACTCCGTGTTCTCCAGAAAATGAACGATCAGGCCAATGCCGGTGAAATTGGCGAGCTTGTGTCCCAGCGACGTGGGCTTTTCCTGAACAATGTCGCGGTCTTCCTGTTTGAAGTGCATCAGCATGCGTTCACGGCCTTCGGCGTCCTTGACCTCATTGGCCAGCCACTCGTGCAGCTCTTTGACCTTGGTGAAGCAGTGAAAACCTCTGGGTTCGCCTGGAACGTAGAGAATGTTCAGGTCACTGTCGTCGGTGATACTGAGGATGTCCGTCGACACGAAGTGATCAATACAAAACTGGCGGATTGATAAGCCGCTGCCTGCTGGCGCTTCGTCCAGCAGCATTTGCCGGGTGAGTGGCCTGCTCACATTTCCGGTGGCCGCCCTGAGCACCATGGTGAAGTGTTCGCAGGTCAGGTATCCCTTCTCGTAGTCTTCAATGGCTTTGGCGATGAACGTGCATTTGGCCAGCGCGCGGAAGTTGGCGCTGTGTTTTTCCCAGAACGTCGCGATGGCTGTTGTGTAACGGTCGCTGAAATTGACGTCCCAGAAGGCTTTCAGCGCATCCCTGGAATGCAGGCGAACTTCGTTGGTTTCATCGTAGTTCTCGCCATCCGCACCGACCGTGTAGAAACCGCTGTCAGTGTCCAGCAGGTCAGCGTTGTCCTGGTCGTGGACGCTGAAACGCTGCATGACCAGTTGCGGGAAGGTCATCGACTCCCGGGGTTTTTCATACACGTGTTGCCAGCCGGTAAAGGTCTTCGAACTGCTTTGAGCGGCACGAAAGCGATGCCAATAGACTTTGTCGGGCTCAATATCGGTGATGTGGTGCTGGATGAGGATGTCTTTGGCGACCTGGTACGCCATGGCGTACATGTCGGGGCAATCGGCAACCAGATCAGGGATCAGTGCCTGGAGTGCCAACGCATCGGCGGCATTGGGCAGGGTTGTGTCTTGAGTATCGTCCATGATGCTCTCCTTGAGAGACGGCTGAGGTCCGCTCACTATCTCAAGGGGCATCGGTTCTATCTGTAAGGCGGCGGGTAGCTGGTGGCGAGCCGCTACTGACAGAAGGAGCAGGACATGGCGAGTGCCAGGGTAGGGCTCAGCGCCGCGCCACGTCCGAAAAATAGAACTTGTCCAGGGTATGCCGCGATTCGGTGTACTCGAACTGGCGGCCGTCCTGCAAAAAGGTCTGGTTGCTGACCACGATCACATGGCTTTGACCGTCGAGGTCCAGATGCTGTTGGTCGTCCTTGCTGCGTGGGACGGCTTCGATGGTTCGTTGCGCATAGCTGATCTGCAATTGCAGCGTCTGTTCGATGAAGGCGTAGATCGAGTGTTCGGCGATCTCGCGATTCAGCCCAGGAATCAGCTCGGCGACGAAGTGGTTGATGTCCAGAATCACCCTTTTGCCATCGATTCGACGCACGCGTTTGATCCGCGTGATCAGGCTGCCTTCTTCGGCTTTCAGGTGTTCGAGCAAGGCGCCTTGCAGGGGAATCTGCTCGAACTCCACCACCTCGGTGCTGACATCGTTGCCCAGCCTTGGGTAGGTTTCCTGAAAACTGACGATGCCGCCGAGCTGGAACTCGATCGGGTTGGTAGACAGCACGAAAGTGCCTTTGCCATGGACTTTCTGGGCGAAGCCGCGTTCCTGAAGCAGTTCGATAGCCTTGCGCACAGTGCCGCGACTGGCCTGGTAGCTGTCCATCAATTCGGTTTCGGAAGGCAGCCTTGCGCCGCGTTCCAGACGTTCGGTCGTGATGCTGGCAAGCAGATCGCTGTAGATCTGGTTGTATTTACTCATGGTAATGGCTGCGTTGTGCACAAGGCAGGAACCTTAGGGAACGCGTGAGGGTTTGTCTATTGCGCTGATGGCGGGGTGGTCGTGGCTGTCGGAAATATGGCCGCTGGTCGGCTGGTCATTAAACAAATTCAAACTCGTCTGTACGAGTTGTTGCATTAACTCGTACAGACGAGTACTTTTCGCTTCGGCATGCTGCCAACAACAAAAAAACACAGTGGATGAAAAAGCATGAGCCACGATTACGCGACTATCGCCAGCGAGCTGCTTCAGAGCCTCGGTGGTACTGACAACCTCGAACAGGCCGCGCATTGCGTCACGCGTCTGCGCCTGGCCCTCAAAGACCCAGGTCTGGTCGACAGCACGACGCTGAACCAGATCGACCTGGTCAAAGGCTCGTTTTTCACCGGCGGCCTGTTTCAGGTGGTTATCGGTCCCGGCGAGGTCGAGAAGGTCTACGCCGCACTGCGCGAGCAGACCGGTCTTGCCGCGTCGACCATCGCCGATGTGAAACAAAAGGGCGCCGACAAGACCAACGCCATGCAGCGGCTGGTGCGGGTGTTCTCCGATGTGTTCATGCCGATTCTTCCGGCGCTGATCATTGCCGGTCTGCTGATGGGCGTGAACAACCTGATCGGCGCCAAAGGCATGTTCATCGAAGGCAAGACCTTGCTTGAGGCCTATCCGATGCTGGACGGGGTCTGGAGCCTGATCAACCTGATGGCCAACACCTCGTTTGTGTTCCTTCCGGCGCTGGTCGGCTGGTCGGCAGCCAAGCGTTTTGGCGGCAGTGAAATCCTGGGCATCGTGCTCGGCCTGATGCTGGTTCACCCGGACCTGCTGAACGCCTGGAACTACGGCAAAGCGGTGGCCGGGCTGGACGGCCAGAGCCTGCCGTACTTCGATATTTTCGGCTGGTTCAAGATCGAGAAGGTCGGCTACCAGGGCCAGATCCTGCCGATCCTGATGGCCGCTTACGTCATGAGCGTCATTGAAAAATGGCTGCGGGCACGAGTGCCGAACGCCATTCAACTGTTGGTGGTGCCGATTACCACCATTGTCGTGACCGGGGTGTTGGCGCTGGCGGTGATCGGCCCGGTGACCCGTCACCTGGGGATTCTGATCACCGAAGGCGTGGTGACGTTGTTCGAGCTGGCACCGATGGTTGGCGGGGCGATTTTCGGTCTGCTCTATGCGCCGCTGGTGATCACCGGCATGCACCACATGTTCCTCGCGGTGGACCTGCAGTTGATCTCGACTCAGGGCGGCACTTTCATCTGGCCGATGATCGTCATGTCCAACCTCGCTCAGGGCAGCGCGGCACTCGGGGTGTTCTACATGACCCGTAGCGCGCGGGATAAAAGCATGGCCTCGACCTCGGCAATTTCCGCCTATTTCGGCATCACCGAACCGGCCATGTTCGGCGTCAACCTGCGCTACAAGTTTCCGTTCTACGCAGCCCTGATCGGCTCGGCGCTGGGCTGCATGTTCCTGTCGCTGAACAAGGTTCAGGCCTCGGCGATCGGTGTCGGTGGCTTGCCCGGATTCATCTCGATCATTCCGCAATACATCCCGATGTTCGTGATCGGGATGGTCATCGCCATGGTCGTGCCGTTCGTTTTGACCTGTGGCTTGAGCATGAAAATCGTCCGGCCTGGGTATCGCGTCGCCTGACAGATCGCCATCGCGGGCAAGCCTTGCTCCTACAACGGCCTCGATCATCTGTAGGAGCAAAGCTTGCTCGCGATGAGGCCCTCAGGATCAGTACAAAACCAATTGAAGGATTTGCGCCATGCAAGACTGGCAGCGTTCGGTGATCTACCAGATCTACCCGAAGAGTTTTCACAGCCACGCCGGCAACGCCACGGGCGATCTGCTCGGGGTGGTGGCCAAGCTCGATTACCTGCAATGGCTGGGTGTCGACTGCCTGTGGATCACCCCGTTCCTGCGCTCGCCACAACGCGACAACGGCTACGACATCAGCGACTACTACGCCATCGACCCGAGCTACGGGACCATGGCCGACTGCGAGTTGCTGATTGCCGAGGCCGGCAAGCGTGGCATCAAGCTGATGCTCGATATCGTGGTCAACCACACCTCCATCGAACACACCTGGTTTCAGCAAGCGCGCAGCAGTCTCGATAACCCGTACCGTGACTTCTACATCTGGCGCGATCAGCCGAACAATTGGGAATCCAAGTTCGGCGGGTCGGCCTGGGAATACGAGGCGCAAACCGGGCAGTACTTTCTGCACCTGTTCGACCACACCCAGGCTGACCTGAACTGGGACAACCCGCAGGTCCGCGCTGAAGTCTTCAAGCTGATGCGCTTCTGGCGTGACAAGGGTGTGGGTGGTTTCCGTCTGGACGTGATCAACCTGATCTCCAAACCGGCGGATTTCCCCGAGGACAACACAGACGGTCGGCGCTTCTACACCGACGGCCCGAACGTGCACGAGTATTTGCAGGAAATGCACCGCGAAGTTTTCGAGGGCCATGACCTGATCAACGTCGGCGAGATGTCTTCCACCAGCCTTGAGCACTGCATCCGCTATTCGCGGCCGGACTCGAAAGAGCTGTCGATGACCTTCAACTTTCATCACCTGAAGGTCGATTACCCAAACATGCAGAAGTGGGTTCGCGCCGACTTCGACTTCCTCGAGCTCAAGCGCATCCTTTCCGACTGGCAGACCGGGATGCAGGCCGGTGGCGGCTGGAATGCGCTGTTCTGGTGTAACCACGATCAGCCGCGAGTGGTGTCGCGGTTTGGCGATGACGGTGAACACCATGTGGTGTCGGCGAAGATGCTCGGCACCGCGCTGCACTTTCTGCAGGGCACACCGTTCATCTATCAGGGTGAAGAGTTGGGCATGACCAATCCGGGCTTCGAGAGCATCGAGCAGTACCGCGATGTCGAGACGCTGAACATCTATCGCCTCAAGCGCGAGGCGGGCGAGTCCGAGGCGTCGAGCATGGCCGCGATCATGCAGAAATCCCGCGACAACAGTCGCACCCCGATGCATTGGAATGAGCAACCGAATGCCGGTTTCAGCAGCTCCGAGCCGTGGATCGGTGTGCCGGCCAACGCCACGCAGATCAACGTCGAAAACCAACTCGACGACACGACTTCGGTGCTGCACCACTATCGCCGGCTGATTGCCTTGCGCCGCAGCGAACCGCTGATTCAGGACGGCGTGTATCGCCAGCTCTTGCCCACGCACCCGCAGGTCTGGGTGTATCTGCGTGAAGGCCAAGGCGAGCGGCTGCTGGTGGTGAATAACTTCTACGGCACGGCGTGTGAAGTCGAATTACCGGAACGGGTGATCACCGACTGCATGTTGCAACGCCTGGTGATCAGCAACTACCCGGATGGCGAGGTACGCAATCGGCAGTTGTTCCTGCGGCCGTACGAGTCGTTCGTTCTGCACCTGACTGACCAATAAGAAACACGTTCCTCCTTTCGTAGGAGCTGCCGAAGGCTGCGATCTTTTCTCTCGGATTCACTTGAGTCTCAAGAGAAAGATCAAAAGATCGCAGGCTTCGCCAGCTCCTACAGGGATTGTTTTGCCCGAAAAAAGACTCAAGACAATAAAAAATAATGGGGTGGCTCTTGAAAACAACAATAAATCGCAGCCTTGCAGCGTCGTGCGTGTGCCTGGTATTGCCGTTCTCGGCCCACGCTCTGGAGTTCGCCGGTTACTTGCGTAGCGGCGTCGGAACCTCGGTCAACGGCGGTTCGCAATCGTGCTTCAAACTGCCCGGCGCGGAGTCGAAGTACCGTCTGGGTAACGAGTGCGAGCAATACGCCGAGCTGGAGTTGCGTCAGGACTTGCTGACCCTCGATGACGGCTCGGTGTTCAGCGTCGACGGCATGGCCTCGCTGTACAACCAGTACGACCGCAACCTGACGTTCCAGGGTGACAACGGCTCGGTACGGATGCCACAGATGTACGCCCAGTGGTCGAACTTGCCGAGCCTCAACGGCGGTTCGTTGTGGGCGGGGCGACGTTACTACAAACGAAACGACATCCACATTTCCGACTTCTATTACTGGAACCAGAGCGCCACCGGCGGCGGTATCGAGGACGTGAAGATCGGCGACCTGAAATACAGCTATGCGTTTTCACGCAAGGACAACCTGTACCAGAAGGACTACGTCACCCGGCAGGATTTCAACGTCGCGGGGTTTCAGACCAACCCGAACGGTGAGCTGGAGTTTGGCCTGAGCTACATCGAAAAACCCGACCGCCGCGACGCGCACGCAGGCTGGGCAATCACCGCCCAGCATGTGCAGAAAGACTTCTTGGGCGGCAAGAACAAACTGGCGCTGCAGTACGGCGAAGGGCCGGGCACCGGGTTGGGTTACACCGGCGATGTTGGCCTCGACGACAGCAACAAAAGCTATCGTCTGGTGGAGTTCTTCGACTGGCAAGTGACACCGCGTTTTGGTGGTCAGGTCGAAGCGGTCTATCAAAAGGACATCCGCCCTGACGGCAACGGTCAGAACTGGATCTCCCTCGGCATTCGTCCGGCGTATGCGATCACCGATCAATTCAAACTGGTGACTGAACTGGGACACGATCAGGTCGAGGCCCCGGGCGGTACGCGCAAGTTGAGCAAATTCACCTTTGCCCCGACCTGGTCGCCAAAGGGCCCGGACTTCTGGGCGCGTCCCGAGGTGCGTTTGTATTACACCTACGCCAGCTGGAACGAAGCGGCCAAGCGTGCGGCCAATGAACTGGCGCAAGGTTCGGCGTTATCCGATACCGGCGCGTTCGGCACGGCACTGCATGGGTCGAACGTCGGATTGCAGGTCGAATACTGGTGGAAATAAGTACGGTAATTAGCTGCAGGCTCAACTCGCCTTCGTAGCAGCTGCCGAAGGCTGCGTTCGGCTGCGAAGCAGTCGTAAAATCAGGCACTACGGTGATTAAGGTAGACCGAGGGTGCAGGATTCACGACTGCTACGCAGCCGAACGCAGGCTGCGCCAGCTGCTACGGAGTGCAGTGCTGCTCAATGTATCTACACAGAACAAAACCGCAGGTGAAGTCATGACCATAACCCAACCATTGCAATTGCTGGCGCCGCTGTCCGGGGTGCTGATGCCGCTTGATCACGTGCCGGATCCGGTGTTCGCCAGCCGGGTGATCGGCGACGGTCTGTGCATCGATCCGACCTCGCAGACCCTGTGCGCACCGTTGGCCGGTGTGGTCAGCAACCTTCAACACAGCGGCCATGCGATCAGCATCACCGATGACAGCGGTGTGCAGGTGTTGCTGCACATTGGCCTGGACACCGTGAACCTGGCAGGCCAGGGGTTCAGCGCATTGGTCGAGCAGGGCCAGCGTGTCGAGGCCGGGCAGCCGTTGATCGAGTTCGATGCCGACTATATCGTCCTGCATGCCCGCAGCCTGTTGACCTTGATGCTGGTGGTCAGTGGCGAGCCCTTCAGTCTGCTGACACCGGACAACGGTCTGGTGGCATGTGCACAACCGGTGTTGCGTCTGAGCCTTGGCGATCCGCGTGTCAGTACTGCGCAGGAGGAGGGCGAGGCGCTGTTTTCCAAACCGGTCAACCTGCCCAACGCCAATGGCCTGCACGCGCGGCCGGCGGCGATCTTTGCACAGGCGGCGAAAGGTTTTGCGGCAAGCATTTGCCTGCACAAGCAGCAGGACAGCGCCAACGCCAAGTCGCTGGTGGCGATCATGGCGTTGCAGACGGTGCACGGCGATGTGCTGCAGGTCAGTGCGGTGGGCGAAGATGCCGAATTGGCAATCAGCACGCTGGCCCAATTATTGGCGGACGGCTGCGGGGAGGCCGTGACGTCGGTTGCGGTCGTAGCGCCGGTGGTTCAGGCGCAGGGGGGCTCGACGAAGCTGTTGCGCGGTGTCTGTGCTTCGGCGGGTTCGGCCTTCGGGTACGTGGTACAGGTTGCCGAGCGTACCCTGGAGATACCTGAGTTTGCTGCTGATCAACGCGTGGAGCGCGAGTCGCTGGAGCATGCGCTGACATTCGCGGCGCAGGCGTTGCAACGCTTGCGTGACAACGCGGCGGGCGAGGCGCAGTCGGACATCTTCAAGGCGCATCAGGAGTTACTGGAAGACCCGAGCCTGCTGGAGCAAACCCAGGCCCTGATCGCTGAGGGCAAGAGCGCGGCGTTTGCCTGGAACAGCGCCACTGAAGCCACCGCTACGCTGTTCAAGACGCTGGGCAGCACGTTGCTCGCCGAGCGTGCGTTGGACCTGATGGATGTCGGCCAGCGTGTGCTCAAGCTGATTCTCGGGGTGCCGGACGGTGTCTGGGAGTTGCCGGATCAAGCGATTCTGATTGCCGAACAACTGACACCGTCCCAGACCGCTGCCCTGGATACCGGCAAAGTGTTGGGTTTCGCTACCGTAGGCGGAGGTGCCACCAGCCATGTGGCGATACTCGCCCGGGCCCTGGGTTTACCGGCCGTGTGTGGTTTGCCGGCGCAGGTGCTGTCGCTGGCCAGTGGCACCCGAGTGCTGCTCGATGCAGACAAGGGTGAGTTGCACCTGGACCCGGCGGTGTCGGCCATCGAGCAGTTGCACGCCAAGCGTCAGCAGCAACGCCAGCGTCATCAACATGAGCTGGAAAACGCTGCAAGGGCCGCGGTCACCCGTGATGGTCATCACTTCGAAGTCACGGCCAACATTGCTTCGCTGGCTGAAGCCGAGCAGGCCATGAGCCTCGGGGCTGAGGGTGTCGGGCTGTTGCGTTCGGAGTTTTTGTATCAGCAGCGCAGCCTGGCGCCGAGTCATGATGAACAGGCCGGCACCTACAGCGCCATCGCCCGTGCACTGGGTCCGCAGCGCAATCTGGTGGTGCGCACGCTGGATGTCGGCGGCGACAAACCCTTGGCCTACGTGCCGATGGACAGCGAGGCCAATCCGTTTCTGGGCATGCGCGGAATTCGCTTGTGCCTGGAGCGTCCGCAGCTGTTGCGCGAGCAGTTTCGGGCGATTCTGAGCAGCGCTGGCCTGGCGCGTCTGCACATCATGTTGCCGATGGTCAGCCAGCTGTCGGAGCTGCGCCTGGCGCGGCAGATGCTCGAAGAAGAGGCGCTGGCGCTCGGGCTCAAGGAGCTGCCGAAACTGGGCATCATGATTGAAGTCCCGGCGGCGGCGCTGATGGCGGACCTGTTTGCGCCCGAGGTGGATTTCTTCTCCATCGGCACCAACGACCTGACCCAATACACCCTGGCCATGGACCGCGATCACCCGCGTCTGGCCAGTCAGGCCGACAGTTTTCACCCTTCGGTGCTGCGCCTGATCGCCAGCACCGTGAAGGCCGCCCATGCCCATGGCAAGTGGGTTGGGGTGTGTGGCGCGCTGGCGTCGGAGACGTTGGCGGTACCGCTGTTGCTGGGGCTGGGGGTGGATGAACTGTCGGTCAGCGTGCCGCTGATTCCGGCGATCAAGGCGGCGATTCGCGAGGTCGAGCTCAGTGATTGCCAGGCCATCGCCCATCAGGTGCTCGGGCTGGAAAGCGCCGAGCAGGTCCGCGAGGCCTTGTTGTTGCAGCAGCAGGCAATGGTCGAAACTTCACAGATGTTGGAGAGCTGAACATGTTCGAGAAAGTGCAACGTGCGTTCTGGAAGGCATTGACCCCGGATCTGCTGGTGGATGAGCCGAAGGTGGTTGCCCAACCTGTCTCGGGCTTGGCAGCGAATGTCGTGGCCGCGCTGGGCGGTGTGGATAACCTCAAATCCCAACAGCGGGTTGCGCTGACGCGGGTGCGGGTGGAGTTGAAGGATGCCGCGCAGTTGGACGCGACGGCCTTGCGCGCAGCGGGTGTGCCGGGGGTGATGGCGTTGGCGGGTGGGGTGGTGCATCTGATCGCAGGGCTGTAAATATCCTCGCATCTTTTTGCTCTGACTCCCGTAGCAGCTGTCGAGCCTGCGAGGCTGCGTTCGGCGGCGCAGCCGTCGTAGTCCGGCTGACGTGGTTTGCCTGAAAGAACGCGGTGACAGGTTTTGCGACGGCTGCGCCGCCGAACGCAGCCTCGCAGCCTCGGCAGCTGCTACGGGTACGGGCGTAGTTATTCATCGCAAGCTTTGCTCCTACGATAGGAATCCCGAGTTGCCCTTACTGTTTCTCAACCGCAGGTGTATCGTATTCGCCTTTTGCGGGCGTCAGGCCCGCGGCTGATACGTGAGGTTGTTGAGTTCATGTCTTTTACCCGTCGACAAATACTGGGTGGTCTGGCCGGTCTGGCAGTGGTGGGCGTCGGGGCCGGTGGTGCATCGCGTTACTGGCTGGGGAAAATGGCTGACGCCAACGCGGGTCACGATTATGAGCTGATCGCCGCGCCGCTGGATGTCGAGCTGGTGCCAGGGCACAAAACCGAGGCCTGGGCCTTTGGTCCGTCGGCGCCGGGGACGGAACTGCGGGTGCGCCAGGGCGAATGGTTGCGGGTGCGGTTCATCAACCACCTGCCGGTGCCCACCACGATTCACTGGCACGGTATTCGTTTGCCGCTGGAGATGGACGGCGTGCCCTACGTCTCCCAACTTCCGGTGCTGCCGGGCGAGTATTTCGACTACAAATTCCGCGTGCCGGACGCTGGCAGCTACTGGTATCACCCGCATGTGAACAGCAGCCAAGAGCTGGGTCGCGGGCTGGTCGGGCCGCTGATCATCGAAGAGCGCGAGCCTACCGGTTTCAAGTATGAAAAGACCTTGAGCCTCAAAAGCTGGCACGTCGATGAAGAGGGCGCCTTCGTGCCGTTCAGCGTTCCTCGCGAAGCCGCCCGTGGTGGGACGGCAGGACGACTATCGACTATCAACGGCGTGCCATTGCCGGTGGTTGAGTTGCCTGCCGGGCAGATCACTCGGGTGCGTTTGCTCAATCTCGACAATACACTGACCTACCGGATCAATATTCCGGGCGTCGAAGCGCAGATCTACGCGCTCGACGGTAACCCGATCGAGCCGCGTCCGCTGGGTAAAGAGTACTGGCTGGGCCCAGGCATGCGCATTTGCCTGGCGATCAAGGCTCCGGCGGCGGGTGAAGAGTTGTCACTGCGCAACGGGCCGGTGCGCATTGGCACGTTGCGCTCGGTGTCCAACAATGAGGCGCCAACCCAGTGGCCACCAGCGCTGCCGGCCAACCCGATTTCCGAGCCGGACCTCGCCAATGCCGAGAAGCTCAACTTCAATTTCGAGTGGGTAGGTTCAGTGTCGGTAAACGTCGACAACGGCAAACCGCCGAGCCTCTGGCAGATCAACGGCAAGGCCTGGGACATCACCGATAAAACCTGCGCCGACCGCCCGATTGCTAAGCTTGCGAAAGGCAAAAGCTACATTTTCGAATTGAAGAACATGACCCAGTACCAGCACCCGGTTCACTTGCACGGCATGAGCTTCAAGGTCATTGCCTCGAACCGCAAAAAGATCATCCCGTACTTCACCGACACCTACCTGCTGGGCAAGAACGAGCGCGCCCAAGTGGCGCTGGTGGCGGATAATCCGGGGGTGTGGATGTTCCACTGCCATGTGATCGACCATATGGAAACCGGCCTGATGGCCGCCATCGAGGTGGCCTGATGCGCCAGATACGCCCCGCGCAGATCATCGACCGTAGCCGCGATCAGGACTTCATGCGTGAAGCCCTGGCCCTGGCCGCGCAAGGTGCCGCCCTCGGCGAAGTGCCGGTGGGCGCGGTGCTGGTGCAGGACGGCGAAATCATCGGTCGTGGCTTCAATTGCCCGATCAGCGGCAGCGACCCCAGTGCCCACGCCGAAATGGTCGCGATCCGCGCTGCGGCGCAGGCCGTGAGCAACTATCGTCTGCCGGGCAGCACGCTGTACGTCACGCTGGAACCGTGCAGCATGTGCGCCGGTTTGATCGTGCATTCGCGGATTGCGCGGGTGGTTTATGGGGCGCTGGAGCCCAAGGCCGGGATCGTGCAAAGCCAGGGGCAGTTCTTCACCCAGGGCTTTCTCAACCACCGGGTGCTGGTCGAAGGCGGGGTATTGGCCGAAGAGTGCGGCGCGGTGTTGAGCGAGTTTTTCAAGGCACGGCGGACCAGCCGTTAGATCGATATCGCGGGCAAGCCTTGCTCCTACAGGTTTGGTGAACTGTGGGAGCAAAGCTTGCTCGCGATGCTTTTACTTCTTGGCGACGATGACCGCGCGCATTGGCGCCGGCAAACCTTCAATGGTCTTGCTGTGATCTTCAGGGTCGAGGAAATCGCTCAGTGACTGATACTTCATCCACTCGGTCCCGCGTTGTTCTTCAATCGTGGTCACGCTCACATCCACGCAGCGCACATCACTGAAGCCTGCACGGCGCAGCCAAAGCATCAGCGCCGGCACCGACGGCAGGAACCAGACGTTGCGCATCTGTGCATAACGGTCTTCCGGCACCAGCACTTGTTGCTCGTTGCCTTCGATCACCAGCGTTTCCAGCACCAGTTCACCACCCTTGACCAGGCAATCCTTCAGCGCCAGCAAATGCTCGATCGGCGAGCGGCGGTGGTAGAACACGCCCATGGAAAACACTGTGTCGAAACCTTCCAGATTCGCTGGCAGGTCCTCGAAGGGAAACGGCAGGTGCCAGGCCGCAGGCTCGGACAGGTAACGTTGCACGGCCTGGAACTGGCAGAAGAACAGCCAGTTCGGGTCGACGCCAATCACGCTGTCGGCGCCGGCACCGAGCATGCGCCACATGTAGTAGCCGTTACCGCAGCCGACATCGAGGATGCGTTTGCCTTTGAGGTCCAAGTGCGGGGCAACCCGCGACCACTTCCAGTCCGAGCGCCATTCGGTGTCGACGTGCACACCGAACAGGTCGAATGGGCCTTTGCGCCATGGCGACAAGCCCATCAGCGCGGTGCGCATTTGCGCGCGGGTCTCAAAGTCGCAATCGGTGTCCAGGGTCAAGCCATTCAGCAGATCGACTTCGCTCGGCTGGATCTTTGGCAGGGCGTCCAGCGCGCTTTGCCAGCGCTCCAGATCGCCGTGACCTTTTTCCATTTTTACGTCGAGTTGCGCTTGCAGGGTGTTGGCCCAGTCGGCCAGCGGCGTACCGGCCAGACGGCGGGCGAGGGGAGACAGATCAATCATGGCAAGGCAATCAACGAGGCAAAGTTAAGACACTGGAACCACGGCACGACTTTCGAGAACCCGGCGGCCAGCAGGCGTTCGCGGTGTTCTTCGAGGCTGTCGGGCTTCATGACGTTTTCGATGGCGCTGCGCTTCTGGGCGATTTCCAGTTCGCTGTAGCCGTTGGCGCGTTTGAAGGCGATGTGCAGGTCGGTGAGCAGCGCGTGTTCTTCGGCGTCTTCGAAGCGCAGCTTCTCCGAGAGAATCAGCGCACCACCCGGCAGCAGCGACTGGCGGATGCGGCTCAGCAGTGCAGTGCGCTCGTCCCGGGCGATGAATTGCAGGGTGAAGTTCAGCGCCACCACCGAGGCCGGTTTGAACTCCAGCGCGAGAATGTCGCCCTCGATTACTTCAACCGGCAGCAACTCCTGGAACATCGAGTCCTGGCCGTTAAGGTATTCGCGGCAGCGCTCGACCATCGCCGCCGAGTTATCCACAGCGATAACGCGGCAACCGTCGGTGCGCACGTGACGGCGCAGGGCCTGGGTCACCGCGCCCAGCGACGAACCGAGGTCGTAAAGCACGCTGTTGGGTTGGGCGAATTGCGCCGCGAGCACGCCGAGGTTTTCGACAATGGTCGGGTAACCCGGCACCGAGCGCTTGATCATGTCCGGGAACACCCGCACCACGTCCTCGTTAAAGGCGAAGTCGGGCACCTGGGCCAAGGGCTGGGCGAATAGGCGATCGGATTCTTTGCTCACGGCGGTTCCAGCGGCGGATGTGGAAAAGGCCGGCATTTTAGCCAAGTTAGCGCGCGGATGCGCGGGTTGTCTGATAAACCGCGTTCGCGAAGTACGCGGCCCCTGTAGCAGCTGCCGAAGGCTGCGTTCGAGGGCGGAGCCCTCGCAATACAGGCGACATCAATACACCTGAAGCAGCGTGGTGTGAGGATTACGACTGCTTCGCAGCCGAACGCAGGCTTCGCCAGCTGCTACGGGTAGTGGTGTTTTCGGTTTTGTTGGAAGAGCGCCGACGCCGCAATCCCCCATTGCCCCAGCCAATAGCTGAGGATGATCACATAGGGTGCGGCTTCAAACGGCAGCACAAAGCGACTGATGCCGATCACGCTGTCGGAGAACACAAACGTCAGCGCGCCACCGGCCGCCAACAGCGCCGAGCGTTTGGGTACATCGCTGCCCAAACGGGCCAGGGCACGCCAGAGCATGACGCTGATGGCCACACCGTAAACGATCACCGGAATCAGCAACGGCCCCAGGCCATGGCTGATCAGTATCCCCAGCAGCAGCGCGCCAACCCCAAGTGCCAGAATCAACGGCAACAGCGCCAAGCGTCGGCAATCACTCAAATACGCCTTCAAATACGCCAAGTGCGCGACCAGAAACGCGCCCAGACCAAACACGAACAAGTCCCCCGGCCACGCCAGCAGCACATCGCCGAGCAGGGAAAATATCAAACCAAGGCTGATCCAGCGCCGATAGTCGCTGGGCGGAGCGTCGTGCAACCAGCCGAGCAGCGCCAACACCGGCAACGGTTTGACCAATAGACACAGCAACTCGGCGTGAACGCTCACCCCGTAGAGAAAGGTCACCGCGCCTATCAGCGCCAGAATCAGCCAGCCCATGATCAGTTAACCGAAATCGCGCAGTCGAAGGTTTGCGCAGGTGTGGCTTCGGGTTCCCACGGCTGTTGATAGGTCAGACGCAAGCGCCCGTTACCGGCAGAGAAGGCTTGAAAGCGCCAGGTCGATTGCCCGCCACTGCCCACCAGCCCGGTGTTCTCCGGGTTGGTGTAAACCTCAGGGCTGATCGCCCGCAACACACCGCCAGCCGAATCCTGGACCGCCCAGCGATAACCCGTAGTCGGGTTGCTCGGCAGGGTCAGGATCAGGTGTTGCCCGTTGTTCAGCTGCACCGGGCATTCGCTTTGTTTTTCCACCGTCACGTTCTGTTTCGGTTGAGTGGCGCAGGCGGCCAGCAGGGCGAGACTCAGGGGGACAAACAGGCGGGTGGGGGACATAAGGTCAGCGGCTCCGGCATTCACGACGAACGGCGAGCATAACCGAAGATGAG
The DNA here is from genome assembly GCF_044743155.1 of Pseudomonas sp. NPDC087697. Taxonomy (NCBI): domain Bacteria; kingdom Pseudomonadati; phylum Pseudomonadota; class Gammaproteobacteria; order Pseudomonadales; family Pseudomonadaceae; genus Pseudomonas; species Pseudomonas sp. NPDC087697. The sequence goes on along the minus strand of NZ_JBIUVW010000056.1, from coordinate 10,910 downwards.
ACAAAGTGTGACTGAGTGATGTGGCGAAAGCCGTGTGTCTTCACTCAGTGCCCAATGGGAGCCCTGCAAGATCTAAACAGCCTTGCAGGGTGGGGAGTGACGTGTTCGGTGGAGGCGTCAGGTTTTCGTTGCCTATTGTTTTATTGTCAGGTTTACAAGGTGAAAGAAAATGTGCCATTTGATGTGAGATTATTGTTGTTTCTGTCTTTGAATGTTGCCTCTAAAGATCCATCGTATTTAAGTGTTGTAGTCTTCACAAATAGATTCAAAATACCTTTGAATGCGATGTATGAATAATTGTTGTGAGCGCTGGGTTGTGTGGGGTCAAATTCTGAGTAGGTTATTTCAATCAAAGGATCATTACTCTCTTTGCTGATTGTATAAATACCTGTTTCGATATTTTTGGATAGGTAGAAGTCGAACACTTGACGTAGGGGTGTCCCACTTTGACCCGCGGTGAAAACCACAAGGATATTTTTAGAGCCGGCGCTGGAGTAAATATCTTCGGCCTCAAAGTCGTTCCTGTTTTCAACTGTAGACTTCATGAAGTCAGTGTTGGAAAGTTCACGGAAATTCGTTTTGTCTTGAAGGATTTTGTTGACGTGGTTTCTACGTTCCTGGCTGTTCATGCTGGTAATCCCTTGTAGGTGTGCGGATTGATTTTTAATTTAGATGAGACAACGTGTGGCAGGCGAGACCAGGATCAAAAGATCGCAGCCTGCGGCGCCTCCTACGCAAATTTGTAGGAGCTGCCGAAGGCTGCGATCTTTTCAGGCGTGCGCCGATTCAAGTGGACAGGTCAAATCAACACCTTCGCCACATCCGTAAAGCGCTACTTAACCTCTACGATCAAGTCATCACTCCACCGCGAAGTGTGTTCTCCAGATGTTTGCCTGCATTTGAGTGCATAGGGGCCGGGCATCAGAGACCACCCAGGGTTTACCCCCCCACCATCCCCCTCCATCGGGGGTAGTGTTGGTGTGGTAAGTGAGGATAGGGGGGACTATTTTCGCCAGCTCAATTTCAATCTTGGTGGCCAGGGGAAATCCTGTCCCTGTGATCCGTTGCTCGTGCGCAGGCAGCGAACCGCCATTGAGGGGCAGCGTAATTTTCGGTCGTGAGAGCAGTTTCTTGAAGTTTACCGTTGGGCTTGGTCCTGACTCAGTTGGAAAATACTGTGTTGCATAAACCCAAGCATTATCGTTAGGAGTCTCGAACTCTTGGCCTGTAGGGGTAACTTGCCAAAAACCATTCTGGTCCACGTAGGCGGCTGGTGACGGAATGATACCGAGGTTCGTTTTTATGTAAATTCTTGCAGTGGGTATGCCGGTCCCTTTCAGCACCAGCGTTTCGACCTCGCCTCCTTCTTCTGGATTCGAGATGCCGGGAGCGGCAGGGGCTAATGCAATAATTTCTTCTTCCATGATTGCTCACTCTTGAATGTGGGGTGAGTAACAGTTTTATCAGGTCAGAAGGTGAGCGCCACCTGTTAGAAATAACAGTTCAGACAGACGGCGCTTACGATGTTTCAGCCTCAATGCAGTCGGGTGCGAGGTCAGAACAACACCTTCGCCACATCCGCAAAACGCTTGGCGAAGTGCACGGTAATCCCTTCCTTCAGATAGTCCGGCAACTCCTCGAAACTGCCACGGTTCGGTTCCGGCAAGATCAGTTCGAAGATCTTCTGGCGCCGCGCCGCAATGACTTTCTCGCGCACGCCGCCAATCGGCAGCACGTGCCCGGTCAGTGTCAGTTCGCCGGTCATGGCCACACCTTTTTTCGGCGGCTGGTTGCGTGCCAGCGAGAGCAGGGCGCTGGCCATGGTCACGCCGGCGCTTGGGCCGTCTTTCGGTGTTGCACCTTCGGGTACGTGGAGGTGGATGAAGGCTTCGTCGAAGAACTTCGCGTCGCCACCGAATTGCTTGAGGTGCGAGCTGACGTAGCTGTAAGCAATCTCGGCGGATTCCTTCATCACATCACCCAGTTGCCCGGTGAGTTTGAAGCCGCGGTTGAGGGTGTGAATGCGCGTGGCTTCGATCGGCAAGGTCGCGCCGCCCATGCTGGTCCAGGCCAGGCCGGTGATGACCCCGGTGCCGGACAACACTTGTTCGTTGCGGAACACCGGCATGCCGAGTGAGGCTTCGAGGTCTTTGGGGCCGAGCTTGATTACAGCTTTCGGTTCGTCGATCAGTTTCACCACTGCCTTGCGCACCAGTTTGCCCAGTTGTTTTTCCAACTGACGCACCCCGGCTTCGCGGGCGTAACCGTCGATCAAGGCTTTCAGCGCGCTGTCGCTGATGGACAGACTGGTTTTCGACACTCCGGCTTTCTCAAGCTGTTTTGGCCACAGATGACGCTTGGCGATGGCGACTTTTTCTTCGGTGATGTAACCCGACAGGCGAATCACCTCCATCCGGTCGAGCAATGGGCCGGGGATCGAGTCCAGGGTGTTGGCGGTGCAGATGAACAGCACTTTCGACAGGTCCAGACGCAGGTCGAGGTAATGGTCGAGGAATTCGACGTTCTGTTCCGGGTCCAGGGTTTCCAGCAGCGCCGAGGCCGGGTCGCCCTGATAGCTTTGGCCCATCTTGTCGATTTCGTCGAGCATGATCACCGGGTTCATCACTTCAACGTCTTTCAACGCCTGAACCAGTTTGCCCGGCAGCGCGCCGATGTAGGTACGGCGGTGGCCCTTGATCTCGGCTTCGTCGCGCATGCCGCCGACGCTGAAGCGATAGAACGGCCGCCCCAGCGACTCGGCGATGGATTTGCCGACACTGGTTTTGCCCACGCCCGGTGGGCCGACCAGCAATACGATAGAACCAGCGATCTCACCTTTATAAGCACCAACGGCAAGGAACTCGAGGATCCGGTCCTTGATGTCGTCGAGCCCGGCGTGGTGTTTGTCGAGGACTTTGCGCGCGTGTTTGAGGTCGAGTTTGTCTTCGCCGTAAACGCCCCACGGCACCGCAGTCGCCCACTCCAGGTAGTTGCGGGTGACCGCGTATTCCGGCGAGCCGGTTTCGAGGATCGACAGCTTGTTCATTTCCTCTTCGATGCGTTTCTGCGCCTGTGGCGGCAGGACCTTGCCCACCAGCCGCTGCTCAAACTGCTCGACATCGGCGCTGCGGTCGTCCTTGGTCAGGCCCAGTTCTTGCTGGATGACCTTGAGCTGTTCCTTGAGGAAAAACTCGCGCTGGTGTTCGCCGATCTTGCGGTTCACTTCGGCGGAGATTTCTTTCTGTAAGCGCGCGACTTCGACTTCCTTGCGCAGCATCGGCAAGACTTTTTCCATGCGCTTGAGCATTGGCACGCAGTCGAGCACTTCTTGCAGCTCGCTACCGGTGGCGGAGGTCAGTGCCGCGGCGAAGTCGGTCAGCGGCGACGGGTCGTTGGGGCTGAAGCGGTTGAGGTAGTTCTTCAGCTCTTCGCTGTACAGCGGGTTGAGCGGCAGCAGTTCCTTGATCGCGTTGATCAGCGCCATGCCGTAGGCCTTGACCTCATCGGTCGGTTCGCTCGGCTGGTGCGGGTATTCGACTTCCACCAGGTACGGTGGGCGATGGTGCTTGAGCCAGGTGCGAATGCGCACGCGGGTCAGGCCCTGGGCTACGAATTGCAGTTTGCCGTTTTCGCGGCTGGCGTGATGGACCTTCACCAGGGTGCCGTAAAGCGGCAGGGCGGAAGTGTCGAAGTGCCGTGGGTCTTCCTGTGGGGTGTCCATGAAGAACAGCGCCAGCGAGTGATGCTCGGACTTGGCCACCAGGTCGAGGGTTTCGGCCCAGGGTTCTTCATTGACGATCACTGGCAGTACTTGTGCCGGGAAGAATGGACGATTGTGAATCGGGATGATGTAGACCTTGTCCGGCAGGTTCTGGCCGGGCAGGGCCAGGCCTTTACCTTCGGAGGTGGGGTGTTCGGCGTTTTCGGGGTCGGCGTAGTCGCTCGGGTTTTCCGGGAATTCTTGCTGGTCGCTCATGGGGCACCTGCGCAATGGGGTATGTAAGTTAGATGGGGCAGGTGGAGGGTGGTTTCAATGGGGGACGGTTGTTAGCGGGTGTTTCGTGAGGTGTATCTTCGTTCAACCGTAGGAGCTGCCGAAGGCTGCGATCTTTTGATCTTGGCGGCCTGACAGCCGACCAATCTCTTGCGGATGCACATAGATCTACTGTGGGAGCGGGCTTGCTCGCGAAGGCGGCCTGACAGCCGACCAATCTCTTGCAGGTGTACATATCCATTGCTGCGGTAATGGCCACTTAGGGTTTCGCCCTGACGGCGACTCACTTTTTTTACAAACGCCTAAAAAAAGTAAGCAAAAAAACGCTCGCCCCAAGCGTACGGCACCTCGCCTAGGCTCGGCGTTCCCTCGCTTCGGTGTCCATCAGGGGGCATCGCCTACGGTCTGCTGCGCGACGACCTCCTCTCGATGTGTCCGGCTGCGCCGTACGGCGCTGCGCGCCAACCCCCTGATGAACACCTGCGCTCGGCCTGCCGAAGGGGCGGGTGGATCAAGATCAACAGCAACAGCAACAGCAACAGCACGGCGGCCTACCGGCCGGCCTGAGTGGTTGGGGCGTGTACGGCTTTAGATGCTGATCATTTGTAGATGTACATCGATCAAAACTAATGTGGGAGCGGGCTTGCTCGCGAAGGCGGACTGACAGTCAACCGAGATGTTGAATGTGATGAACTCTTCGCGAGCAAGCCCGCTCCCACAGTGCGGTGTTACTGCTGTTCTGGTTGATCGAAACTATCCAGCGCTCGGTTCACCAACAGTTCCCCCAACGAGATCATCTGCTGAATCGCCAGCGCCACATGCCGGCGGGTGCCTTCAAGCTCGAATGCCAGGTCGCTGGCCAGCACATTGACCGAGGCGAGTGTTTCCGAGGCGTGGGCCAGCAGGGTTTCGTTATCCAGATCGGGGATCACCGCGAAGATGTTGGAAGGACGTTTGTCGGGCAGGTTGCCCTTGTCGAACGGCGGTTTGAGGTAGTGATCCAGCGCGCGTTCGGCGGCGTCGTGGAGTTTTTTGGAGTCGTTGGATTCGTACGGGGAAGTGCTTGGGGTTTCAGGGGGATTTGGAGTGACTTTGTGCATGATGAAGCTCCCAGAGTAGTGGAGCTGCCACCGTCCGCGGTCAAACGAATTGGGGTGGCAACTGTACGCGGGTTGACCGACCGGGACTCTAGGAACCCGGCATACCCGAAGGTATCCCGCGCACAGCCGCCATAACATGAAATGACAGACATAAAAAAAGCGTCTGCTCATGAACAGTGGACGCTGTGCGCCTAGAGTGTACACGGACGGTCAAACCCGGTCGCTGAATTGGCAGCGACCACCAAAGACTAGTCATGCGGCTTCCCACCGACAACCTGAAAACCATGTCAGAAGCTTCTCTGAGTCCTACGTTTAGGGGGAAGGGCAAATGATCACAGCCTGCGGTAGCTTTTACAGAGCGGGACTACCAACGCGATCCACTTTTCTCTTTCTGCTGACTCATCGGAACGCACAATCACCTGTTCCATCGATGGAGCTATAGTAAATTTTCCCAATAAAATCATTGTGGAATGAGTTATACGTACTGCGGTATCCCATGTCGCTGAGTCCTGATGCCGTTGTAGCCCAAATTGCTGCCTCTGTTATTTGATCTGTAGATGACAAGTTGGTTGGCTTGAAACGCGTTGAATATTCAATGTATGTCCGTCGATCAACACACGATAGGCCTGCAAGCGCCGCATCGACTGCCAGTGCAGTAGTTATATGGTCGGGATGATTTTCGGGGTTTTCCTTTTCATCTTTATTTGGGTAATTTGCAACTACCTTGGCGGAGCCTCTTCCTTCAGTTGTAATGATGGATTCAATGGTTTTTACCAAGTCATTCCAGGTAGAGTACGTGGCGGTGTCATTTATTGCTGTGATGGTTTTGATTTCACCAAGATAGAAGGGTCTAAGTTTTCCATCCGGCAGTCGTAAGAAATAAGAAATTGTTTTTTCGTAGCTATATTTATAAAGGGATTTACCATTGATCGTGATGGTTTCCCCTTTTCCTTCCCCTCTGGGTTTGTCATCATTTGCCATAAAACGTACTGCCCGATTCGCACCTTCTTCTCGGGCGAGATAATAAGGATGGTCTTGGGCTCCATGACCAATACCTGTGCCAAATCCTTCATCCCCGGCAGTGATGTAAATGAAAACCGTGTTATTACCGGGTTTGTTTACGTCAGCGTGAGCATGAGCACCCATAAATAATTGCCAGTCATCCTGATGCGCCACGATGTAAAAAGTGGTTGATGCGGCAAAAGAGTGAGTGGACAAAGCCAGAAGTGTACAAGCGATGGCTAACGTGTTGATTAGTTTCATGATGCGCCTCTCTAAGACCACAAGGTTGTTCGGTTAACCGCTTGTTCAGCGATGCGTACTTTCCGAGGTATATCGGTAACCGGGACATGTGCCATTGAGCACTTGAAGCGATAGGGCTGGCTACTGTCACAAATAACAGTTCTAAACTAAAAACAGTGCCGTTCGTCGAGTTTGTTGACAACGTATTCGGCATGCTGTGAGCCATAAAAAAGGCGACTACCTCGCGGTAGTCGCCTTTTCCTTAACTGCCGTTAACGCTTATTCCGACAGTTTGTAAGCGATCACGTAATCGCCCATTTTGGTACCCAGCGAACCATGACCGCCAACAACCAGCAGGACGTACTGTTTGCCGTCCTTGCCGGTGTAGGTCATCGGCGTGGCTTGGCCGCCGGCCGGCAGGCGCGACTTCCAGAGTTCCTTGCCGCTGTTGACGTCATAGGCACGCAGGTATTGGTCCAGGGTGCCGCTGAGGAAGCCGACGCCACCGGCGGTGACGATCGAGCCGCCCATGCTTGGCACGCCGATGGGCAGGCCGATAGGCAGCGGCGAGCTGTCACGGCTGGTGCCGTTCTTGTGTTTCCAGACCACTTTGTTGGTGGTCAGGTCGATGCCGGCCACATAGCCCCAGGCCGGTGCCTGGCACGGTACGCCGAACGGCGACATGAACGGGTGCATGGTCACCGCGTACGGTGCGCCAGTGTTGGGCTGTACGCCAGAGGTCTCGCTCTCGCGCTTGCTGCCGGCAGCCACTTCAGACTGGGGGATCATCTTCGAGACGAACGCCATGTAGTTCGGGCTGGTGAACAGCATCTGGCGAACCGGGTCGACCGACACGCTGCCCCAGTTGAACACGCCGACGTTACCCGGATAGATCAGGCTGCCCTGCAACGACGGCGGGGTGTACTGGCCTTCGTAACGCAGTTCCTTGAACTGAATGCGGCAGAGCATCTGGTCGAACGGGCTGGCGCCCCACATGGCTTTCTCGGTCAGGTCCGGGCCGAGCAGGTTGAGGTCCGAACGCGCCTGAGTCGGGGCGGTACGGTCGCCCGGAACCGCGCCTTGCGGGACCGGGATCTCGCGAATCGGCACGATTGGTGTGCCATCGCGACGGTCGAGTACATACAGGCTGCCCTGTTTGGTCGGGGCGATCAGCGCCGGCTTGATGCCGTCGGCGGTTTTCAGGTCGAGCAGGGTCGGCTGGCTGCCGACGTCCATGTCCCACAGGTCGTGGTGGGTGAACTGGTAGTTCCAGCGCACCTTGCCGGTGGCCAGGTCCAGAGCCACCAGGCCAGCGCTGAATTTTTCCGCGCCCGGCGTGCGGTCGGCACCCCACTGGTCAGGCATCTGGTTGCCCAGCGGCAGGTAAACCATGCCGAGTTTCTCGTCGACGCTGGCCAGCGACCACATGTTCGGTGAGTTGCGGGTGTAAATCTGGCCCGGCGCCAAAGGCTCGGTCGCCTCCGGGTTGCCGCTGTCCCAGTTCCACACCAGGTGACCGTCGCGAATGTCGAAGGCGCGGATCACGCCTGAAGGCTCGTTGGTCGACTCGTTGTCGGTGACGTGACCGCCCATGATCACCAGATCACGGCTGATCGCCGCCGGCGAGGTGGCGTAGTAGCCACCGGGGGTGAACGGGCCGATACCTTGGGTCAGGTCAACCACGCCGTGATCGCCGAAGCCTTCGCAGACCTTGCCGGTGTCGGCGTTCAGTGCGATCAGGCGAGCATCGGCGGTGGGCAGGTAGAGACGACGCGGGCAGGCTTGGGCAACGGCTTTGCCAGCCTCGGAGATGACGGCGGCCGAAGCGTTGTCAGCCTTGGCGTAGTCGTTCTCGTCGTAGTAAGAGACGCCACGGCAGGTCATGTGGGCGAAGCCCTTGAAGCCCACCGGGCTCTTGATCTGCGGATCGAAGCGCCAGAGCTCCTTGCCGGTGTCCGGGTCCAGCGCCAGCACCTTGCTGTGGGCGGTGCAGGCATAGAGCATGCCGTTGACCTTCAGCGGGGTGTTCTCGTTGGTCAGCTCCACCGGGTCATCGGCGGTCGGCAGGTCGCCGGTGCGGATACGCCAGGCTTCCTGCAGTTTGCCGACGTTGGCCGGGGTGATCTGCTTCAGCGGCGAGTAGCGGTCGCCGAATTCGGTGCGGCCATAGGCCTGCCACTCGCCTTCGGGCATGGCTGGCGCGGTGCTGGTCATGTCGGCAGTGTCACGGCCCAACTCGCCGATGATCTCACCGGGGTGGGTGAACTGGCTGGCGATGGCGGTAGCGCCGGCCAGCACCACGGCCACGCTCAGCGCAGCGGTGCCCAGCGGCGCGGCGCCATCGCGCAGCAACGGACGGCGGAACCACGGCAACAACAGAACCACACCAAGGGCGAACCACAGCGACAGACGCGGCACCAGTTGCCACCAGTCGAGGCCGACTTCCCACAGCGACCACAGCGTACTGGCGAACAGCACCAGTGCGTACAGGCCCAGCGCCGTACGGCGGGCGGCCAGCAGCAGAATTCCGGTCAGCGCCAAGCCGATACCGGCCAGCAGGTAATACAGCGAGCCGCCGAGCAGGCTCAGCTTGATCCCCCCGGCCAGCAAGGCCAGGCCCATTAGCAGAAGCACGATACCGAGCAGGCTCGGTAACAGACGGCTTCGACTCAAAGCACCATCAGTGCTCATAGTGTGGTTCTCCGTGACGTTTCAAGTAGTCCCGCGAGCGCGGGCAGGATTCAGTAAAAAGGGTTCAGTAGATGCAATCCCTGTGGGAGCGGGCTTGCTCGCGAAGGGGCCGTCAGCTTCGACATCAATGTTGACTGACCCGCCGCTTTCGCGAGCAAGCCCGCTCCCACAGGGTTTTGTAGCGTTAGTTAGAACGACGACTGGATTTTGATCCCGCCGATCAGCGCGTCATCGACCTGGTCCACGCCGCCCGGATGGCGGATGTATTGCAGGTTCGGGCGCACGGTCAGCCAGTTGGTCAGGTGCACGCCGTAATAGAGTTCGGCGCTGTATTCGGTGTCTTGCGGCGGCAAATAGGTCGGGTCGTTGTAGTCGAAGACCGCATGCGCCTGATTAATCGCCTCGGCGTTCTTGCGGTAGGCCGGGTTGACGTGGACGCGGGCCATGGCGAAGCCGATGTCGTCCTTGCTGCGGGCATCGAACAGGCCTTTGTAGACGACGCCGGCCTGGACGTAGTTGTCGATGGCGTTGGTCTTCTTGTCGTGCATCGTGCCGTTGGCGAACACACTCAGGCCCCGCGAGTTATCGCTGGCGCGGCTGGTCAGTTGTTGCTGCACGCCCAGCCAGACGCCGTGCTTGCTCGATGCGCTGCGATAAGCCTCGCCACTCAGGGCCGCCGGCTGACCGTTGCTGTCCTTGTAGACGTCGGTGGACTTGGCGCTGCTGTAGTAGTAACCGGCGCGGTATTCGCCCGGCAGGCCGTTGAACTTCGGTGTCCACACCAGTTCCACCGGCAAAACCGCGCCTTGGGTACCGCTGCCGCTGAGCTTGAAGCCGTTGTCGCGATCCAGGTTCGACGGGTTCTGTTCATAGGCGCCGACTTGCGCGTAGAGCTCGGGCGTCAGGTGATATTTGACCCGCAGCGCCCATTGGCTGACCGGCCAGTTGTACCAGATGCTGCCTGCCCAGTTGCCAACCTGAGAGCCGCAGAACGCCAGGTTCTGGAAGTCGCAGGGGAAGCTGTTGAAGTCTTCGCCTTCACCAAAGCGGCCGGCCTTGATGTCGAGCTTCTGATCGAAGAATTTCTGCTGATACCACATCTGCGTCAGTCGGGTGGTCTGGCCACGGCCCCAGACTTCCTGAGCCGACGTGAAACCGCCGACGCGCGGATCGTTGATCCGGTCGTTGCTGATGTTGTTGCCGTTGCGTTCGGTGATGGTCAGCTGAAATTCAGCGTCGTGCCAGCCGAGGATCTTTTGCAGGTCCAGGTGCGTACCGAGGCCGAACTGGTCGCTGTAGCGCGCCGTGCGATCGTGGTCGTAGCCGCCGTGCAGGTTGCTGCCCATTTCGCCGGTGTAGTCGAGCTTGAAGTCGTAGCCTTTTTCCGCGAGTTCTGTCCGTGTGCCGTTCCAGTCGCCGAGCATCCACGGTGAGTCGCTATCGAATGCGGGGGCAGCCTGAACGCAGGTGGCAAGGCCCAGGGCGCTGAGTCCACTGATCAGGGTTGTGGCTTTTCGGGCGGCAATAGTGGGGCGGACAGCGCTGTCTCGCAAAGTCTGAATGTCGAGCATAGAGAAGGAATTCTAGGTCTTTTATGGGGGAGAGGGCTGAACGCTGCGAGGGCGAATCGGGCAGGTGAAGCGATTCAGCTTTAAGGGGCGCAAGGATAATGATCTGTTACAAAGAGAGAAAGCGCTTTTCCTGACATGGATCCTTTCGGATTTGGTAACAGTACGCAGTCGCCCCTTGAAAAGATCGCAGCCTGCGGCAGCTCCTGCATGAGAAGGTGTACACCCGTAGATACCGTCTTGAGCCTCACCGGGCAAGCGCAAGTTTCGGGTCAAAGGGTTGACCCGACTTGAGCACGCCGTAAACGAAGTGCA
>NZ_JBIUVW010000055.1:0-36397 GCF_044743155.1 Pseudomonas sp. NPDC087697 | reverse complement strand
TCGCGCAGCCACTTGCCGGTGCAGCGTTTCGTGCACCCGGACACCTTCGCCTGGTTCGCCGAGGAAGGTTACAAGATGGGCTTCAAGAACGTCGCCTCCGGCCCGTTGGTACGTTCCTCGTACCATGCCGACGAGCAGGCGAAGCTGGTCAAGGCCGAGTTGATGTCGTCCTGATCCACAATGCCCGCAAGGCTTACGCCTTGCGGGCATTTTTATTCTCGGGCGCTGGCCACAGTGCCGCGTCACGTTCAGTTTTTTCCTGCACTCTGCGGGGCAACTGATGCTCTTCTGTTTGTCCCCGTTCCTGACTACTGTGTGTTGAAGCATTCACACAGGGAGAATCACGGATGACCACTCGCTCGACCCTCGTTATTTCTGAGCACGCGCAAGTCCCGGCATTACCCGCCGAGGGGCTGATCGGCGTCATTGCGCCGGCAGGCCCGGCGGCACTGGATACCGAAAAGGCTTTTCAATGGATGCGTGCGCGGGGGTATTCGCTGCGGATTTTCCCGGGCGTCCTTGAGGACGACGGCTACCTGGCCGGCAGTGATGACGTTCGGCTGAAGGATCTGCATGATGCGTTTGCCGACACGGCCATCAATGCGATTCTCTGTCTGCGCGGCGGTTATGGCAGCCCTCGCTTGCTGGACCGGATCGACTTCGAGTTGCTGCGGCGCAATGCCAAGCCGTTTGTCGGCTACAGCGACATTACTGCGCTGCACCTGGCTATCAGCCGTTATGCGGGATTTGTGACCTTTCACGGGCCGATGCTCAACGCCGACCTGCTGGGGGACAAACAGCAACCTACCGAGTCTTCATTGTTTGGTCTGCTCAGAGGCCAGCTGAGCGCCGGGAGCCTGTTGGCGCATCCGGCGGCGTACCCTTTGGCCACGATCGAGCCAGGCATCGCTCGTGGGCGTTTGCTGGGCGGTAATCTGTCGATGGTCGCGGCGACCATGGGCACTCCTTTCGAAATCGATGCCGACGGGATCATTCTGTTCATCGAGGACATCAACGAGCCGTTGTATCGCATCGACCGGCTGCTGACCCATCTGCGCCTGGCCGGCAAGCTGAAGAAGCTGCGCGGGGTTCTGGTGGGGGATGTGGCGGGAGTGGACAGCGATGCATTGGCGAGGTTGCTCAAGCAAACCTTCGAGCCGTTGCGTATTCCAGTACTAGCGGGGTGGCGCAGCGGCCATTGCGATCCGAACCTGACGCTGCCCATGGGAGCGTTGGTAAGGCTGGATGCGGGGAACAAAGAGTTGTGGTTGGAGCAGGATGTGGTGATCAGGCGTTAGATTGTGGTCGCCAGTTAGTCAGTCTTCGCGAGCAAGCTCGCTCCCACAGGTGACCGAGTTCCTTCATGGAAATACGGTCGAATGTGGGAGCGAGCTTGCTCGCGAAGGCGGCATCCGCCATACGGCTGACTAGCGGTTACGCAAACCTTCCAGCAACTTGTGTGTCGGGTAGCCATCTGCCGGCCAACCGAACGACTGCTGGGCGCTGCGAATGGCCTTGCGGGTGTTGGCGCCGATGATGCCGTCGGCATTACCCGCGTCATAGTTGTTGGCACTCAGCAAGCTCTGCAGTTCGATTCGCTCGGTACGGCTCAAAGGCAGGTCATCCTTCGGCCATTCTCCGCTGATCAGACCGGCACCGGTGAAGCGCTGGGACAACAGATTCACCGCCAATGCATAGGACGACGAGTTGTTGTACTTGAGGACCGCGCGGAAGTTGTCGAGTATCAGGAATGCCGGGCCGCGATAGCCAGCTGGCAACAGCAGTGCGGCTGACAGTTGCTCGGAGCCGGCCGGAACGTGGGCGCCGTAGGGAAGTTTCAAGCCCAGTTGCATCCACTCAGAGACGGTTTTGCGAATTGCACCGTCAGCCAGCGAATAGTCGAAACCGCTCGCCAGTTGCACTTCGAAGCCCCAGGGCTGGCCTTTCTGCCAGCCGGAGCTTTGCAGGTAATGAGCGGTCGAGGCCAATGCGTCAGTCGGGCTGCCCCAGATATCGCGGTGACCGGTGCCGTCAAAATCTACCGCGTGGGTGAGGTAGGTGGTCGGGATGAACTGGGTCTGGCCCATGGCGCCGGCCCAGGAACCGAGCATCTTCTCGGGGGTGATATCACCTTGCTGCAGAATCTGAAGTGCGGCCAGCAATTGGGCGTGGGCGAAGTCTGGCCGGCGGCCTTCGTAGGCCAGGGTCGCCAGCGAGCGGATCACCGATTTGTCGCCCTGGAAACTGCCGAAGTTGCTTTCCATGCCCCAGACCGCCACGAGTGCCTGGCGGTCGACACCATAATGCTGCTCGATGGTGGTCAAGGTATCGGCGTACTGGCTGAGTAATGCCTGGCCTTTGCGCACACGGGCGGCTGAGAGCGCGCCATCGAGGTATTCCCACACCGGACGGGTAAACTCCGGCTGGCTGCGATCTGCGCGAATCACGCTCATGTCCGGCGTGACACCGGCAAAGGCGCGGTCGAACACGTTCGGGCGGATACCCGCGGCAAGGGCATCTTTACGGAAACCGGCCTCCCATTCTTCGAAGGTCTGGGTCGGCTGGATATCGAGGTTGTCGCCATCGGGCACTACCGGAGGAATGACGGCCGGGGCGGTTGCAACGGGGGCGGTCTGAAGCGGTTGCGCGTCGGCAGCGGTGGGTTTTTCCGCACAGGCGACAAGCAGAACAAGGCTGGAGGCAGCAATCAGTTGGCGCAGGTGCCAACGACGGGAAAGACAAAGGGGCATGCACAGGTCCAGATAATACGAATCAGGTGCAGACCTTATCATGCCGAGGGGGAGCGGGGTTATGTTGAAACTTTATGCCGCCAGAAAGTAAGAAGCCTCCCAGCTTTTAGACTGGAAGGCTTCGCGGCGGTAGCTGCCTTTGCCCTTGCCGGGTTGTTCCTGACGGCTGCGGAACAGTGGCTGGGCGACGATGGATTTGGCCTTGTTGGGCCGCTTGTGTTTGCTCATGGGCGGTTCTCTCGTTGAGTGGTTTATGCGGGGCAAATCATCGGCCGAAGTGGGGGTTCTGTCTAGTCCCCGCGATGTGTAGGAAATGATGACCTGTGGCGAGGGAGCTTGCTCCCGTTCGGCTGCGCAGCAGTCGTTGGTAAGGGTGTGAGGATGCTCTTTGGGGTCGCTTCGCAACCCAGCGGGAGCAAGCTCCCTCGCCACAAAAAGACTTACTCGGCAGGCAAGGCCAGGCGCTGGCCGGCCATCAACAACGACAGTCGGCTCAGGCTCATCCACGGCGAACCCGCGGCCTGACCTTTGATTTGTGCGTCGATCCGCTGGGCATCGAGCAGCAGTTGCGCCCAACGCTGCGCCGAATGGCGTTGCAGGGCTTTGCTCATCAGTGGTTTGCGCTTGTCCCAGACGGGCGGTCGGGCCTGGCTGAAGGCCTTGTCCAGCGGTACGCCCTGGCTGTATTGCAGCGACAGGTTGGCCAGTAGCCGAAGCTCCCGGGCCAGCGCCCAAAGAATCACGGGTGGTTCGATGCCTTCGCCGCGCAAGCCTTCAAGCATGCGTAAAGCATGCGCAGCTTCGCCATTAAGAATTGCATCGGTCAGCCCGAAAACATCGAAGCGCGCGCTGTCGGCGACCGCCGCTTGTACGGTTTCGACCGTTATCTGGCCACCTTCGGCCATCAGCTTGAGCTTTTCGATTTCCTGGGCGGCTGCCAGCAGGTTGCCTTCCACCCTTGCGGCGATCAGTTCAACGGCATCCTGGCTGGCGGCAAGCCCGGCCTGCGACAAACGCTGACGAATCCACTGCGGCAGCTGGTTGGCATCCACCGGCCAGATTTGCACGAACTGGGTTTGAGGGCCTTCGACCAGCGCCTTGCCCCACTTGGTTTTCTGCGCGCTGCCGTCAAGCTTTGGCAGGCTGATCAGCAGCAAGGTGTCTTCGGCCGGACGCGAGCAATACTCCATCAGCGCAGCAGCGCCCTTGTCGCCGGGTTTACCGGATGGCAAACGCAACTCCAGCACGCGTTTTTCAGCGAACAACGACATGCTGGCGCCGGCTTGCAGCAGCGTACCCCAGTCGAAACTGGCATCTGCGCTGAACACCTGACGCTCGTCAAAACCTTGCTGGCGGGCAGCCGAGCGAATGGCGTCGGCAGCTTCCTGACAGAGCAATGGGTCATCGCCACTGATGATGTAAACGGGCGCAAGGGCGCCTTGCAGGTGTTTGCCGAGCTGGGCGGGGGCTAGTTTCATAAGGCGGGGCGAACGGGGCGCCGGAACGCCCCGTACGACTTACTCGGTCGGCACTTGCATAGGTGACTGACGCGGAGTGTTCGCTTCAGCCTTGCGTGCTGCTTCCAGCGCGTCGGCTTCCGCTTTGGCACGAGCGTCAGCGGT
This sequence comes from Pseudomonas sp. NPDC087697, assembly GCF_044743155.1. Classification (NCBI taxonomy): domain Bacteria; kingdom Pseudomonadati; phylum Pseudomonadota; class Gammaproteobacteria; order Pseudomonadales; family Pseudomonadaceae; genus Pseudomonas; species Pseudomonas sp. NPDC087697. The sequence goes on along the minus strand of NZ_JBIUVW010000055.1, from coordinate 32,025 downwards.
CTGCTGCAACTGATCAAGCTGAGCCGGGGTGAACTGTTGCAGGCGCAGCATCATGCGTTGCACCAGGTCACGACGCATTTCCTTGCGCGCTTCGGCGGCTTCCTGGTCAGAACCTGTGATGTTGTTGCCGTCGTGCATGTAGACCTTCTGCACCTGCAGTTTGTCGTCGAGCAGGGACAGGTTGTTGTGACCGACGATTTCATAGTTCAGTACGTTGGTCAGCTCATACTCGGCCGATTGGGCTCCACCGATGTAGCTGAGCGTGCGCACGCTTTCCTGCTCATTGGTGAGTGCCAGCTTGTAAGGCGCGCCGACGTAGATTTTAACGCCACTGCTTTCCAGTGCTTGACGCATCATCACCACGGTTTCGCCGTAGGCGTTGCGCGCGCTCAGGTCAATTTCCTTGATCGCCAGTTCGGTGGTGCCGGTACCGCGCAGCTGGAAGCCGCAGGCGCTCAACAGTACCGCGAGGCCCATCACCAGCAGATTGCGTTTGATCATCTTGTTGCTCCCCTTGAAACCATGTGGGCCGACTGTGCGACCCGAAAGGTTCTGTTCGGCGCCAGGTACACGACCTGGCGCCTGATCCAATTAGCTAGCGACGATATTGACCAGTTTACCGGGCACTACGATCACTTTACGAATAGTCAGGCCGTCGACGAAGCGCAGCACGTTTTCATTGGCCCGTGCGGCGGCTTCGACTTCTTCGCGGCTGGCACTGGCAGGCATTTCGATATGGCCGCGCAGCTTGCCGTTGACCTGAATCACCAGTTGCAGGCTGTCTTGAACCAGAGCGCTGTCGTCCAGAACCGGCCAGCCGGCATCGATCACTGGATCGGCGTGACCCAGTCGATGCCACAGTTCGTGGCTGATGTGCGGCGTGATTGGCGCCAGCAACAGGGTAATGGTTTCCAGGCCTTCGTGAACCAGTGCGCGATCCTGTTCGGTGCCTTGCGGGGCTTTTTCCAGCACGTTCATCAGCGTCATCACCTGGGCGATGGCCGTGTTGAATTTGTGATGCTGGCCGACGTCCTGGCTGGCTTGCTTGATAGCCAGGTGGATGGAGCGGCGAATGGCTTTCTGTTCATCGTTCAGCATACCGATGTCCAGCTTGCCCGGCAGGCCCTGACCGACGTGGGCCTGAGCCAGACGCCAGACGCGTTTGAGGAAACGGTGCGAACCTTCGACGCCGGAGTCGGACCATTCCAGGCTCATGTCAGGTGGCGAGGCGAACATCATGAACAGGCGGCAGGTGTCAGCACCGTACTGGTCGATCATCGACTGCGGGTCAACACCGTTGTTCTTCGACTTGGCCATCTTCTCGGTGCCACCGATTTCGACGGGTAGGCCGTCGCTGATCAGCTTGGCGCCGATGATCTTGGCCTTGCTGTCGCGCTCCAGCTCAACGTCCGCCGGGTTGTACCAGGTGAAGCTGCCATTGGCTTCGCGACGGTAGTAAGTCTCGGCGATCACCATGCCTTGGGTCAGCAGGTTCTTGAACGGCTCGTTGGAGCTGACCAAACCTTCGTCGCGCATCAGTTTGTGGAAGAAGCGCGCATAAAGCAGGTGCAGGATCGCGTGTTCGATACCGCCGATGTACTGATCGACCGGCAACCAGTGGTTGGCCGCAGCCGGGTCTACCAGGCCACCTTCGTAATGCGGCGAGGCATAACGGGCGTAGTACCAGGACGACTCGACGAAGGTGTCCATGGTGTCGGTTTCACGCTTGGCAGGCTGGCCGCATTTCGGACAGCTGCATTCGTAGAACTCGGGCATGCGCGCCAATGGTGAACCGGCGCCATCGGGTACGACGTCTTCCGGCAGCACAACAGGCAGTTGATCTTCTGGCACCGGCACGTCACCGCAGGTATCGCAGTGGATGATCGGGATCGGGCAGCCCCAGTAGCGCTGACGGCTGATACCCCAGTCACGCAGGCGGAACTGGGTGCGCGAGGCGCCGAGATTCTTCTTGATCAGGGCGACTTCCATAGCGTCGAACGCGCCAGCGAAGTCCAGACCGTCGAATTCACCGGAATTGATCAGCGTGCCATATTCGTTATAAGCGTCCTGCCACGGGGCCGGGTTGCTGTCACCGGAACTGGTGCGCACCACGGACTTGATCGGCAGGTTGTACTTGATGGCAAATTCGAAATCACGCTCGTCGTGCGCCGGTACAGCCATGACCGCACCATCGCCGTAGTGCATCAGCACGTAGTTGGCGACCCACACCGGCAGTTTTTCGCCTGTCAGCGGGTGCTCGACGAACAGTGAGGTCGGCAGGCCTTTTTTCTCCTGGGTGGCAACGTCGGCTTCGGCCACGCTGCCGCCTTTGCATTGCGCGATGAACGCTTGCAGCTCAGGGTTGTTCTGTGCGGCCAGGGCCGCCAGGTGGTGCTCGGCAGCCACGGCAACATAAGTCGCGCCCATCAGGGTGTCCGGACGGGTGGTGAAGACTTTCAGTGTGCCCGCTTCGCCGATCGAGTCGACGTTGTATGGGAACTGCACTTCCATGCCGCGGGATTTGCCAATCCAGTTGCGCTGCATGGTTTTGACTTGCTCGGGCCAGCCCGGCAGGTCGTCGAGGCTCGAAAGCAGTTCATCCGCGTAGGCGGTGATCTTGAAGTAGTACATCGGGATTTCGCGTTTTTCGATCAGCGCGCCGGAGCGCCAGCCGCGACCGTCGATCACCTGTTCATTGGCCAGAACGGTCTGGTCGACCGGGTCCCAGTTCACGGTGCCGTTTTTACGGTAGATCACGCCTTTTTCGAACAGGCGAGTGAACAGCCATTGTTCCCAGCGGTAGTAATCAGGCTTGCAGGTGGTGACTTCGCGCGACCAGTCGACCGCCAGACCCAGGCTGCGCAGCTGGGTTTTCATGTAGGCGATGTTTTCGTAGGTCCATTTGGCCGGCGCGACGTTGTTCTTCATCGCGGCGTTTTCCGCTGGCATGCCGAAAGCGTCCCAACCCATGGGTTGCAGGACGTTTTTGCCTTGCATGCGCTGATAGCGGGAGATCACGTCGCCGATGGTGTAGTTGCGCACATGCCCCATGTGTAGCTTGCCGCTGGGGTAAGGGAACATCGACAGGCAGTAGAAAGTCTCCTTGCCTGGCTGTTCACTGACTTCAAAGGACTTTTGCTCGTCCCAGAACGACTGGGCGGCGGCTTCGATTTCACGGGGCTGATATTGTTCGTGCATGGCTACTTTTGAACTGAATAGGGGTGGCCTAATCCTCTTCAATGCAACGCTGGACGCTGATGACGCCAAAAGTGGCGTTTCGATGCCCAGCCGAGCTGGAAGTGGAGTTACAGGAAGCGCCGTAGCATACATGACCGCGCTCTACCGAGGGAAACCCTGATTGCGTGCTGGCCACAACCCTAGGGCCGTTGGTCGCGGCACCAGAACGGTTTGCTCAGCGAAGCTAAGCTCTAGATGGGGAGTGAGTCTTATCTTCAATGAGGTGAGGGATGGTTGAGTCACAACGAAAAGTAACAAAACCCGAGTTGTACGAAAAGCTGATAGAGCGCCTTGGGCTAGCCTTGGATGCCGCAAAGACAGCGGGCCGGTTGCGCGATGAGCGTCCGGCGGAGCTGGAACTTCGCGGGTTGAGCCGCGCAGAGTTCGAACTGATCAAGGCTTACCTGGACCGTAGTGAACGTGAGGCGCAAGGATGCTTGTCATTAGAAGCAGTGAAGCACAACGACGCCCCCCGTTCGGCCAAAATTATCTGGTTGAAAGACAAGCTACCTGGCAGAGACGCGGTAAAGGTCCGGTCCCTGCAGGTCAAGTAAGTGATCAGGCAAGTGTTTGTTGCTCCGTGCGGGCGCATGAAGTCACTCGTGATGGCTTTTTGAATAAAAAGCCCTCCATCTTAGTTGTCGCTTTGCTTCAACCCACTTAGGCTTCGGGCATCTCTGGAGATGCTCGATGCCTTTTCGTTATTTCGTTAAACAACTTCTTCTGCCGCCCGGCATTCTTTTGCTGTTACTTGTGCTCGCCTGGTGGTTGCGCCGCTCAAGACCGCGCCTTGCGGGGCTGTGTTTTGCTTTGGGTGTCGGTGGGTTCTGGTTGATGAGTTTGCCGGTCGTCGTGCAGTGGAGCGCCAAGGCCCTTGAGCGTGAGCCCCCGCTGGCCCGTAGCGAATGGGCGACTTTGGCTGAACGCGCAGATGTGATTGTGGTGTTGGGAGCCGGTCGCGAACGTGGTGACCTTGCCTGGGGTTCCGATCAGCCGACCGGTGTGGCGCTGGAGCGTGAACGTTACGCGGCGCGGCTGGCCAAAGCGTCGGGTTTACCGGTGTTGACCAGCGGTGGTTTGCATTACGGCACGCCGCCAACCGAAGCGAAGTTGATGGCCGATTCGTTACAGGATGATTTTGGAGTGGCGGTCCGTTGGCAGGAGGGGCGTAGCCTCACCACCTGGGAAAACGCTCAATTCACCGCTGAGATGCTCAAGCCTTTCGGGTTGAAGCGGGTCGTGGTGGTGACGCAAGCCTGGCATATGCCGCGCAGCGTCTGGAGTTTCGAGCACGCGGGTTTGACCGTAGTGCCGGCACCGATGGGTTTTTTGGGTGTGGATAACGCTCGGCCGCTGGGTGGCTGGATGCCGGAGTTCAACGCGATCTGGCGATCGGGGCAACTGCTGAATGAGGCGGTGGGGCAGGTTGGGTACTGGATCTTTTATCGCTAACGTTGATCGTTCCCACGCGGGAGCATGGGAACGATCATGTGAGGTTAAACCGTCTTGGCGATCCGGCTTGCCAGCAATGCCCAGCCAAACAGCAATAGACAAAGGATGACCAACGGCCACGAGCGCCATTGCAGGTAAGGCGTCAGGTTGTGCATCGGCACCACTTCGCCGTAGAGAATGCCGCGTTCGAATTGCGGGATCTGCACAGTGATCTTGCCAAATGGGTCGATCAATCCGGTGACGCCGTTGTTGGTCGCACGAATCATCCAGCGACCGGCCTCCAGCGCACGCATCTGTGCCATCTGCAGGTGTTGCAGTGGACCGATTGAGGTGCCGAACCAGGTGTCGTTGCTGATGGTCAGTAGCAAATCACTGCGCGCCGAAAGGCCGGCGGCAAACTCCGGGTAGACCACTTCATAGCAGATGAAGGGAGCAATCTGGTAACCCTTGGCTTGCAGCAGAGTTTGATCGGCTGAGCCGCGAGCGAAGTCCGACATTGGCAGGTCGAAGAACGCGATCAGTCCCCGCAGCAGATCTTGCAGCGGCACGTACTCGCCAAACGGCACCAGCTTTTGCTTGAGGTAGGTACCGTCGCCTTGGCCGACCACGGTGATGCCATTGAAGAAGCGTTTTTCGTGGTGGACTTCCTCACGAATGGGTACGCCAGTAATCAGCGCCGAATTTCGTTCAGCGGCGAAGTTGCCCATCATGTTCAGGTAGCCTTCGGCAGACTCCTTGAGCACCGGGACCGCAGTTTCTGGCCAGATCAGCAGGTCGACGCGCTTGGAGCTGAAGCTCATGTCGCGGTACAGCGCCAACTGTGCATTGAGCTGTGCCGGGTCCCACTTCATGCTTTGTTCGATGTTGCCCTGAATTGCCGCGACGCTGAGCGGGTTGCCCGAAGGGCTGGTCCAGGCGTGGCCCTTGAGCGACAGGCCGATCACCCACGGCGCGGCCAGCAACAGCAGGCCTGCGACGATAAAGCCTTTGCGTCCGGCCTTGATCAGGCGCGGCAGGTTGTACACAAGCGCGGCGGTCAGGGCCAGGCTGAAAGAAATCAGCCACATGCCGCCCAACGGCGCCAATCCGGCGAGCGGGCCGTCGAGCTGGCTGTAACCGGAATAGAGCCATGGGAAGCCGGTGAGGAACCAACCGCGGAAGGCTTCCTGCGCCAGCCACAATGCGGCGAAGGCCAAGGCGTCGGCCAATGGCGCTTCGTTACGGCGCAACCAGCGCGCCCAGAGCCAGGCCGGCAGGGCGAAGAACCAGGCAATCGCGGCGGTGAACGCCAGCATCAGCATCCCGGCCAGCAGCACCGAAGCACCGCCAAAGTTGTGAATGCTGTAGTAGATCCAGCTGGTGCCGGCGCCAAACAGGCCGAAACCGAAGCACCAGCCACGACCCAGCGCCTGACGAGGTGTCAGTTCGCGAAGACCTGCGTAGAAAACCCCGACCGCCAGCAACGCCAGCGGCCAGATATCGAACGGCGCCAGCGCCAGGGTGGTGAGTGCACCGGCCGCCACGGCCAGCAGGTTACCGGGCCAGCCGGGGCGGGTGATCCAACGCATGTCAGTCCTTAACGGGCTATAGGGGTCAAGCGCAGCAAGTGAATGCGCCGGCTGTCGGCGTTCAGAATGCGGAAGCGATAGGCGCCGATTTCAGTGATTTCGTTGCGTTTTGGCAAGTGCCCGAACGCGCTCATCACCAGGCCGCCGACGGTGTCGAACTCATCGTCGGAGAACTCGCTGTCGAAGAACTCGTTGAAGTTTTCGATCGGCGTCAGGGCCTTGATCAGGAAGTCACCGCTGGGCAGTGGCTTGATGTAGCTGTCTTCTTCGACGTCGTGCTCGTCTTCGATGTCGCCGACGATTTGTTCCAGCACGTCTTCGATGGTGACCAGACCCGCCACACCGCCGTATTCGTCGATGACGATGGCCATATGGTTATGGTTGGCGCGGAACTCGCGCAGCAACACGTTCAGACGCTTGGACTCGGGCACGAACGTGGCCGGACGCAGCAGATCCTTGATGTTGAAGCTGTCGCCGTTCTCCTTGAGGATCAGCGGCAGCAAGTCCTTGGCCAGCAACACTCCCATGACGTCGTCGTGGCTCTCGCCGATCACCGGATAACGCGAGTGCGCGGAATCAACGACGGCCGGAAGGAACTCGCGGGGTGTCTGGTGCGCCTTGATGCTGACCATTTGCGAGCGCGGGACCATGATGTCGCGTACTTGCAGGTCAGCCACCTGGATGGCACCTTCGACGATGGCCAGCGCTTCGCTGTCCAGCAACTTGTTCTGATGGGCATCACGCAGAAGCTCCAGCAGCTCCTGACGGTTTTTCGGCTCGTGGGCAAAAGCCTGGGTGAGTTTACCCAGCCAGGACTTTTGCCCGTTGCTCGATCGATCTTCGCTCATAGCGATTACTCTGAATCCTTTGTTGTAACGATAGGGGATGTTTCGGTTTCGTCGTCCGCATAAGGGTCAGGATGACCCAATTCTGCAAGCAACGTTCGTTCCAGTGCTTCCATTTCTTCGGCTTCGTCGTCATCTATATGGTCGTAACCAAGCAGATGCAAGCAGCCGTGAATGACCAGATGCGCCCAATGGGCCTTCAATTCCTTGCCTTGCTCGGCGGCCTCGCGCTCGACCACGGCCACGCAAATCACCAAATCGCCCAGCAACGGGATGTCCAGCAATTCATCGGGCACATCGGCAGGGAACGACAGGACGTTAGTCGCGTAATCCTTCTGCCGCCAGGTATGGTTCAGCTCGCGAGCTTCTTCCTCGTCGACCAGGCGGATGGTCAATTCGGAGTCAGCCGTGCGCTGGCGCAGGGCCAGTTCGCACCATTGGCGGAATTCGGCTTCACTGGGAGCAGGCGCTTCGGTCGCCAGTTGCAGATCAAGCTCAAGCATCGTGGCGATTGCCCTTTTCGGCGGAAAGCGTCGCAGGCTCGTCGATCAGGCGATTTTCGAAGCGCTCGTAGGCTTCGACAATGCGCTGCACCAGCGGGTGGCGGACAACGTCCTTGGGCTTGAAGTGGGTAAAGCTGATGCCCGGTACTTCCTTGAGCACATCGATCACATGAATCAACCCGGACTTGGTGCCCTTCGGCAAGTCGATCTGAGTAATGTCACCGGTGATGACTGCCGTCGAGCCAAAGCCGATCCGCGTCAGGAACATCTTCATCTGCTCGACGGTGGTGTTCTGGCTTTCGTCGAGGATGATGAAGCTGTTGTTCAGCGTACGGCCACGCATGTAGGCCAGTGGGGCGACTTCGATGACTTGACGTTCGATCAGTTTGGCGACGTGTTCAAAGCCGAGCATTTCGTACAGTGCGTCATACAGCGGACGCAGGTACGGGTCGATCTTTTGTGACAGGTCGCCGGGCAGGAAGCCGAGTTTCTCGCCGGCCTCGACCGCTGGGCGAACCAGCAGGATGCGACGGATCTGCTCGCGCTCCAGCGCATCGACTGCGCAGGCAACGGCCAGATAGGTCTTGCCGGTACCGGCCGGGCCGATGCCGAAGTTGATGTCGTTGGCCAGGATTTCCTTCACGTAGCGCAGCTGATTCAAGCCGCGAGGGCGAATCATGCCTTTTTTGGTGCGCAGGGCGACGGAGTGTTCGGCGGGCGAATGGTTGTCCATTTCTTCCACGGCCGATTCCTGCAGGAACAGGTGAACCGTGTCTGGCGACAGCTCGCTACCCTTGGTTTCACGGTAGAGGCGGCGCAGAAGGTTTTCCGCGGAGGTGGTGTGCTTGGGTTCGCCGATCAATTCGAACTGATTGCCGCGATTGCGGATCACGATCGCCAGGCGCTGTTCGATCAAGCGCAAATGCTCGTCGAATTGCCCGCACAGATTGGCGAAGCGGTGAGCCTCAAAGGGCTCGAGGATGAAGCGATGTGGTTCTATGGGTGCGTTCAAGGTTGTTTTTAGCCGCCCTGGGGCAATGGAGATAAATCAAGGATAACGCCAGCAGGCTACGTGCGAAAGCTCTTAAATAACGCAGCCTCAATCACAGTTCCGTAGGAGTAAGGCTTGCCCGCGATGAACGATAACTCGGTCTGTCAGGCAGATCGCGTTGTGGCCATCGCGAGCAAGCTTTGCTCCTACGGGTTTTATGGTGATTATAGAATCAACGAGCCACGCAACGAGTGCGGCTGTGCGGCGTCGATGTGCACGTCTGCGAACTGGCCGATCAAGGTTGGATTGTCGCAGCGGAAGTTTACGATTCGATTATTCTCGGTCCGGCCTTGCAGTTCGCCGGGGTCTTTTTTCGAGTAATCGGTCACCAGGATCCGCTGGGTCGAACCGACCATTTGTCGGCTGATCTCGAAACCTTGCTGATTGAGGCGATGTTGCAGGGCGTTCAAACGCTCTTTTTTCAGCTCTTCCGGGGTTTCGTCGGCCAGGTCGGCAGCCGGGGTGCCCGGGCGCTGGCTGTACACGAACGAGTAGGAGAAGTCGAAACCGACGTCTTCAATCAGCTTCATGGTTTGCTCGAAGTCTTTTTCGGTCTCGCCGGGGAAGCCGACGATGAAGTCCGAGCTGATGCAGATACCCGGCACGGCGGCCCGCAGCTTACGCAGCTTCGACTTGTATTCAAGTGCCGTGTGGTTGCGCTTCATGGCGGCGAGAATCCGGTCCGAACCCGACTGCACCGGTAGATGTAGGTGTTTGACCAGCTCTGGTACTTCGGCGTGGGCCTGGATCAGGCTGTCGGAGAACTCCAGCGGGTGCGACGTGGTATAGCGAATGCGGTCGATACCGTCGACGGCAGCAACCACGCGGATCAGCTCGGCCAGATCGGCCAGGCGCCCGTCGTGGGTCAGGCCGCGGTAGCCGTTGACGTTCTGCCCCAGCAGGGTGACTTCACGCACGCCGTTCTCGGCCAGGTGAATGATCTCGGCGATCACGTCGTCGAACGGCCGGCTGACTTCTTCGCCGCGGGTATAGGGCACCACGCAGAAAGTGCAGTACTTGCTGCAACCTTCCATCACCGAAACGTAGGCGCTAGGGCCGTCGACGCGCGGTTCTGGCAGATGGTCGAACTTTTCGATTTCCGGGAACGAGACGTCGACTTGCGGCAACTTGGTGAGGCGTGCGGCGTCGATCATTTCCGGCAGGCGGTGCAGGGTCTGCGGGCCGAAGACCACGTCGACATAGGGTGCGCGGTCGCGAATCGCCGCGCCTTCCTGGCTGGCCACGCAACCGCCGACGGCGATGACCATTTCCGGGTTGGCGAGCTTCAGTTCGCGCCAGCGGCCCAGCTGAGAGTACACCCGGTCCTGGGCGCGCTCGCGAATCGAGCAGGTGTTGAGCAGGATGACATCCGCGTCTTCGGCGCGCGCCGTCACTTCCAGGGCCTGATGTTCGCCCAGCAGATCGACCATGCGCGAGCTGTCGTACTCGTTCATCTGGCAACCGTGGGTTTCGATGTAAAGCTTCTTGGCCATGGACGGGATCATCACGTGATTCAAAGAACCGCGCATTATAGGGAACAAGTCCCCCGGTTCCTACCGTCGCGCGTCCAGCGGCTATGCTATAGTTCGCGCCCTCATTTTTATCCCTCGACGTGTTACCCGCCCACCATGACCAAACGTGAAGCTCCAATCTACAAGGTGATTTTCCTCAACCAGGGCCAGGTGTTCGAAATGTACGCCAAGCAGATCTATCAAAGTGATCTGTGGGGCTTTCTGGAAGTGGAAGAGTTCGTCTTTGGCGAGCGCACGCAAGTGGTCGTCGATCCGAGCGAAGAGAAGCTCAAGGCTCAGTTCGAAGGCGTGGTGCGCAGTTTTGTGCCGATGCATTCGATTGTGCGCATCGACGAAGTCGAGCGTATGGGCACACCGAAAATCAGCGAAGCCCGTGGCGCGGTCGGTAATGTCATGCCGTTTCCGATGCCGATGCCTGAGAAGTAAGCCTTCAAAACCGAGTTGCCCCTATTCGCGAGCAAGCCCGCTCCCACATTTGATCTCTGGCGTTCACAAATAATGTGTCCACAGAAGATCCAGTGTGGGAGCGGGCTTGCTCGCGAAGGGGCCAGAAAGATCGATGCAGGATTTAAGGCAGCGGCGAGAAAGGCGTACGCCCGTCCGCGCTTTGCAGTTCCATCAGGTATTTACGGAAAATTTGCCCCAGCACCTGGGTGGCGACTTCCAGTTCATCGCGTTGCATGTGCTCGGCGACTTCATCGGCGGTATCCAGCGCGTCTTCCGCGCCGTTGACCGCGGCCATTTTCAGCACGATGTACGCCTGAACGTTATTGGCCGGTACGCCTTCACCGTGGAAGAACATGGTGCCAAGTTTGAATTGCGCCTGAGCGTGGCCTTGCAGCGAGGCTTTTTCGAAGTAGCTCAGCGCTTGCTTGAGGTCGCGCGGTGCGTTTTTGCCCTCGTAGTAGAACTCGCCCAACTCGTATTGCGCTTCCGCATCCCCGGCGTCTGACGCTCTCTGACAGGTGGCGAGTGCTTCCTTCAGGTCTTCAGGCTGGGTATTGAGGGTGCAACGACCCATCGCTGGGATCAACAACGAGTTGCCGCCTGCTTGTGCATACGCGAGCAGGGGCTGAAGGAGCAACAGGCAGCCCAATGCAAGGGCGCGGCCGGTGCGGTTCATGGGAATCGACTTACCTCTGAAGGGCGCGCGGACCCGTCGAGGGATCCAATAAGCGCGCATTATGAAATAAGCAGGACCCACCTTACAAAGTCTTTACTCGTTTTTCTGCCGCGCGGGGATTATATCTGCCGCTTTTGGGGGATTTACCGGTGTCGCGTAAGAAATAAGGTAGGAATGTAGGATAAAGCTGACGTCGACAATCGTCGACGTCAGCGTCTATCGCTGCTTACTTCAATGCGGCGAACGCGCGTTCAGCGGCGTCCAGCGTCAGTTTCAGCTCGGCTTCGCCGTGAGCGATCGAGGTGAAGCCGGCTTCGAATGCACTCGGTGCCAGGTACACGCCACCTTCGAGCATCAGATGGAAGAAGCGCTTGAACAGGTTGGTATCACTGGCCATCACGTCATCGAAGGTCACGATGTCGTCGGCGCCGCTGAAGTACAGGCCAAACATACCACCGGCCTGAGTGGTCACGAACGGGATGCCGGCGGCGTCGGCGCGTTGTTGCAGGCCATCGAGCAGGCGGCTGGTGTACTCGCTCAGTTCGGCGTGGAAGCCAGGGCGGCTGATCAGGCGCAGGGTGGTCAGGCCGGCGGCCATGGCCAGCGGATTGCCCGACAGGGTGCCTGCCTGGTAAACCGGGCCCAGCGGTGCGATGTGCGACATGATTTCGCGTTTGCCGCCGAAGCAGCCGACTGGCATGCCGCCGCCGATGATCTTGCCGAAGGTGCTCAGGTCCGGGGTCACGCCGTAGTGCGCCTGGGCGCCACCGAGGGCCACGCGGAAACCAGTCATCACTTCGTCGAAAATCAGCACCACGCCGTGTTTGTCACACAGGGTGCGCAGGCCTTCGAGGAAGCCTGGCGCTGGCGGTACGCAGTTCATGTTGCCTGCCACTGGCTCGACGATGATGCACGCCACTTCCTGGCCAACTTCGGCGAGCATTTTTTCAACGGCGTCGATGTCGTTGAAGGGCAGCGTCAGGGTGTGTTTGGCAAACGCCGCTGGAACACCGGCGGAGCTCGGCACGCCTTGGGTCAGCAGGCCGGAACCGGCTTTCACCAGCAGACTGTCGGAGTGACCGTGGTAGCACCCTTCGAACTTGATGATGCTGTCGCGGCCGGTGAAACCACGGGCCAGGCGAATCGCGCTCATGGTCGCTTCGGTGCCGGAGCTGACCATGCGGACCATTTCCATTGACGGCACGATCGAGCAGACCAGGTCGGCCATCTCGGTTTCCATCGCGGTCGGGGCGCCGTAGGACAGACCGTGTTCAAGCTGCTTGCGCACCGCGTCCAGCACGTCCGGGTGGCTGTGGCCGAGAATCATCGGGCCCCAGGAGCCGACGTAGTCGACATAACGTTTGTCGTCTTCGTCCGTCACGTAGGCACCTTCGGCGTGCTTGAAGAACAGCGGCGTGCCGCCGACGCTCTTGAATGCACGAACAGGTGAATTCACGCCGCCGGGAATGTGTTTCTGGGCATTGGCAAACAGGGTTTCGGAACGAGACATGGTCGGGCTCTTTAAGAAGTCAGAAATTGAACAGGTCATTGAAGGCGCGAGCACGGCGCGTCACTTCTTGAGTAGTGTCGGCACCAAACAGCCCGTGAACCACGGCCAGCAGATCGACCCCGTGGGCCACCAGCGGGGCGGCGTTTTCCAGGGTGATGCCGCCGATCGCGCAGATTGGCAGGTGCAGTTTGCTGCGGGTCTGGTCGAGCAGTTCGAGACTGCACGTCGGCGCGCCGGGCTTGGTGTTGGAGTTGAAGAAACGGCCGAAAGCGACGTAACTGGCGCCTTCTTTTGCCGCTTGTTCGGCGAGTTCGAGTTGCGCATGGCAGGTCGAACCGATGATTGCCTGGCGACCCAGCAGCGAGCGGGCCGGGGTCAACGGACCATCGGTCTGCCCCAGGTGTACGCCGACACTCAGGCGTGCGGCCAGTTCGGCGTCGTCATTGATGATCAGCTGCGTCTTGTAGCGCTCGCACAGGTCGCGCAGGGCTTCGGCTTCGCGCAGTCGGCGGGCCTCGTCGCTGCTTTTGTCGCGGTACTGAAGCAGAGTAACGCCGCCGTCCAGCGCGGCCTCCACGTAAGGCAGGAACTTGCCGGCCAGCAGTTGGCTGTCGGTGATGGCGTACAGGCCACGTAATTTCATCGGGCAGGCCTCATGGCGTTACGAGCAAAAGTCCAGCGGCAGACGGCGCGGCACGAACTGGCCTTTGCCAAGCTGTTCGGCGTCTCGCAGGGTGCGCCAAGTGTAATTGAGTGCCGACTGTACCGCGCTGGCGAGGTGTTCGCCCTGGGCCAGACGCCCGGCCAGAGCGCTGGCCAAGGTGCAACCCGAACCGTGATAACTGCCGGGCAAACGCTGGCAAGTGTAGGTCTGGCGGCTGCCGTCGCGGCTGTACAGGCGATTATGCACTTCGTGTTCGTCGCCATGGCCGCCGGTAATCAACAGGTGTTTGACGAAAGGAAGGAGTTTTTCTGCGCATTCATCGGCCGTGCCTTCGGGCAGTTCGGCGAGGATGCGCGCTTCAGGAAGGTTGGGGGTGGCGATGATCGCCAGTGGCAGCAGGCGCTCGCGCATGGCGTAGCCCACTTCGTCCTTGCCCAGTCGTCCGCCACCGCCGGCGCGCAGCACCGGGTCACAGACCACCGGCAAATGCGGATGCGCCTGAAGCAGTTCGACCACGGTGTCGACCATTTCCAGAGAGCCGAGCATGCCCAGCTTGACTGCCGCGACCGTCGAGTCGTTGAGCACGGCGTTGGCTTGTGCCAATACCCACTCACGGTCGAGAACGCGGAAATCGCTGACGTTGACCGTGTCTTGCACAGTCAACGCGGTTACTGCCGGGGCGGCATGACAACCCTGAGCGAGCAGGGCTTCGATATCTGCCTGCAAGCCGGCGCCACCACTTGGGTCGTGGCCGGAGAGACAGAGGACAACGGGGCGAGAGCTGTAGATATTCATGGTGCGCGAGCTTACCACCAAACATCTTTTTTCGGTGTGCCGACCAACGACTCATGACTTGCTCCCCGTAGCAGCTGCCGAAGGCTGCGTTCGGGCGCGAAGCGGTCGTAAACCTGCGTCCACGGTTCACCTGAGACACCGCAGTGCCTGATTTCACGACTGCTTCGCAGCCGAACGCAGCCTTCGGCAGCTGCTACGGGGAGTGGGGCATTGTCACAATCTGACCGACTCAATAAATCTGGTTCTGTGGATCGCCATGAAAAGCCCGTTCTAGAGCCTTTAGACTAAATTTTTCAATGGTGCTCAATGGCCATCAACGGCTATGCTAGAGTGGATCCAAACCAATAACAGGTAATGCCGGTTTTACGTCTACTCAAAGGGAATGGGGGGCTTCCTGACACAACCGGACTGGCCACGCTGGGGCTTTATGCGCTATTTGCTGATGTTGCTGTTGAGCTTGCCCATGCTGGCGGCCGCAGCCGATTTTGATGAGCTGACCCAAAGCCTCCCCTTGGGTCGAGTCATGCAGGTGTACGAAGACGTCGCCGGCACTGCATCCATCGCCGATGTCCGTGCGCAAGCCGCGGCCGGTAACTTCAAGACCCACGACAAAGACACGCTGAACGCCGGTTATTCGCATTCGGCGTTCTGGTTGAAAGTCGATCTGCACTACCGCCCGAGCAATCCGAATGCCCAGCGCACCTGGCTGCTGGAGTTGGCTTATCCGCCCATGGGCCATATCGACCTCTATCTGCCGGACAGTACCGGCGGCTATCGATTGGCCAGTCGTACCGGCAATACCTTGCCCTTCGCCAGTCGGCAGATCCGCCAGAACAACTACCTGTTCAAACTGGACTTCGTTCCCGAGCAACGCGAAACCCTGTACTTGCGCCTGCAAAGCGAGGGGTCGGTCCAGGCACCGCTGACCCTCTGGTCGAGTACTGCCTATCTGGAAGACCAGCCGCTGCGCCTCTACGTGCTCGGTCTGATTTACGGCGTACTGCTGGGGATGGTGGTCTACAACCTGTTCATCTTCCTGAGCGTACGTGACACCAGTTACCTCTATTATATCTTTTATATTGCCTCGTTTGGCCTCTACCAACTGTCGGTCAACGGTGCTGCGGTCGAGTATTTTTGGCCGAACAACCCGTGGTGGGCCAACGCCGCGACACCGTTCTTCATCGGTTTGGCGGCGCTGTTTGGCAGCCAGTTCGCCCGCAGCTTCCTGCAAACCGCCAGCCATACGCGCTGGCTCGATCGTTTGCTGCTGGTGCTGATTGCTTGCAGCGCGGTGGTGGTCGGCCTGTCATTGATGACCAGCTATGCACTGGCGCTGCGCCTGGCGACGGCATTGGCGCTGGTCTTCATCGTGGTGATTTTCGCCGCCGGGATCTTCGCCTGGTGGCGTGGCCTGCGGGTGGCGCGCTACTTCATCATTGCCTGGACGGCTTTTTTGTTGGGCGGCATCGTCAACACGCTGATGGTGCTCGGCTATCTGCCCAACGTGTTCCTGACCATGTACGCCAGTCAGATCGGCTCGGCGATTGAAGTTGCGCTGCTGTCGCTGGCCCTGGCCGACCGGATCAATTCCATGCGCGAGCAGCAAGCGCAGACGCTGTTCGACGCCGGACAGAAACTCGAAGTATTGAACCAGCAACTGGCCCGCAGCAACCAACTCAAGGATGAGTTCCTCGCGACGCTGACCCACGAACTGCGTACGCCGATGAACGGCGTGATCGGTTCGCTGGAATTGATGCAGACCATCGAGCTCGACCCGGAGCTTGAGCAGTATCAACAAACTGCCGCCGGTTCGGCGCGGGACATGATGCGCATGGTCAACGGCATTCTGACCCTCACCGAATTGCAGGCGGGCCGACTCAAAGTGTACCCGCAAGCATTCAGCTTGCGCTCGGTGGTCGAAACCTTGCAGCAGCAGTTCGCCGCCAATGCCGCGAGCAAGGCGCTGGACTTCAAGGTTGATCTGGCGTCCGGGCTACCTGACCGTTTGTACGGTGACAGCACCAAGCTGGCGCAAGGTCTGGAGTGTTTGCTGGATAACGCGATCAAGTTCACCCGGATTGGCGGGCTGGCCTTGCGGGTCAGTGGCAAATTTGCCGAAGAGGGGCGTTTGGCGCTGTCTTTCGCAGTGATCGACACCGGCATCGGTTTCACCGATTTGGGGGAGGCCACGCTGTATCAACGCTTCTTCCAGCTCGACGGCTCGATGACACGCGAATACGGCGGGTTGGGTGTCGGTCTGGCGATTTGTCGGCAATTGGTTGAACTGCTTGGCGGCCGTCTGACCCATCGCTCCGAGCCTGGACGCGGTAGCCGCTTTCAGCTTGATGTCGAGTTCGACGTGGTGAATGTGCAGCCGGTCGCCGGTCAATCGCGCCAGGTTCACGCTAGCGTCCGCTTACGCGCACCGCAGGATTGCACGGTGTTGCTGGTCGACGACAACAGCATCAATCAGTTGGTGGTGCGTGGCATGTTGCTCAAACTCGGCTATCGGGTTCGCAGCGCAGACAGCGGTCAGGCGGCGCTGGAGTTTCTGCGTCGCGAAGCGTTCGATGCGGTGCTGATCGATTGCCCCTTGCCGCTGCTCGACGGACTGTCGGTCGACAGTCATATCCGCGCACTGCCGGGTTATGCCGAGTTGCCGGTGCTGGCTGCGGTGGTCTCGGTACAGGGCCTGGATCTTGAGCAGGGATTGACTGATTACCTCAGCAAACCGGTGAAATTCGAAGAGTTGCAAGCGGCGCTTTATCGTCGGGTGCTTTGTCCGAAACAAGGTGAAAGCGCCGATATTTAGGCGTATATGCCACTTTGTTCGCTGGGGAGGCGGTGCTTAACTGAAGGTCTCAGCTGACCCAAGGAGGCCCCGCCATGAACCTGCATCAGTTCGCCGAAACCCACGAAGTCACCAACCAGCCGCCGTCGCTGGACGGGACCAACCTCTACCGCATCGACCTGCCGTTGCAGGAGTGGGCGCGGCGTTTCGGGGCGGGTTGGGCTGACGCGCGAATCGATGCGTATGGCGCTTTGGCCGGTGGTCCGTTGATGGAAGCCGGGTTCCTGGCCAACCAGAACAAGCCGGTGTTCGCCAGCCATGATCGCTACGGCCACCGTATTGATCTGGTGGAATTTCACCCGGCCTATCATGAGCTGATGCGCACGGCGGTCGAGCACGGTTTGACCTCGTTGCCCTGGACTGACCCGCAGTCCGGTGCCCACGTTGCCCGTGCGGCCATGAGCTACCTGCACAGCCAGGCCGAAGCCGGCAGCGGCTGCCCGCTGACCATGACCTTCGCCAGCGTCCCGGCATTGCGCCTGCAAGCGGATATCGCAAAGCAGTGGCTGCCGAAAATCCTCGCCACTGAATATGACCCGCGCAATGTCGGCATGGCCCACAAGGCGGGCGTCACCATCGGCATGGCAATGACCGAGAAACAGGGCGGCACCGACGTTCGAGCCAACACCACCAAGGCTTACCCGGTCGGCGCTGCGGGGCCGGGTCAGGCGTATGAACTGGTGGGGCACAAATGGTTCTGCTCGGCGCCCATGTGCGACGCCTTCCTGACCCTGGCGCAAACCGACAAGGGCCTGACCTGTTTCCTGCTGCCGCGTCATCGTCCGGATGACACGCGCAATCAGTTCTACATCCAGCGGCTGAAAAACAAACTCGGCAATTGCTCCAATGCGTCCAGCGAAGTCGAGTTCCGTGGTGCGTTGGCGTGGATGATCGGCGAAGAAGGGCGCGGTGTACCGACCATCATCGAGATGGTGGCCATGACCCGTTTCGATTGCATGGTCGGCTCCAGCGCTCTGATGCGTCAGGCATTGACCCAGGCCAGCCATCACTGCGCCCACCGGATGGTTGGTGGCAAATTGCTCAGTGAACAACCGCTGATGCAAAACGTGCTCGCCGACCTGGCGCTCGAAAGCGAAGCCGCGCTGGCGTTGAGCCTGCGCATGGGCCGGGCGCTGGATCACCTCGATGACACTCAGGAAGCCAAATTCGCCCGACTGGTGACGGCGGTGGGCAAATACTGGATCTGCAAACGTGCGCCGGCAATGATCAACGAAGCCGCCGAATGCATGGGCGGTGCAGGCTATGTCGAAGAAAGCATCTTGCCGCGCCTGTACCGTGAGGCGCCGGTGAACTCAACGTGGGAAGGTTCCGGCAATGTTCAGTGCCTCGACGTGTTGCGAGCACTGTCGAAAGAGCCGGGTGTGCTTGATGCACTGTTTAGCGAGCTCGGTGACGGTCATGGCGACAAGCGCCTGGCCGCGCACATCAGCCAGTTGCAGGCGGCGTTCAAGGACACCGATGACATTCAGTATCGCGCTCGGCAACTGACCGAAGACATTGCTTTGGGCTTGCAGGCCAAACTATTGCTAGAGGCCGGCAACGCCAGCGTCAGCGATGCCTTTATTGCCAGCCGGTTGGGAACGGCCGGTCGGGTCTATGGCACCTTGCCGCGTGGTCTGGATGTGGAAGCGATTGTTGCGCGTTCTACCCCTCAAGGTTTCTGAACACCGGTTAATGAACAGTACAAAACCATTGTGGGAGCGAGCTTGCTCGCGATGACTGAGCAACATTCAACATTGATGTCGACTGTCACGCCGCTATCGCGAGCAAGCTCGCTCCCACACTGGCCCCCAGAGCATCGCCGTTTGTGGTCACCCAGCACTCCGGTGTTTCCGTGAAGCGACGATGCAGGCAAGATGAAGGTCTGCAAGTCAGAACACAGGAAGCTGATCGTGACCGAAGCCTTTATTGTCGTTCAAACCGCCGAACAAGCCGTGGATCGGTTGGCCGCTCTGCACGAGCGGGCCACCACTGCGTTGAGTCAGGCGCTCAAGCGTTACCTGAAAGACCGCATCGAACCCGACGCTGAACAGCGTGCGATGTTTCGTTATCCAGAATTACGTCTGACCTACCTTTGCCAAGGCGAAGTCCCGCAGACCACGCGTGCTTACGCCAAGGTTCAGTTGCCGGGGACCTACAGCGTCACCGTCACCCATCCGGCGGCTTTCCGTAAGTATTTGCTGGAACAACTGGTGCCGCTGATGCATGACTTCACCGTGACGGTGGAAGTGGGTGTCAGTGAGCAGAACATTCCTTACCCGTACGTGGTCGAGCAGGGCGATGAGCTTGCCGGCTCCGGCGTCACCGCTGCGGTGCTGGCGCGGGTGTTCCCGAGTACCGATTTGTCGGCCGCCACCGATGGTATTGCCGATGGCTTGTACGATTGGGAAAACACCGATCCGCTGCCGCTGGCGTTGTTCGACGCCGCGCGAGTGGATTTCTCCCTGCGCCGTCTGGTGCACTACACCGGCAGTGACTGGCGCCATGTGCAGCCGTGGATCCTGCTGACCAACTATCACCGTTACGTGGACCAGTTCATCACCCATGGTCTGGAGCAACTGCGCACCGATCCGCGCTTCGTGCGCATGGTCTTGCCGGGCAACGTGATCATTGAAAAGAGCATGGATCACGGCGAAGCGTCGGCCATTGCGGCGGGCGTGGTCTGGCACCGTTATCAGATGCCGGCCTATCACCTGCAGGCGTCTGACGGCCACGGCGTGACCCTGGTGAACATTGGCGTCGGCCCGTCCAACGCGAAGAACATCACTGACCACTTGGCGGTGTTACGTCCGCATTGCTGGTTGATGATCGGTCACTGCGGTGGCCTGCGGCAGTCGCAGACTATCGGCGACTACGTGCTGGCCCACGCTTACATGCGCCGCGATGGGATTCTCGACCGGGTGGTGCCACCGAACATTCCGATTCCGGCCCTGGCCGAAGTGCAGATGGCCTTGCAGCAAGCGGCAGCCAACGTCACCGGCGAAAAGGGCGATGACCTGAAAAAACGCCTGCGCACCGGTACTGTGCTGACCTACGACGACCGTAACTGGGAACTGCGCTGGGCTCAGGAGCGACCGTTGATCAACTTGTCTCGTGCGGTTGCCGTGGACATGGAAAGCGGCACCATCGCCGCGCAAGGCTATCGTCTGCGCGTGCCGTACGGCACCTTGCTGTGTGTGTCGGACAAGCCGCTGCACAGCGAAATCAAGCTGCCGGGTTCAGCCAACGCCTTCTATGAGCGTGCGGTCAGCCAGCACTTGAAGATCGGTATCGCGGCGGTGGATCTGTTGCGCACCGAGCTCAACTCGTTGCACTCGCGCAAACTGCGCAGCTTCGACGAGCCGCCGTTCCGCTGATTGTTGTCATGGTCATTTAGCGGTCAGGGCACTAGCATTAGCAGCCCTGACCGTTAGATGTAGTTTTTGCCATGCCGCGTCCTCCTCGTCCCGTCTCCCGCCGCCCAGGTGTTGCGCCCGCGCAATCCTCTTCAGCTCCACGACGTATTGCCAAAGCGCCGCCGGCCGAGCCGAAACTGATTCTGTTCAACAAGCCCTTCGATGTGCTGACGCAGTTCAGTGACGGCGAAGGGCGGGCGACGCTCAAGGACTATATCGAGATTCCCGGGATCTACCCGGCAGGACGGCTGGACCGTGACAGCGAAGGCTTGTTGCTGCTGACCAACGACGGTCAGCTTCAAGCGCGTATCGCCGACCCGAAACACAAGTTGGCCAAGACCTATTGGGTGCAAGTGGAAGGCGAGCCGAGCGCCGAGCAATTGCAGCGTTTGCGCGATGGCGTCGAGTTGAATGACGGCATGACCTTGCCGGCGCAGGCGCGACAGCTGGAAGAGCCTGAGCTATGGCCGCGCAATCCGCCCGTGCGTTTTCGTAAAAGCGTGCCGACCAGTTGGCTGGAATTGGTGATTCGTGAAGGGCGCAACCGTCAGGTGCGACGCATGACCGCTGCGGTAGGCTTGCCAACTCTGCGTCTGGTGCGGGTGCGTATCGGCGACTGGACGATCGAAGGCCTCGATCAAGGCCAGTGGAAGGAAGTGCCGGCGCGCCTATAGAGCGCCGGATTCGATCAGGCCGATCACCACGCTTTTGATGATGAACGCGGCCACGCCCAGACCCAGCACAAAGAACAGGATGAACGAGCCAAAGCGTCCGGCCTTGGATTTTTTCGCCAGATCCCAGACGATGAAACCCATGAAAATGATCAGGATGGATACCAGACCGGTCATCATCCACTCTTCAAATACTGCAGGATCCATCGACTATCTCCAGCGTGGGCAGGGCGAAAAAGGCTGGGGAAGTATACGCCAATGGATATTGGCGGCGCATTGACGTGCGTCGGTCTGCCGTAGTGATTCGTTGCCTGTGCCGGCCCTATCGCGAGCAAGCTCGCTCCCACAGTTAATCTCGGGTGTTCACAAATAATGTGTTCACTGAAGATCCAATGTGGGAGCGGGCTTGCTCGCGAAGGCGTTCTCAGCTACGCAGGTGAGTCAACGGCAACTCGGTGCTGTTGAGCACCTGGTTGAGCACGAAGCTTGAGCGCACGCTGGTCACGCCTTCGATGCGGGTCAGGTGGCCGAGCAGCAGTTTTTGGTAGTGGTCCATGTCCGGCACCACCACCTTGAGTTGATAGTCGGCGTCCATCCCGGTCACCAGGCTGCATTCGAGCACTTGCGGCAAGGTGCGGATGGCGGCTTCGAAGTTTTCGAAACGCTCGGGCGTGTGCCGGTCCATGCCGATCAACACGTAGGCGGTCAGGCTCAGACCGAGCATCTTGCGGTCGAGCAGGGCCACCTGGCGGGTGATGTAGCCGTCGTCTTCAAGCTGCTTGACCCGCCGCGAACAAGGCGATGGCGACAGGCCGATGCGTTCGGCCAGCTCCTGATTGGAGATGCGCGCGTCGCGCTGCAACTCCGCCAAAATGCTCAAGTCGTATCGGTCGAGTTTGCTCATGAATCAGGCCTTTGTCTTAACTATTGCGGTAGATTATCTATCCGTGATGAAAAATTGCGCAAGTCATGTTTATTTGAGCAATCTTCGCAATCCTCTGTCGCCGCCTCAAGCCTATTCTTATCACCAGAATCACTGCCCGGACAAACAGTCCGCAGCGGCCCGCCGAATCAGGCCAGCCGCGGCCACCACCCCCACAGGGGTTGAGTTGGCCCCCGGGCTACACACTGTCCAGAAGACGGAGTGAGGTGAGCCGGCGTCAAAAGCGTCGAGCACGGACGAAGTTCTCAAAGGGAGGCCGACGGGTCTCCCTTTTTTATTGCGTGTAAATCAGGAAATAAGTCTCGCGACTGATAACCTGTTGCAGAACCGGCCTGTGCTTTTTCAGTCTTATGTATAGGTCACCACCGCAGTGAGGAATAGCATGAAGTCGCGCATCTGGCGTATGGCAGGTGTTGGTGTGTTGTGTGTAAGTGTCAGCGCGCCATTGCTGGCAGAAGGTCAGGGGGCGCAGGAGAACATTCAGCAACAGCAACAGCAACAGCAACACAATAATGAGGGTGGTCAGCACGAGCATGGCGGCGAGGGGCGGCAGGGGAACAATCAACCGCGTCCTGAAAATAATCCGCCTCGCGTGGAAAACATCCAGCAGCACCCGCAAAACAATCAACCTCGCGTGGAAAACAACCAGCCACGTCCGCAGACTGAAATCATTCGCGGCAACAACAGCCGCCAATTCGAACACAACGGTCAGAATCAGGGAGGCGACTGGCAGAACCGTCAGCGACACGACCCCAATGGCCAGGTTCAAGGTCGACCTGCGCCTGCACCGGCGAACAACCTGCCGATCCAGGGCCGTCCGGACACTGTTCGCCAGACCCAGGAGCCACAGCGTGGCTACTATCAGGACATTCCACGGCGCAACGATTACAACCAGCGTTGGCAGGCCGGCGGTCACGATGACCATCGGGATGACCGTCGCTGGGCAGGACGTCCGGAAGGGCATGGCAACGGCTGGGGACCCGGTCCGCAGTATCGGCCGGGTTACATGATCGACCGTTTCCCCGAGCGCCACGACCGTGTGCCCTACCGTGGGCAGGATTATTTCTACTCCGGCGGCTATTGGTATCGCCCACAAGGGCCCCGTTATGTGGTGGTTGAACCGCCTCGCGGGATCCGTGTGAGGTATTTGCCCGATTACGCTCAGGAGGTCTGGATCGGTGGCGCGCTGATGTTTCTGGCGGCAGGTGCGTACTACACCTATGAGGAGAGCACTCAGGAGTACGTCGTGGTTGAGCCTCCGGTAGGCAACCCGCAGCCGCAACCCACCAGCAATGGTTATGACGTAGTGGCTTATCCGGCCAATGGGCAATCACCCGAGCAGGTCACTCAGGACGGTTACGACTGCTACCGTTGGGCGGTCCAGCAGAGCGGCTTTGATCCACACACAGTGACCTATCAACCGGCGCCACAAGTGGTACAGACCTACCGCCAGGCCGAGGGCAACTGTCTGAGCTCGCGCGGTTATCAGGTCAGCTACTGAGCCTGGGCGGCCATCACCACTTCCTGCGGGTCGGCGTGCACCAGCACTTCGGCTCGCGGGTAAGCGGCGTGAATGGCATCCGCCGCTTGATCGCTGATGCCGTGCGCCACTGACAGCGTCAACTCCCCCGGCAACTCCAGATGCAATTGCACGAACCAGTGACTGCCGGAAATCCGTGTGCGCAAGTCGTGGGCGCCGAGTACGCCGGGCACGCCGCACGCCAGTTCGAGCATATGCTGGCTGACGTCTGGCGGCAGTTCTTCATCCATCAACACCGCAAAACTTTCCCGGGCGATTTGAATCGCACTCCACAGAATGTAAAACGCGATCCCCAGGCCGAACCAGGCATCGACTTGATTCCAGCCAAAACCGGCCAGTACCAACGCCACCAGAATGCTGCCGTTGAGCATCATGTCGGAACGGTAATGCAGGGAGTCGGCGCGCACCGCGTTGGAGCCGGTTTCGCGGATCACCCGGTGTTGCAGCATCAGCAGCGCCAGGGTCAGGACGAGGGAAAAGATAATCACGCCGATGCTGATCCATGGCGCCCCCACCGGTTCCGGGTGTTGCAGGCGCTCAAAGGCCTGATACGCGATCAACACCGCACTGGCACCGATAAACAGGGCCTGTGCCATGCCCGACAAGGATTCCGCCTTGCCGTGCCCATAGCGGTGATCGTCATCGGCCGGGCGCAACGCGTAATGCACCGCCAACAGATTGAGCAGCGACGTCACACCGTCGAGTGCCGAATCCGTCAGTCCGGCGAGCATGCTCACCGATCCGCTCAGCCACCAGGCAATGGCCTTGGCGACAATGAGTATGCTCGCCACCGCCACTGAGGCACGGGTGGCAAGGCGTAACAGGCGAGCGTGTTCCGGGCTGCTGGTCATAGGTGAAGCGTTCCTTCGGTGTGGTGCATCAAGCGGCGGGTTGCAGGCCGAGCATAGCCAGTTGCTGAACGCTGCCCTTGTGCTGGATCAAACGCGGGTCATCCAGCGGGAAGCTGCGGCCCAACTCGCTTTCGAGAATAGCCTGCAACTTGTGGTTATCGACCGTGCCGTCGGCATCGATGGCTTGTTTGAGTTTCTCCGGCGCCACTTGCGCGGTCTTGCCGGGTTCGAAATAAATCGCACCGGTGGTGAAGTCCACGGCGAACGCAACCAGCCCGGGGATGATGTAGAACAGCAGTCCCACGGCGTCGAGCGCGGCAATTGCCGGGTCGATCTTGCCGTCGATCTGGCCACGGCGATCCGGGTAGAAAATCGAACCGCAAGCGGTCACTTGGGTCAGCAGGGTTGCAACCAATACACCGCCAATCAGGCGAAACGGAGCACGCATAGTAAATCTCCTGAGCAAACATGAAACGAAACGTCGTCGGTATGAATTAGGACCGTGATTAACGTCAGGCAGTTCGCCGTTATACTCGCGGCTCTGTTTTGGAGCCAGCATGATTTCTTTGCCAATTGATGAAGTTTTACCCGCGCTGCGTGAAGCCTTGGCGACACGCCACGAAGCCGTGCTCGAAGCACCGCCCGGTGCCGGTAAAACTACCCGCGTGCCGTTGGCGATGTTGAATGAGCCGTGGCTGGCCGGGCAAACCATTCTCATGCTTGAGCCGCGTCGACTGGCAGCGCGGGCGGCGGCCGAACGGCTGGCCAGTGAGCTGGGCGAGAAAGTCGGTGAAACGGTCGGCTACCGGATTCGCCTCGACAGCAAAGTCGGACCGAATACGCGCATTGAAGTCGTCACCGAAGGCATCCTCACTCGCCGTTTGCAAGAAGACCCGTCGCTTGCAGGTGTGGGTCTGCTGATCTTCGACGAATACCACGAGCGTAGTCTCGATGCCGACCTCGCGCTGGCCCTGAGTTTGAATGGCCGTGAGCTGTTTCGTGATGAGCAGCCACTGAAGATCCTGTTGATGTCGGCAACCCTTGAAGGCGAGCGTCTGGCCGACCTGCTGAATGACGCACCGATCCTGCGCAGCGAAGGTCGCATGTACCCGGTAACGATGCGCTGGGGCCGGCCGTTTCAGCCGGGCGAATTCATCGAGCCGCGACTGGTGCAGACCATTCTCGACGCCTTGAACGATGAAAGCGGCAGCCTGTTGGTGTTTCTTCCCGGGCAGGCCGAAATCCGTCGCGTGCATCAGCAGTTGGCCGATGCATTGGGTGAGCGCTCTGAGGTGCTGCTCTGCCCGTTGCATGGCGAGCTCGATCTGGCGGCGCAACGTGCGGCCATCGATCCGGCGCCACCCGGACAACGCAAAGTGGTGCTGGCCACCAACATTGCCGAGACCAGTTTGACCATCAACGGCGTGCGTGTGGTTATCGACGCGGGGCTGGCGCGAGTGCCGCGTTTCGACCCCGGCAGCGGCATGACCCGCCTCGACACCCAGCGCATCTCCCGCGCCAGCGCCACTCAGCGTGCCGGCCGCGCAGGACGATTGGAACCGGGTGTGTGTTATCGGCTGTGGTCGCAGGATCAGCATGAACAACTGGCGGCGTATGCCAGCCCGGAAATTCTCTCGGCGGACCTTGCCGGGCTGGCCTTGCAGCTTGGACGTTGGGGCGTTCTGCCTGGGCAGTTGGTCTGGCTCGATGTACCTCCGGCGGCGGCTTATGCACAGGCGCAGGACTTGCTCGAACGCCTTGGCGCGTTGGAAGGTTCGTCCGCTGAAGACTGGAAACTCACTCGTCACGGCCAGGCCATGGCTGAACTCCCGGCCCATCCGCGCATCGCGCATCTGTTACTGCGTGGGCAAGCGTTGGGTCTGGCGAACATGGCCTGCGACGTTGCTGCATTGCTCGGTGAGCGGGATATTTTGCGCGGTGCCGGTGCGGATTTGCACAGTCGTCTGGTGCTTTTATCTGGCGAAGAACGGGCCGCGCGTGGTGCTCAAGGTGGCGTGCAGCGGGCACGACAATTGGCTCGGCAATATCGCGGTTATCTGCGTGGAAAAGCCGATGAGCCGGTCAGCGATCCAGAGCATCCGCGCTGGCTCGGCGCGTTGCTGGCGTTGGCCTATCCGGACCGCGTCGCGCAGCAGCGACGGGCCGGTGGTGCGGAGTATCGGTTGGCCAACGGTCGTGCGGCATTGTTCGCCGAGGCCGACAGCCTGATGAAGCAACCCTGGTTGGTGATCGCCGATCTGGGCAGCCGTCAGGGGCAGCGCGAAGAGCGCATTTATCTGGCGGCGGATTTTGATCCGGCGCTGTTCGATTCGGTATTGGCGGAGCAGGTGCGGTGCGTCGATCAGCTCGATTGGGACGAACGCGAAGGCGTGCTGCGGGCCGAGCGTCAGCGCAAGGTGGGCGAGCTGGTGCTCAGCCGCGAGCCGCTGACCGGCCTCGATGAATCCGCGCGCAGCCAGGCGCTGGTCAATCTGGTGCGCCGCAAAGGGCTGGAGCTGTTGCCGTGGACCCCAGAGCTGCGTCAGTGGCAGGCGCGAGTGGCATTGCTGCGCCAGCTGGATCTGAGCAAGCAGGGTGAAAGTGAGTGGCCGGACGTCAGCGATGCGGCGTTGCTGGCCAGCCTGGAGCATTGGTTGATGCCGTACCTGGGGAGGGTTTCGCGGCTCAGCCATTTCGCCAGCCTGGATGTGTCGAGCTTTGTGCATAACCTGCTGCCGTGGCCATTACCGCAACGCCTCGATGAGCAGGCTCCTCATCACCTGAGCGTGCCTTCCGGTTCGTCGATTCGTCTGGATTACAGCGAACAGCCACCGATTCTCGCGGTGCGTTTGCAGGAGTTGTTCGGCTTGGCCGAAACCCCGCGCATTGCTGGCGGCCGGCAGGTGGTCAAGCTGCATTTGCTGTCACCGGCGCGGCGGCCGGTGCAGGTCACCCAGGATCTGGCGAACTTCTGGCGCAGCACGTATGCCGAGGTGAAGAAGGACCTCAAGGGGCGTTATCCGAAACATTACTGGCCGGATGACCCATTGGTGGCCGAGGCCACTGCGCGGGCCAAACCGCGTAAGCCTTAAGAGGCTGTGGCGAGGGGGCTTGCCACGATCCCCACCAGTCAAGAGCACACATTCCCTGATGCGCCGACATTCCAATGTGGGAGCGGGCTTGCTCGCGAAGGGGTCATAACATCCAGCATCAATGTTGAATGTCAGTCCGCTTTCGCGAGCAAGCCCGCTCCCACATTAGATCTGTGTCGGTCAGTGGCTAGGGGGCTGTGGGGAGCAGAAACCGTGCAATCACCGGCAAGTGATCGGAGATGCGCAGCGTATCGTCCTGTCGCACCTGCGCTTCGACCCGTTTGATCCGTGGGCTGTAGAACAGGTAGTCGACAGTGCGATCCGGGCCGTTGAGGCCGGGGTCGTTGGGGTAATGGGTCAACCACTGGTCCCGATCGACACCGCTGGCCTCGTTGTTGGTCGGGATCATCGGGTATTTATCCCACAGCACATGCAGCGCGCTGTCGGCGGAGTAGGGCGTGCGCTGTTCGGGCGCGAGGCGTTGATACTGGCCCAGCGGCAACAGGTTGAAGTCGCCGCCGATCAGCCACGGCGTGCCGCGACCTTCATACGTGTCGAGCACCTTGGCAACCGCCGTCACCTTCGTCTGCTGGGTCTCATCAGGCTGCGCCGCCCGATCGAGGTGAGTATTGAGCACTGCCATTTGGCCGCCGTCGCGCAGCGGCAGGTAACTCACCAGCAGGGCGTTTTTTGGCTGGAACTGGCGGCTGATGAAGTTGGCCGGTGCTTCGGGCAGTTGCAGACGTTCTGCATGTTCGATCTGGAAGCGGCTCAAGGTCGCCAATTGCCGGCCAACGCTGCCGAAAATATGCGGATCGGGAATGAAGTCGGCCTTCCAGTCGAAGGCGTGTGCGCTGCAAGGGTAGAGGTCGACCAGGCGTTCCTGGAGCAGTTTGAGCTGATTCTGATAGTCGCTGGCCTTGGCGCCATCATCCAGTTCCTGTAGCAGGACCAGGTCCGGCTGCTCATCGCGAATCACCCGTGCCACTTCGTCGAGGCTGAAGGCCATGTCTTCCGGGGTCGGGCTTTCGTCGGTGCCTTGGGCCAGGTCATTCCAGAACACATAGCGTTTGCCCGCCAGGTACTGGACGTTCCAGGTCATCACTTTCAATGCCTGACCGGGCACCAGCGTGGGCGCGCTGGTGCTGCAACTGACGGGTAGCGTTTCCTTGGCGTCGGGGCGCCAGGTCAGGCTGTAGATCAAGGAAAACAGCAGGCCGATGAGAATCAGCAGGCCCAGCAGGGTGTAGCGCAGTAGACGGGTCATGGCTCGGCTTATGGCGTTACAAAGTTGAGCCCGAGCATAACCGAGGCGGGCTCAGACCCCAAGGGTAGAGCTGTCAGGCGTTTCCTTCGGGTTTATCAGGCACATCGCTGATCAACATGAACAGGCGAAACAGCACCACGCTGGTGAACAGCTGCAGAAAACTGTGAACACTTTCGATGATCAGCGTCAGTGCCGGGTTCTGCGGCTCCGGGTAGATGGCCATGCTCGCGCCCTTGAGCAGCCACAACGGGCCCATCACGCAGAAAATGCAGAACAGGATGCGCAGAAAATTGCCACGGGCCAGGCGCATGCTTTCCCTGATGGCCTGCAGCGGTTGCATGTTGCGCAGCACCAACAGGTACTCGGCAAAGGCAAGCATCACCATCAGCCAGATGCCTGGCAGGAAATACAGCGACAAACCCACCAGAATCAGCAATGTATTGAGCGCCGTCAGCAGGGCGAAGCGTGGCCACAGGCTGACTGACGCCGACAACAGGTCCAGTGTGCGCGGCGATTCGCCACGGCTGCGGGCATCGAGAAACAGGATCAGCGCGGCGGTGTACAAGGGGTAGACCAGTAGCCCGATGATCACGCTATAGCCGGGAAACGCATCCGGCCCCTGAGAGTGGTCGACCAGTTGCTGAAGCAACGCTTCGAGCACGACCAATGGCAGACACAGCGGCACGATGCGGCCCAGGTTGCGCTGGAAGAAATACAGAGAGTCGCGGAGTACGTCTAACGGATTCATCGGTCGCTATCGCAGGTTACAAAGTATTTCGACACTGTAACCGATGCGACCGGCAGTCGAGCAAACGTAAACGTTTGGTAAAGGCTATTGAAACAACCAGTAACAGCCCCATAACTGGTGAGCACCTTATCCATAAGGGAAAAGGGCCATGATTTTCCGGCAATCTATGAGGTCGCCATGAACAGCGAAGAACAAACCCTGATCGATGGACTGTTTTCACGGCTGCAACAGGCCGAGACGGATTCAGCCCCGCGCGATGCTCTGGCCGAGGCGCGGATCAAGGAACACCTGAGCCGCCAGCCTGCGGCGGGCTATTTCATGACTCAGGCGATTCTGGTGCAAGAGGCAGCGATCAAGAGCCTCGACGAGCAAAACAAACAGCTCACCCAGCAAATCCAGCAATTGCAGGACGAATTGCAGCAAGCCAAGGCCCAGGCCGCCGCACCGGCACCGAGCAACAGTGGCGGTGGTTTCCTGTCGAGTATCTTCGGCGGTTCCCGTGATTCGCAGCCTGCACCTGCCCAAAGCGCTCCAGCATCGAGCGGCGGCTGGCGTGAACCGGCGCGACCTTCTGCGCCACCGCCACCAAACTATGGCGCGCCGCAACAAAACTTTGGTGCCCCGCAACAAGGCTATGCCCCGCAGCAGCCGGCTCCGGCTCCGGCAGCGGGCAGCAGCTTCCTCGGTGGCGCCTTGAAAACCGCAGCCGGCGTGGCTGGTGGCGTGATGCTGGCAGAAGGCATCAGCAGCCTGTTCCACAGCAACCAGCAGCCGCAGCAAATCGTTGAAGTCATCAAGGAAGAGCCAGCACCGGCCAGCGATTCCGGCAACGCCTGGGGTAATGACGACCAGCGCATGGCCAATAATGATTCCTGGGGCAACAACGACCAGGGCGGCGACAGCGACGACAGCTCACTCTTCGGCGGTGATGACGACGATTCCTTCGTCTGATACGCCATTCGTCCGGGGCCTGGTAGCGCCCCGGACTGATTATTCGCGGAAAAATCCTTCTGACTGGCATACTGGGCGACTTTTCAGGCCTTGGGCCTGATCAATCGCCTGCGCTTGTGTGCGCCATGAGGATTTGCGGTGAAGAAGATCGCGGTGTTCGCCGATGTCCAAAACCTCTATTACACCGTGCGCCAGGCCTACGGTTGTCATTTCAACTACGCCGCCCTCTGGGCTGACATCAGTCAGCGCGGGCAGATCGTCGAGGCCTATGCCTATGCCATCGATCGCGGCGACAGCAAGCAGCAGCAATTTCAGCAGATCCTGCGCAACCTCGGTTTCATCGTGAAGCTCAAGCCCTACATCCAGCGCAGCGACGGCTCGGCCAAGGGCGACTGGGACGTGGGCATCACCCTCGACATCATGGACGCCGCCGATCATGTCGACGAAGTGGTGCTGGCCTCGGGTGACGGTGATTTCGACATGTTGCTGGAGCGGATCATCGCCAAACACGGCGTTGAAGCGGTTGCCTATGGCGTGCCGGGGCTCACCGCCAATTCGCTGATTCGCGCTGCCAGCCGTTACGTGCCGATCGAAGGCGCGTTGCTGCTTAAAAACTGATTATTCAACGCAAGGAACAGGTTTGGAACGCATAGCCGTCATCGACTTTGAAACCACCGGAATCTCCCCGAGCAGCAGCTGCCGGGCCACGGAAATTGCCGTGGTGATTCTTGAACAGGGGCGCATTGTCGAGCGTTACCAAAGCCTGATGAATGCCGGCGTGCGAGTGCCGGCCTTCATCGAGCAACTGACCGGCATCAGCAACGCCATGCTGCGCACCGCGCCTTCGGCCGAGCAGGTGATGAATGAGGTCAACGAATTCGTCGGCATCACGCCGCTGCTGGCCCACAACGCAGCCTTCGACCAGAAGTTCTGGGACTTTGAGCTGGGGCGGATCAAACGCACACGCTTGCAGAACTTTGCCTGTTCGCTGTTACTCGCTCGCCGCCTGATGCCGGCCGCGCCGAACCACAAGCTCGGCACCCTCACCACCTTCGCCCAATTGCCCCATACCGGCCAGGCTCACCGGGCCATGGCTGATGCGGAAATGGCCGCCAACCTCACCGCGCATCTGGCGCAGGAGCTGCGGCAGAAACACGGCTTGCGCGAGTTGTCTCATGACTTGCTGTGCAGCTTGCAGAAGGTGCCGGCAGCGAAGATCAATGAACACCTCAAGCGCCATCGCGGTTTCTAAGGTGTTGTAGTGCTTTTGCTGGCCCCATCGCGGGCAAGCCTTGCTCCTACAGGAGATCGGTGGCCCTTGTAGGAGCAAGGCTGTTGTGGTCGAATATTTTTGGACCATGATGTAGGAGCGTCGATTTAAGGAAGCATCATGGGATATCGGGTTGTTACGTCTG